>JAURYY010000080.1 GCA_030653695.1 Paludibacter sp. | reverse complement strand
ACAAAGAGCACAGATAAACAAACTAATGAACCTTATACGGGCTAAGTTTAAACTTTTACCGAAGTGCTCAACCAAAACTGAGGTTAAATCACTACTTTTGTGCGAGACCTTGGAATCTTTCGTTTTCATTATAACTGATTGATAATTAGCTATAAAGATACGAAATTTCAAGGTCTTTACCAAATAAAAAGACAACTATTTTATTGAATATCAAATAATTATATCGCTATATAATTTTTGTCATGTACTAAAATATTTGAGTTAAATTTATTTCATTGGCTGCAAAAGCCGATAGACATTAAATGTTAAATAAAACAGCCTATAATCCGTTTTTTAAATGACTACGAATGTGCAATAAAAATATATCATTTTTTATTGTATCTTTACAGCGTAATTATGACATTACCATCGCTATAAAGTTAAAACGACTCCATTTATTTGGGTTGAAATGTACCAATCAATAACTTTCAGAGAAAAAATGTTCTAATTTCACAAGTAATTACTTCAAAATATTTTTACATCATTAAAAAAAACTTTCAGTTCAATGGCTAAATCCCAAAACTCATTTATTAAGCAGGAAAAAGAAAAAAAACTTTTAAAAAAACGAAAAGATAAACAGAAAAAAATGGAGGACAGGAAACTGAACCCTTCAAATGGCGGCTTCGACAACATGATAGCTTATGTTGACGAAAACGGCAATATTAGCAACACCCCTCCCGATCCCTCCAAAAAAAGAATTGTTGATGCTTCAACTATTGAAATCGGCGTTTCGAGAAGAGAAGATGAAGTACTTCCGTCCATCAGAAACGGACGCGTTGACTTCTACGATGACTCGAAGGGTTTTGGTTTTATCAAAGAAACCGGAACGCAGGAAAAATATTTTGTTCACTTCAAAGGATTATTGCAGGACGTGAAAGAGGGCGACATGGTTACTTTTGAACTTGAACAAGGGCGCAAAGGACTAAATGCCGTTTCAGTTAAAAAAGTTTAGTTTCCTATTCGCAGTTTATATTTTCTTGAAATAAAAAAGAATTCCTGAACAGAGTCGGGCACAAACGGCTGAAAATTAATTTTTCTAAGTTAGTTGATACCGGCTTTTTTCAGAGATTTCTTTTTACAACATCTTACTTATCGGTAATTGATTGACTATACTTCGCCGATAGCGTTCATCACACCATTAGGATTATCTACTTTCCAAACAAGCAAATCCTGACGAACTTTATACTCCATCTTGTGTTTAACTTTTGCTCATTACTCAATTTCACCTTCGATCCTACTGTTTTAATTGTTTACAATGTGGGTGAAATAAAAGGAATTATTAATCAGCAAGTTGTGCTAATGGGTTAATAAAGCGTCCAATTCTTATTCTTGAATTATTCCTACAAAAAAAATTGTACCTTTCAGATTGAATAATTTGAAAATAATTCTTTATTTTTGCATGAAATTCAACATCAAATGATTTAATACAATCATTGTTTCGCGTTTTCCCGATAAATCAGAATATGCTGGGTTTCGGGTTTCGGGTTTCGGGTTTGGGTTTTCGCGATAAATCGGGACGGGAATCGGGATTGTTCTTGGCTCTTGTCCCGATGGACTTCGCCGATAGCTATCGGAGTGAGATCAGTCGAACGCTATCGGGATTGTTTTTGGTTCTAATATCTTTCATTATACAACTTGCCCTGAAAATAAATTAACCTTATTTAAAAAATAAATAATGAATTTCAATTTAAGTTCAAAAATAACTTTCGAGCGTATTCCTGAACGTTATTACCGACCTTCGGATGCGTTCGAGAACCTGCGTCAAACACGTTACGAAAAACTCCGTACCGAGATTTATAATAATGAAAAAGAAGGTGCTCGGGTTATAGCCTGCGAAATAGCAGAACTGATTATAAGCAAAAAAAATGCCGGCGAAAATTGTGTACTCGGGCTTTCGGGCGGCTCTTCACCCCTCGATGTTTATGCTGAACTTGTAAGATTACACAAAAAAGAAGGCTTGAGTTTTTCAAATGTAATCGTATTTAATGTTACCGAATTTTTCCCGCTTTCGAACCCCCTACAGCATTCAAACTCAAGACTACTTCGGGAGCATTTGCTGAACAAAGTAGATTTCAATCCGGCAAATTTTTACACCCCCGATTTTAATATTGACCGATCGAATATTTATGAATTCTGCCGGAAATATGAACAGCAAATTGAAAATTTCGGAAATCTCGATTTAGTGTTGGTAAGTATAGGTTTGATAGGCAATATTGCATACAATGAACCCGGCTCTCAAGTCAGTTCAATTACCCGTTTAATGTTGCTCGACCATGTTTCAAGGCGTGATTTGAAGCAATTTTACAATTCAATGTCTGAAGTTCCTGCAAGTGCCATCACTATTGGTCTTTCAACGATTATTAATGCAAAGAAAGTAATTCTGTCGGCTTGGGGCGAATACAAAGCTACTATTTTAAAAGAAGTAATTGAAGGAAAAGTGGACGACAACGTTCCTGCATCAATATTACAAATACACAAAAATGCCAAAGCAGTACTCGACCTTGATGCTGCTCAAATGCTTACCCGTCTAAGTTACCCTTGGTTAGTTGGTCCGTGCGACTGGACTGATAAAATGATTCGCCGTGCCATTGTGTGGTTATGTACGCAAACCAATAAACCTATTCTGAAACTAACCAATAAAGACTACAATCAACATGGACTTGATGAACTTCTTTCGCTCTACGGTTCGGCTTACGATGTAAATATCCGTATTTTTAACGACCTTCAGCACACCATTACCGGTTGGCCGGGGGGCAAACCCGATGCAGATGATACGCATCGTCCCGAAAGAGCCAAACCATTTCCGAAACGTGTGGTGATTTTCAGCCCCCACCCTGATGATGATGTAATATCGATGGGTGGAACATTCCAGCGTTTGGTTGATCAGAAACATGAAGTACATGTAGTTTATCAGACATCTGGCAATATTGCTGTTGGTGACGATGAAGTAATTCGGTCGATATCAGTGGTTAAAAATTTAATTAATAACTACGACTCTGATTCCAAAAATTTAATTTCAATATTCGATTCATCTCTGGATTTTTTAAAAAACAAGAAAAGTACAGGCGATACTGATTCAAGTGAAATACTTTATATTAAAGGGCAAATACGCAGGGAAGAGGCACGGGGAGCTTGCCGGTTTGTAGGTGCAAAACCTGAAAATATTCATTTTCTCGATTTACCATTTTACGAAACCGGTAAAGTGCAAAAAGGTAAACTTACTGAAATTGATGTACATAAAACCATCGAATTGCTTACTAAAATTGAACCGCATCAGATATTTGTTGCGGGCGACCTTGCCGACCCGCACGGAACACATAAAGTTTGTCTGAATGCTGCCTTAGCCGCTATTGCTGAACTAAAAAACGAACAATGGATGAAGGATTGCCGAATCTGGATGTACAGAGGTGCATGGGCTGAATGGGAAATAGACCACATTGAAATGGCTGTACCAATGAGTCCCGAACAACTGCGCAGCAAACGCAATTCAATTCTGAAACATCAATCACAAATGGAAAGTGCTCCGTTTATGGGTGGCGACGAACGACTGTTCTGGCAGCGTGCCGAAGAACGAAATAAAGCCACCGCCGACCTGTATAATAAACTTGGGTTGGCATCTTACGAAGCTATCGAAGCATTTGTGGAGTATAAACCGGGGAATTAATTTGTTTGGGGTTTAACATTTCAAGTGTTATGTTTTGCGTTCAATTATAATTGTCAATTATCTCATTATCGAACGGACACATTAGCACATTCTTGTTTTTGTCTTTAGTCTAAAAAATGAAATCATTAAAAATCAATTATTTATCTGCTCTTGATAATGCAACGGCAGAAATGGCTGTCGGAATATTAAATATTTTAAACCCCGAAAAAGTTGATGCCGTGAACTGGCTTGAGCAGTATGGTGTTAAACCTGACTGCGGTTTTCAAATAGCCCGTTCGAATGACGCAATTTTCATTTATTTTGAAGTTACAGAAGAAAATATTCGGGCTCAATTTGCAAACGATCACGACCCGGTGTGGCAGGACAGTTGTGTTGAATTCTTCTGCAAATTAGCCGAAAGAAAGGCGTACATGAATTTCGAATTCAACTGCATAGGTACCTGCTTAGCAACTTCACGCATAAGTCGCAATGAAAATATTACACCTTTCACAGCAGAAGAAATGAATAAAATCGACCGCTATGCTTCGTTAGGACGCAAAACTTTTACTGAAAAAGAAGGGAAATCAGAGTGGCAACTCACGGTTAAAATTCCGTTTACTGTTTTGGGTATTGACATAAATAACTTTCCAGATAAACTCGCAGCCAACTTCTACAAATGTGCCGACGGAAGTTCAAAACCTCATTATCTTTCGTGGAATGCTATTAACACAAAAAATCCTGATTTTCATTGTCCCGAGTATTTCGGAGAACTTATATTTTGATTTTTTATGTCCAAAATAAACAACTGAGGCTGTCAGATTTATTCAGGCAGCCTCATATTTTATTTTGAAAAGTATTGTTACGAACTTTATTTTGAAAATAAGTCTTCCCACTCTTCTTCTTTAAAACCCACCAGCACTTTGTCGCCAAACCACAATATCGGACGTTTTACCATCAATCCGTTTGATGCCAAAATATTAATCAATTCATTTTCGGACAAAGTTTTCACTTTATCCTTCATATTTTTTTCTTTATAAAGCAATCCACTGGTATTGAAAAACTTACTAACAAGCAAACCACTCTTCTTAATCCAAACTGTCAGTTCTTCTTTCGTTGGATTTTCTTCTTTTATTGGACGATAAGTATATACAATTTTGTTCGCTTTTAACCATTTTTCGGCTTTCTGGCAAGTTCCGCATTTAGTGTAACAAAGAATTGTAGGTTTCATATTAATAATTGCTTTTTTTAATGGGTAAATCAGTTAAGTTTTTCATTTGATTTCTGTTAACCAATTAACCTCCCGATAGCTATCGGGAAACCAATCAACGATTTAACCAATCAACGAATTAACGAATTAACCAATTAACCAATCAACCAATCAACTATTTAAAAATTGCCCTAAAAATATCATTGCCGTTGGCAAAAATCAGAAGTGCCATTAAAAGTAGCATTCCGGTTGTTTGAGCATACTCTAAAAACTTATCGGTAGGTTTTCGTCCGGTAAACATTTCGTAAAGCAGGAATAACACATAACCGCCATCCAAAGCCGGTATGGGTAAAAAGTTCATAAATGCAAGAATAATAGAAAGTAATGCCGTCATGGACCAAAAAATTTGCCAATCCCAAAATTTTGGAAACATTTTTCCAATAGCCCCAAAACCACCCAGCTGTTTAGCGCCTTCTTTTGAAAACACAAGTTTAAATTGTTTCACATAACTCGAAAGTGTTTCCCATCCGAGACTTATGCCCGCAGGAATTGATTCAAAAAATCCATATTCGATTTTTTTAGTCTGAAAAAACTGGTATGGTGATTTTAATCCCACACCAAGTTTCCCGTTTTCAGTTACCTGCAATTCAGATTGCATTAACTGACCGTTACGAAAATACGAAATTTCGATTTTAGCGTTTTTCGAGGCATCTAACTCCGCAGCTATATCCTGAAATATGAACAAATGTTTCCCATTAATGCCAACAATGCTGTCACCTTGCTGAAGTTTAGCATCCGCAGCCGGACTTCCGGCTGAGACCTCTTCGATAACGAAAGGGTAACGTACTGAAACTAAATTTAATTCTTCACTCGCTAATACTTTCTGAGCAATATCCGACGGAAGTTGTATTTCCACTTTCTGTCCATCGCGCCACAGGGTAACATTTTGTTTCCCGTCAATTAAAATGCTTTCAATAACATCTGAGCGTTGTTCAACAGTTTGTCCATCAATTGCAATAATATTATCCCCGTTTTTAAATCCATTTTCTAAAAATGTTTGAGAGAAATTAAGTCCATATTTGGCATTTTCAAAAGGTAGATATTCCTTTCCCCAAGTAAAGAGAACTGCCGAATAAATGACCAGTGCCAAAATGAAATTGACCAACACACCACCGATAATAATCGGGAGTCGTTGCCATACAGGTCGTGATCGATATTCCCAGGTTTGAGGTACCTGAGCCATAAGTGTTTTATCCATCGATTCATCAATCATTCCGGCAATTTTGCAATATCCGCCCAATGGTAACCAACCGATACCCCACTCTGTAGTTTCGGGATATTTGCGCCAATCGTCATCCGATAATTCATTTAAGGGGATGGGTTCATACACTGTTTTGCCTTTCGAGTCGTGCAAAATATCTCCGTTGGCATCGTGTTTGGGGCGTTCATTTGCCGGCACGTTCTTTGCAAAATATCTAATCTGCCATTTCCCGTTGATTTTTTTTGCCCGTATCAGCGAAAAATTCGGATTGAAAAACATATAAAACTTATCAACACGTACTTTGAAAAGCCTTGAAAAGAAAAAATGACCGAATTCGTGTAAAAACACCAAAATCGATAAACTGAGAATTAACTGTAATGCTCTGATTAAAAAAGTTTCCATAAATTTTTATTTGCTCTGAATTATATCTTTTTCAGAGTAATTGTGAATAATGTCGTTTCAAAACCTAAATCCCGACATAGCATATCAACTAAAGAAATGCTTTTGGGGGAGATACGAATACTACAAATATCGTGCGTTTATGTTTAGCACTATCATTTGTATTGCAACTGTTGCTAAAAGCGTAATTAATATAGTTATTTTTTGATTGTTGTATGCTGACACTGTCAATTAGTCATATATTCCCTTTTATCTGAAAAAAAATATTCTTTCTGAGTTAAATAAACTCCTTTGTAAGTTTGCGAACGAGTGTGTCTGTTTTTACATAATCTTCATAAGCAGGATGGGCAATATATTCTGCTTTGGCTAATACTTTTTCGATGATATCGCTCATTTGAAGAAACCCTATTTTATCTTTCAGAAATTCCGCAACCACAATTTCATTCGCTGCATTCAGAATACAAGGCATGTTCCCTCCCTTTTCCATGGCATAATAAGCAAAAGCCAGATTTCGGAATCGTTCCATATCGGGTTGTTCGAAAGTGAACTGAGCGCAAATATTAAAATCGAGACGGGGAAAATTAGTTTTAATTCGGTCGGGATAAGTAAAAGCATATTGAATTGGTAATTTCATATCCGGCAGTCCGAGTTGGGCTTTTATCGATCCATCGGTAAACTGAACCATCGAATGAATAATAGATTGGGGATGAACTACCACATCAATTTGTTCGGGCGAAACGCCAAAAAGCCATTTGGCTTCAATGATTTCGAAACCTTTATTCATCATACTCGCCGAATCGACAGTAATTTTTGCGCCCATATCCCAATTAGGATGCCTTAGTGCCTGAGCACTGGTTACATGTTCCAGTTCGTGCATCGATTTTGTTCGAAACGGACCTCCCGAAGCGGTAAGAATCAGCTTTTCAACAGGATTATTTCCTTCGCCGGTCAAACATTGAAAAATAGCTGAATGTTCGGAATCAACGGGTATAATTACCGAATTGTGTTTCAGCACCAAATCACAAATCAATTCACCGGCAACAACCAATGTTTCTTTGTTGGCTAATGCAATTTTCTTTCCGGCTTTAATAGCATTGATGGTTGGCTTTAATCCCGAATAACCTACCATGGCAGCAAGGATAATGTCAATGGGTTGCATTTCAGCAATTTGGGCTATTGAATCGCTTCCGGCAAAAACTTTAATTGGTAAATCGGACAATGCTTCTTTAAGTTTGAGATAATGCGATTCATTGGCTATGGCAACCATTTCGGGCTGAAACTTACGCGCTTGTTCAATCAGCATATCCACTTGATTATTAGCTGTCAATGCGTACACTTCAAACAACGAATTATTGTTGGCTATAACTGCTAATGCCTGCGTTCCGATAGAACCGGTAGAACCCAGAATTGCTATTTGTTTTTTATTTTCAGACATTAACTAAGTTAGAAATAAGAAATATAAAGTTAGAAATTTGAACTCAAAATCAACAAATTAACTTTTTTATCCCCTTTAGGGGCTGGAGGCTGTTCTCTAAAAAATTATTACATCCTCCGGATTAACCGGTTTACCTTGCTGCCAAAGTTCAAAATAAAACTGAACGCCTGTTTTATTATCGGCACCCTCACCGGTAATAGCAATTCCTTCACCGGCTTTTACATTGTCGCCGGTTTTTTTGAGCAACCTTGTGTTATTTCTGTATATCGAAATAAAATTATTTTCGTGCTGTACCTGAATAACCCAGCCATAATCAAAAGTAAAAGCAGTATAAACTACGGTTCCTGAAAGAACACTCACCACAGTTTCGTTGGGCGAAGTTATCATATAAATCCCAAACTGCTTTTCGGTCATATTAAACATAGAAGAAATAACACCTTTTGTGGGTCGAAAAAAAACATACATGTTTTCATTCGGTTTAGCGGCAATAGTTGATAAGTTATATTTTTCTTCGCTTTCGTATTTTTTTATAAATTCTTTTTCGGCTTTCGATTTTTCGAGCATTAATTCTGCTTGTTGCTTCAGTGATACCGAATCGAGTTTATGAATTGAATCGGCTTTTAAATTACCGGATATCACACCTTTAATAACATCAAGATAACCCGATTGTAATTCAATTTGTGAAAACAACGAGTCGGTTTTCATCGACTCGTGAATAATACTTCCCCTGTTTCCTGAATCGCCGTAGCCAGGTAAATAATAGCGGATAGGAGTTGTAAAAATAAGAACCGTAATGACAATAAAAGTAAATAAACCCAACGCAGAAGTAAAAAAAATGACATTTAATCGTGATAGCCTTATGTACCACGATTCTTCGAGCGTATTCTCGTTCAACACCGAAACGCGGTATTGAAAACGCAATTTTTGGAATATTGATTTTAAATTTGCGGTTTTTTTCTTCATTATTTTTTTTTCATGTAATAACTACACAAAAGTAACTTTTTTTGAATGAAAACCAAAATACGAGAAGCTCAAACGCAGTAACGTTTGAGCTTCTTAACAATTAACTGTTTGTTTTAGATGGCGTTTCCGATCATAAAAACTGCTGCTAATGAAACAATAGCATACAATTCGGGGAAAACAGCTAAAATCAATGTTTTTCCAAACACATCGTAACCTGAGCCGATACCGGCAATACCGTTGGCACAAACCTGTCCCTGACGAATGGCAGAAAATAACCCTGTGAGGGCTAAGGCAATACTTGCTCCGAAAACGGCTGCTGCTGCTCCCCAAGTCATATCAGGGGTTAATTTGCTTGCTAATAAAAAATAACCAAGGAAACCGTACAATCCCTGAGTACCTGGAAGGGCACTCAATACCATATAGTTACCAAATGCATCGGCATTTTTTTTCAATGCTCCGATAGCTGCATTTCCTGTAATTGTTACCCCGAATGCACTTCCTACGCCGGCTAATCCAACCATTAAACCGATTCCGATATAAGCCAAAATAATTGGTTCCATAATTTTGTTTTTAATTTTGTTTTTATTATTTATTACTTTTTTTTATTTCAATTTTTTAAAACAGAGACTCTTTTTCTTTATATTTCGAAAATGGTTTGTATTTTTTCCCACCTCCTTCAAATCCTGAGTTTTTATAAAATTCGACAAATGTTAAACGCATGGGATGCACAAATGCACTTAATCCTGACATAAATATATTGATGCTGTGTCCTAAGAGCATAATTAAAATCATTATCAGCGGACTTAAAACCGGTATATCACCACTTAGTTGAATTGCCAGATCATTAAATACAAAACCCATAACAGCTCCTGAAATTCCTAATGCAAACAATCGGATATATGATAAAACATCACCCAATAATCCCGTTGCCATATTGTAAGTATCCCACAAACCAGCTCCTATATTTATTAATGGATTACGTTTAATATTATTTAAAACAAATATTAAAAGTCCGCCAATTCCTCCTGTAACCATATAAGTCCATTTCGCAATTTCGGGCTGAAGTCCCGCAAAATTTGAAAGCGCATAAGCTCCTCCGCATCCTAATAAAACTATTATCCAGCCCCAGGTTGAAAGAGAGTTCGCAAAACCAAAACGGCGAACTTTACCTACAGCTTTGAGTATCATGCCAAACATTATTTGTACTACACCAATAATTAATGCCGTGTAAAATAATTGATCGGAATTAAGCATAAAAACTTTTATTGTTTCGAGCCAGGATATTTCAGACTCTAAAAGGTTATAACCAAAAAAGGTTCCACTTACCGTTCCCAGAATTACAGTGGCACCACCCAACCATGCCACTAAAGATAAAATTGGTTTCAACGCGGGTTTTACTTTTCTGCGTGCAAAAATTGCTATTAACACCAAAATAAAACCATATCCTGCATCTCCCAGACATAACCCGAAAAAGAGCATATAAAAAGGTGCAAAGAAAGGAGTTAAATCAATTTCGTGATAATTGGGCATATCATACAATTCGCCGATCATTTCGTATAATTTGGCAAAAGCATTATTTTTAAGCTTAACAGGCACCTTATCACCTTCGGTAGGCTGGGCAGTTTCGTAGTAAATACCCGATGCTTCGAGATATCCGTTCAATAGAGTTTCAGATTCTTCGGGACACCAGCCTTCGAGCAACATCACTTTTTCATCGGCTTCAGCTTGAGTGTTCAATATTACATTCGAAAAATCAATTTCGCTCATCACCTTAGCCTGAAAGTCTTTCAAACCAAATTTGTTGTCGACAGCCAAATTGATCAAATCTGATTTTTCTTTTTCTATAGTTTCTCGCAATGAAATAATTTCAATGTCAAGTTGTTCGGCTGTTTTAGATGAAAGTTTCACAGGATCTGCATCTATGTCAACAGCTTCGCCAAGTTGAGTTATAGTAATAAAATAACGGGTAGTTCCAACAGTATCAATCTCAAACGCATTATAAAGTACTTCCCATTCCTGATCGAACTTTCGAAGATTACAACTAAAAAAGGTCAACACAAAACCAGCATCTTTTAAATTTTGTAACCTTTCGAGACTGAATCTGCCCCAAACTTCCATGCGATCGCGGTCACGTTCGGCAAGCTGCAGCTTTTGTTCCAATAATTCTTTAGCTGCAAATTTATTTTCAATATTAATCAGCAATTCCAAACCATTATCAGAAGTATTTTCCGTTTTTGGAATCACTCCTTTTGGAATCAACTTTTCAATATGTTTAATTGCTGTTTTTACCCTGGCTGCTAACTGCATTTTGTCACGCAAAGCATCGTTTTCAGCAATTCCTTCAGGTTTCTCAATCACGTGTAACACTCCTGTTTCCCTGAGTTTTTCAAGAAATTCAGTGTATTGCCGGTGATACACCAAAAATGAATAGCGTTTCATTTTCACTATCATAATTCAGCCTCCTTCAATTTTTCCTGACGCGATTTCACAATTTTCTGAGACGATTTTGAAAGATTTTCTTCATCTTCCATAAATCGTTTAATTTTACGTATAGCATCTTCGTATCCCGGAATTTGCACTTTCTCGAACAGATTCACTTTTTGAGTTGTCTTTTTACGGGCATGCTCAAGTAAATTCATTTTTTGTACTGAGAATTCCTGTTCAATGCCTATCTGTGCCAGCTCTTTGATTAGTGTAATTCCATCGGCAAACCATTTAGGCGAATTGAATAAACTGAAAAGTTTGGTTTTATAAACAACTTCATCCAATACGGGAATACGAACACTGGCAATTTTTTTTATGCTCATCTTTACATCTTCCACTTGCAAAAGCGATGTATCAAACTCACCCCACAAAGCCAGCATTTTGTCGTAAGCTGCTATGCGCTGTTCCAACTCCTGTTCTAATTTCAGAATGTCATCTTTGGCGCGTTTTACTTCCATTCGCAATGCACTTTCTTTATTTTTAATGGTAGGCAAAGCACGAACACGCATCTTCAGATTTTTTTCTAAAGATTGTAATGCCGTTTTATTATATTGAAATTGTAATGCCATAAATATTTGTCTTTTTCTATTAAATAAAGACTTAATTATTTGATTTTTATATAAATTGGTACCTCTTCGTGAACCTCATCATTATTGTTTTTCCTTTTAATAGTATGTTTGAATTTAAGTACCGCCAAATTTAATTCAATAGTTGTTTCAGTTTCAGCAATATCTTTATCGTTGCCAAGTATTTCAGAAATTAATTCACTGCTTTGCTTCAGTAATGTTTTTTGAACTTTTTCTTCTTTAGTTTCAATTAGTTGTGAAACAGTTTGTGTAAATGCCCTTAGTTTTGTAAACGTTTCGATGATTCCGATAGTGGTTTCTGTAGCTATTTTGCTTTTCAGAATTGTTGCCAGCATATAAAGACCTTTTTCTGTAAATGCTTTTGGCACTGTTCGCGTTTTCGATATTTTTGCGGTCGAAATTTTCGACCGCAAATCTGAAAACTCAGATTCACTTCATTCAATTACATATCCATAAGGAAATTTCTCAGGATTGTTCTTTACTGCTTCGTTCACACGCTTGGTTTCAACTCCGTAAAGCTCTGCCACATCAAAGTCTAAAAGCACTTTTTGATTACGAAAAGTAATTATTTTGCTTTCTATTTCATTAAATTTCACAACATCAGACATACATATAAGGTTATTGTAACAAAATATTTGGTAACTATTTCCAATATTTATCCACCAGTTCCTGCTTAATATTTACCTCTGCAGGTTTAAAATGGTCAGCAAGCATTTCCCAAGTTACATCCAACATTTTGGTTGTATCAATGTTGACATCAATTGCCAGTAATTTTAAAGAATAATCTTTGGCAAAGGCTAAGGTGCGATCATCATAATCAGTCAGGTCAAAACCATTTTCAAGTTTTGTTTTGGCATTGGCGGCATCGGCAAACAGTCGGACAGCAGCATTCATTACCTGCGGATGATCTTCACGTGTTTTTTTACCGATTACCAACTGTTTCAAGCGTGAAAGCGAACGGAAAGGATCGACAATAACTTTACCAACATCGGTATCGCGACGCAAGAACAACTGTCCTTCGGTAATATAACCGGTATTATCGGGAATGGCGTGTGTGATATCGCCGCCCGAAAGCGTGGTTACCGCAATAATGGTAATAGAACCTCCGGCAGGAAATTGCACCGCCTTTTCGTAGATTTTTGCCAAATCGGAATAAAGCGAGCCCGGCATGGAATCTTTCGAAGGAATCTGATCCATACGATTCGATACAATTGCCAAAGCATCTGCATACGATGTCATATCGGTAAGTAGAACCAATACTTTTTCGTTTTTATCAACTGCAAAATACTCTGCAGCCGTCAACGCCATATCAGGAATTAATAAGCGTTCGACTGGTGGATTTTCAGTTGTATTCACAAAACTCACAATACGGTCGAGCACACCGGCATTGTTAAATACATTTTTGAAATACAGGTAATCATCGTTGGTTAAACCCATACCACCAAGTATAATTTTATCGGTTTTGGCACGCAAAGCCACGTTAGCCATAACTTGATTAAATGGTTGATCGGGGTCAGCAAAAAAAGGAATTTTTTGTCCGGAAACCAATGTGTTGTTCAAATCGATACCTGCAATACCGGTTGCAATAAGTTCAGATGGCTGTTTTCGGCGAACGGGATTCACCGAAGGTCCGCCAATTTCGCGTTCTTCTCCTTCCACTTCAGGTCCGCCATCAATGGGGTCGCCAAACGAATTGAAAAACCGCCCCGCCAATTGTTCGCTCACTTTAAGCGATGGCGCTTTGCCCAAAAAAATTACTTCTGCATTGGTAGGGATACCTTCGGTGCCGCTAAAAACTTGCAAAGTAACTTCTTCGCCCATAATTTTCACCACCTGAGCTAATTTTCCATTTACGGTAGCTAACTCCTCGTTGCCTACTCCAGTTGCATGAAGCGTACAAGTCGCTTTGTTAATCTGAATTATCTTGGTGTAAATTTTTTGAAATGCTTTTGTTGCCATTTTATTTGTTTATTTTCTATTTCCTTCAATATGAATAAGTTTATCAATGAAGTAACTTGTTAATTCATTTGGCGAAATATCATATTTCGGCGATAATAAATTAAAATTACTTTCACTTTTTATCCTTTCGATTCCGGTAAGCATATTGATAATACTCTTGGTTTTTAATTGATGCTTAGAATATTTTAAAGATTGATTTATCATTTCCTTTAAATCGCAACCAGATTCAAGAATGCAATAAATATCATAATAATCACGAAATGCTGATCTTCTTGCCAAAACTTCAAGTTTCATTACACCAATTGAAAAAACGTCAGCTATCCTCAAATTATCTTTATAATCAAGTATTTTTATAATTGGATTCAACTTTTGATTAGCATAAAATGATATTTTAACTCCCTCAAAAAGAATATGTAATTGATTCTCCTGAATTATATCAAAATGTTCAATCTTTCCAATTGCAGAAAGTTCCCTTTTTATTGTTCTGAAATCAATTTCGTTTGATTCTGATTTTAATTTTTTCCACTTACAAAAATCTAAATCCTCACTAAGTCTTGTATTTAGTTGTAAAGAAAGAGCTGTACCACCAATTAGTACATAATCTTTTATACAGTTTAATTTACAAACAGCATCAAATATTTTAGATGTTTGAGGTGCTAATGCCATGATTTACTGTGCTAATTGCCTGTAATATTTATTTATTCTTAAAGTAATATATCTTTCAGGATTTTTTATTGCAAATAATTTTTTTGCGCTTTCAACATTTCGTTTATGGAAATATGGATCTTGAATTATCACTTTCTCCAACCATACTTTTTTCAGGAATGATTTGGAATATGATTTTATAAGCAACTCAATTTCATTTTGATTAAGATACAGTAATGCATTTGCTACCAAATCAACATCGCTCACGTTCTTAAACTCAACGTTTTTAAATGACCAAAATGCCCCGTTTTTAATTAACAGATTGAAAAGTTTATGCTTATGATTTTCTGCTTTCATCTTTTTATTTTTTTCTTTCTGCAAGTATCACATTCAATTCTCCGATATATTTTTCAAATTCTTGGGAATGAAAAACCGAATAATTCATCTGTTTGCAAACATTGATAATGCGTTTAAAATAATCCATAACTTCAACAAAACCACTGAAATCAAAATCGGCATGACAAATATCCATGACTAAATTCAACATAAATTCCTGTCGTTCAATAGGCGTAACTGCATCTACGTCATCAAAAGCATCTTGTTGCAAAATTACAAAATCAATTACTTCCGATTTCCAGAATGTAATATGATAATCAACCGGCACTCCATCGTCACCTAGTATATTTATTTGTTCCTGAACTTCTTTACCTCGTTGAAGTATGGTTTTCATTTCGTTCACCTTACTTGTCCAGTCGGGCGAAATGCGCTTTGAAATATATTCTTCAAATTCAGGATATTCGATATATTTTGAATAACTGTCGATGGGGTTAATTGCCGGATAACGTTTGCGGTCGGCACGGGCTTGCTCCAATGCATAGAAACAGCGGGCTACTTTTTTAGTGCCTTCGGTTACAGGTTCTTTGAGGTTACCGCCAGCTGGTGAAACTGTTCCTATAAATGTAATTGAACCTGTTTGTCCATTTTTCAGATAAACATATCCTGCACGACTGTAGAAAGTGGCAATAATTGCCGATAAGTCCATTGGGAAGGCATCTTGACCCGGAAGTTCTTCCATACGGTTACTCATTTCGCGCAATGCCTGCGCCCATCGCGAAGTTGAATCTGCCATCATTAACACGCGCAATCCCATGGCACGGTAATATTCCGAAATAGCCATGGCCGTATAAACCGATGCTTCGCGCGATGCAACGGGCATATTCGATGTATTGGCAATAATAATGGTACGTTCCATCAACTTACGACCGGTATGTGGGTCTTCGAGTTCGGGGAACTCAACAAAAATTTCAACTACCTCGTTGGCACGTTCGCCACAGGCAGCAATAACTACAATATCAGCTTCTGCCTGTTTCGAAATGGCATGCTGCATTACCGTTTTACCGGTTCCGAAAGGTCCGGGAATAAATCCAGTTCCACCTTCAACAATCGGATTGGCAGTGTCGATAATACGAACACCTGTTTCGAGTAATTTGAAAGGACGTGGTTTTTCAACATGAACAGTAATTGCTTTTTTAACAGGCCACTTTTGCACCATGGTTACTTCATTTTCTTTCCCATCGGCATCAATCAAAATTGCAATAGTATCTAAAATTTTGTGATCTCCTTCGGCAACAACCGACTTTACAATGTATGAACCTTCGAATTTGAAAGGCACCATAATTTTATGCGCCTGATGATTTTCGTCCACTTGTCCAAGCCACGAACCGGCTTCTACTTTGTCGCCAGCTTTGGCAAGGGGTTCAAAGTACCATAACTTTTCAGTATCAAGCGGATAATTATATTCACCGCGTTGAAGAAAAACACCGGTTAGTTTGTCGAGGTCATTCTGGAGTCCATCATAATTGCGCGAAAGCAAACCAGGTCCGAGCGTTACTTCGAGCATGTGTCCGCAAAACTCAACATCGTTGCCTACTTTCAGTCCGCGCGTGCTTTCGAAAACCTGAACGAAAGCATTTTTACCAACTACTTTTAGCACTTCGGCCATTAGTTTTTGAGTTCCTAATTCGATGTATGCAATTTCGTTTTGTGCTACGGTTCCATCCACTTCTACCGTAACTAAGTTGGAAATAATTCCTTTTACTTTACCTTTTGTTGACATAAGTTCTTTAATGTGCCAATTTGCCAATAAATTAATGTGCTAATAAAGCATATTATTGTCAAAAGACTATATAAGTGTTTATTTTTCTATTTTTACTGTATATCCAATTGGATTTAGAGGTTTCGTCTTAAATTTATTCATTTCTGTGATAATATCCAATATTTCAGCTATTCTCATATCATTATCAACCATATATTCTTCTAATTTGTTATTCAGTTCGGCATATCCTAAAGCAAAATGTCTTATCGCTACGAATGCCCTCATTATGGCTATATTAACTTGAATGGCAGTATCGGTATTTAACAGACCGGATAACATTGCAACACCTTGTTCGGTAAAAGCAAAAGGCAGATATCTACGTCCTCCTCTTTTTGAGGTTTCAAATTGCAACCTCAAACTATCCCATTCTTCGTTATTAAGTTGAAACATAAAATCCAAAGGAAATCGTTTTATATTCCTTTTTACACTTTAGTTAAGATTCTTAGTTTCAATTTGATACATTTCAGCCAAGTCAAAATCAAGCATAACTTGCTTATCTCGAATATTGTAAATCTTATTTTGATCTGCTGCGATTTCCATAACTTACACAAAAAATAAATTTCCCTTTAGGCGTTAGAGCTATCAAAACTCGCTCCCTCTTTCATACTTCCAAGTAATTCTTTGAAAATCTGTTCTCCTTTTTCTATAGATAACATCTTCCAGCGATCAATCATTTGAATTTTCAAGACAAAAGCAAGTACTCTTTCAACTGTAAAATAATTGAAAAAAGTATTTTCTTCGAGCCATGCCCATTTCAGTGCATCAATTTTCTTTTCTCGCTCGAGCAAATCATTTTCTTCTGCAATGCGCAAAACTAAATCGAGTTGTTCGAACAAGCCTGTCAATCCGAAATCGCGCGCATTACTTTGACGTAGTGTAGTTGCTACTTCATTAGTACCAATAACTAATGTATGTGGGTCAAAACCATGATTACGACATGCCACCGCTGAAAGGATATTGTTTAAATTGAGGTTAAAGTCAAACCACTTCTGCAAAAATTTATTTTCACATTTAAATGCTTCTTCAAAATAAAGTGTTGCCAGATAATCTTCGGGTGAAATGCCTTCGGCGAGGAATTTTTCATCGGAATAAGTTGAGTGGAATTTTTGAATATAGGGCATTAACCGCAGATCCTGAGGATTTTCAGATTCGTTCATTAATAACATAAGTTCTAACCAATCGGTTGAACTTAAATTTCCAAGAGGATTTAACCCTGCCTCTTTGTTTGCAATAAACGCAAGAAAGTTTGCGTTGTCGTATGCAGCAAAAATTAATTTCAACAACCGTGCATCAGATGCTGAAAGTTGTTCCAATAATTCGTTTTTAAGTTCGGGTATTGAAAAAGCAGTCTTTGTATCTTCGGTATGTATATCGGGAAGTCCCGCAATCAGGCAATAATAATTCATCGATTGTTTTGTGTTTTGGCATTTCGAATTCTCCCTATAAATTTCCGATTTATCGGAACAATCCGGGACAAGCATTGATCAGGGTTTCGTGTTCGAAAGTTTTGAGGTTTGCCGTTTAAAGTATCTCGGGAAAGGTTCCAATTTGTGAGACGTGTTTATTCACTTTCTTACCTCTCCCGATAGCTATCTGGATTCTTACCTCTTCTCAGAACAGCATTTCCACTAATTTGGGACGCAGAAATTCTTTAAAATAAGCAATAAATTCATCATCGCCAAAAGTAATTTTATAACCTTCTTTCTCCGGCACAATTACAAAATCGGCTTTTATTCCATTCGCCTCGGAAATTTTCACTCCTTTATTCAACAATTCTTTTGCGTTAGTCATAAAATAATCGGTTAACGCTTTTGCATCTTTTGCTTCGATGGTAATCGACTGATTTTTCCCCCAATCCTGAACTAATGCAAGTATGGTTTTTTGCATAAATGCCTTATCGGTAGTGGCTACTTTAACCGATGCTGAAACAATGGAACCGCAAATTAAATCTGTTATTTCGGTTTTCAGGGCATTGACTGATTGCTGTGCAAAAAGTTTCAACTCAGAATGAGTATTTTTAGTTAGTTCAACCGACTTTGCCTGAGCCTCCGCAACTATTCTCTGTGCCTGAACCTGAGCCTCCGCCTTTATTTCTACGGCTTCGGCTTCAGCCTTTTCCACTATAGCTTTTGCTTCTTCGTTGCCCTTTTCTACTCCTTCGAAATAAATTTTATCGGTAAGTTCTTGAAGTTTTGTATTCATAAAAATATATATAATTTGCTTTTTTTATATTGAATCGCAAATTTAGCATTTAATCCCTGATTATTATTATTTTTTTTGATATTTTAAAACATTGATTACAAATGTGAAAATATTTTTTCTAAATAACAAACAAGCTCTTTATTTTTTTTGTACTTTTGTTTCTCTTTTTTTCAGTAGTCATTATATTATTATGAAACGAATCGGGGTACTCTCGGATACACACGGCATGCTCCACGAGCGCGTTTTTGAACATTTTGCCACTTGCGATGAAGTGTGGCATTGCGGAGACTGGGGCTCACTCGATGTTGTGAATAAACTACAGGAATTTAAACCGATCCGTGGTGTATGGGGTAATATTGATGGTTACGAAATTCGTTCTCTGTTTCCGCAACACAACCGTTTTATGTGCGAAAACGTGAAGGTATGGCTAACCCATATCGGCGGTTATCCGGGAAATTACGATGCGCTTGTTCGTCCCGATATTTACCGGCAACCACCTAAATTATTTGTTTGCGGACATTCGCACATTTTGAAGGTGAAATATGATAAATCGCTCGATTTACTACATATTAATCCCGGAGCTGCCGGGAAATACGGCTTTCATCTTATACAAACGCTTGTGCGGTTTGAAATTGATGGAGAAAAAATTCAGAATCTTGAAGTAATAGAACTTAAATTGAAAGAAGTAAAATGAGCAAACATGAATATCGGATCAAATAAGCTGCGAATTAGAAATATCAAAAAATAGGTTTCATATTTCAACTTAAACAAACCATTGTAATGTTATTTGATAAAATTACCAAGCTATTGCATTAAATCAGAAAGCTTCAAATTGTGCAAAGCATAGGTACTATTCCAATTTGCAAAGTACCACTTCAAAAAATACCGGCAAAAAAGAATCAGCTTTATTTTTTGAACTTCACCTGAGCAAGAATGACAAAAAGATAAACAAAGTGTTTAAGTACAACAGTTTAATCCTGCAACACACACTTTAATCTATTTAAAAAATAGCATTTTATATAAATATTATTTAATAATCCATAGTTCACACATCATATAGTTTTGTAAATACTCAGCAGATATAAGACTTTTTTAATGTGTAAATTAAATCTAAAAAGTAATGAATTACAACTTACTGATTGACAATCTGACCAATCCGGCTTTTTTGTTTTTTATTTTGGGTATTATTGCCGTGAAATTAAAAAGTGATTTAGAAATACCTCCTAATTCATCCAAATTTATTTCATTATATTTATTGTTTTCAATTGGCTTTAAAGGTGGGCATGAGTTGGCAATCAGTCAATTATCCTTCGATATTATTTGGTCGGTGATTTTCGGAATTGCTATAGCTTGTGCAATCCCCTTTTACACTTTTTTTATTTTAAAAAAGAAATTAAGTATAGACGATTCTGGAGCAATTGCCGCTTCGTATGGATCAGTAAGTGCGGTTACATTTGTTGTTGCTGTATCATTTTTAGAAATTCATGGGCAAACTTTTAGTGGACACATGGTCGCCGTCATGGCATTAATGGAAGCTCCTGCCATTATCATTGGAGTTATATTGATAAAATTGTATGGCGAGAAGAAAAACAATAATTTCAACATAGGGAAAATTGTAGGTCATTCGTTCACAAATGGAAGCGTGTTATTAATAATGGGCAGCTTAATCATCGGCTTTTTAGCAAGCGAGCAGCAAGCTCAAGGTATTAAACCTTTTACAACAGATATTTTTAAAGGTTTTCTTGCCATTTTTCTTTTAGATATGGGAATTATCAGTGGTCGAAAATTAAATGATTTCATAAAAAACGGATTGTTTACCGGATTATTTGCGATAATGATTCCACTTATCAATGGGTGTTTAGTCGCTTTTCTGAGTGGTTTTATCACACCCGATATTGGAAACCGGTTTCTTTTTGCAATTCTGGCGGCAAGTGCATCGTACATTGCTGTTCCGGCTGCTATGAAAATTGCAGTTCCGAATGCAAACCCCGGCATATATCTACCTATGGCATTAGCTGTTACGTTTCCTTTTAACATTATTATTGGAATGCCTTTGTATTATATGATTGTTTTAGCCAATTGATACTGGTTGGACAATAACATAGTCCGACTGGTTGTTTTTGTCGTTTGTTCAGCTTGTTCCAACCAGTCGAAAACTTACCACATATTCTGGTACTGTATCTGCCCAACGGGTAGTATCAACGAGCAATTATAAAGCAGTTTTAGTCTGTTTTATAATTGCTTTTTGCACTATTGACTTTGATGAATGTAGTGCTTGGGCAATCAGGTATTTTTCATTTGGTCGACAAACTAAAAACATGGATATAAAAACTACTGCTCATCAAAATCCGTTTCTTATTTTTTTTTAATCAAATCTATCTCACTCCATGCATCAACTTTTGCAAACGTTTTGATAAAACGAAAAGTATTACAGCTGCTATGCCCGAAATAACAACAAACAACATAAAAAAGTCGTACATCGTTGCAATTTCGAAACCCATAAACATCTTGGGTTTACCTGCATCGGGATATAAACCACTCAAAATTCCGGCAAACTTATTAGCTGTTGCCATCGATAAATACCAGATGCCCATTAATAAAGATGCAAAACGTATCGGTGCAAGTTTATTGACCATCGACAATCCGATTGGCGATAACATCAATTCTCCCATCGAGTGTATGAAATATAAACCCGTCAACCATAAGATACTGACTTTAACACCAGGCTCAACGCCCTGAACTCCCAATGCAATCACAAGATAACCTATTGAAAGCAAAAACAAACCCATCGCTTGTTTGGTTGGCGAGGCAGGTTCCATGTTTTTGGTTCCGAGTTTCAACCAAAGCCACGACATGAGTGGAGCGAATACAACAATAAACACAGGATTAAACGACTGAAAATAACTGGCAGGCATTGTCCAGCCCAGCATTTCGCGATTGGTTTGTTCATCGGCAAAATAAGTAAGCGATGCTCCGGCTTGCTCAAAAGCTGCCCAGAAAAATATAACAAAAAATGCAATCATGTAAATCACCGCGATGCGCTGTTTTTCAATTTTTGTAAGCGAACGATCGGAGATAACATACGCCGGAATGAGTATACAAAGTGAAAAAATAAATGAACCTATGATATCAAAATCGAGTGCGTAACGAAATATAATAAATAAAATAAATCCGCCAAGCGACCACAGAAAAAACTCTAACATATTTTGTTTTTTGCTTCGGTCGGGCGACTTTTCTTTTTCTAACATATTGTGCTCTACTTTGCCGGCAGCTACAATGCCTAATTGCTCGCCATTGGGACCGATAAGATATTTATTTTTCCAACCAACAAACAATATCAGGCTCAATAACATACCAATGGCAGCAGCCAAAAACCCCCATTTGAAATCGGCAGGATTGCCCGTATCGCCAAGAAATCCGGCAAGTAACGGAGCAATAAACGCACCTACATTCACACCCATATAAAAAATAGTATAAGCCGAATCGAGTCTTTTGTCGCCGGGTTCGTACAAACTGCCGACCATGGTTGTAATATTGGGTTTGAAAAATCCGTTTCCAAGAATTAGTGATGCCAATCCAATATACATCAGCCAATGCGCCAAGTTGCCGCTCTGATAATATAAAGCACTGAAAAACATGAATAATTGTCCCATCATCATCAAAACAGCACCCAGAAGAATGGATCGTCTCATTCCCCAAAAACGATCAGCTACGTAACCGCCAATTAGCGGCGTTAGATAAACCAAACCCGTGTAATTACCGTAAATGGTGGATGCTAACTCTTTGTCCATCAACAAAGCTTTGATAAGATAAAGCGTGAAAATGGCGCGCATACCGTAATAGCTGATTCGCTCGGACATGGCGGTGGTAAATACAAAATAAAGTCCTTTGGGATGACCTTTTTTTACTTGTTTTGAAGACATAATTTGTTTAATTAGCGATTATTTATTTGAAAATTGACAAAAAAAAGAACGCTGATTTACATGGCGTTCTTTTTAGTATTTGAAAACACGATACAAAAGTACTTTTTTTAGAATCACAAGCAGTTTTTCAGTAATATAAAAATTGTTGTCAAGCTAAATAATATTTTCTGTAGTTAGCTATCTTGTCTTTTCTAATTCGATGGATACTGACTCTACTTTCCCTCCAAGTGGTGGATTTTGTTTCGATAATTTAATCGAAATTTTTCGGATTTGCTGAAAATGATCAAATATATCATCTGATATTCGTTGTCCAAGATGTTCAATTAACTTCGCTGGAATTTCCATTTGCTTTTTCACCGCATTGTAAACCGACACATAATTAAGTGTATCGTGTAAATTATCGGTTTCGCCGGCAAGTTCAGTATCAATTTCCATACTTACCGAAACCAGATATGTATTTCCCAATTGTTGTTCGTGCTGCATACAACCGTGGTATGCATGAAACTCCATATTTTTTAGCGTAATGACCGACATGATGTAAAATATTTCTTTTCTAAGTGTTTTTGTTCTTTTTCCGATAGCTATCGGGATTGTTCTACAATTTCACTTCACTTTCAAAACCACCATCGTGCACAACAGTACGGATTATATCCTTAGCTTTCACTTGTTTCACCGATGTTATTCGTTTTCCGTTTAGCGTGGTAATGGTGTATCCATGTTTAAGCAAAAAAGAGGGCGAATGTGACTCAATGCTTTTCTCAAGCAACATAAGTTTATTTTGTTGTTTATTCACAATGAATCTAAACGTTGATTTCAACCTGTTTTTTTGCCTTTCGTGCAAAAGATTTTTCTTTGAAACTTTGCTTTGCAGATTTTGTGTGATATTCCACTTAATTTGGTCTAAAAATCTTTTTTGTTCTGCAATTTTGTTACTTACAATCTGCTCAATTTCTGTGACCAAACTTATCATAGCACTTTCGGCTTGCTGCATGGTTTCAATCAGAAATTCGGCGGCAGCAGTAGGTGTTTTTACTGAAGTATGCGCTACCATATCGAGAATAGAAACATCGCGCTGATGACCAATACCCGTAATAACCGGAAGCGGAAACTGTGCACAATTCAAAGCCAGATCGTATGAGTCGAAACAAGCCAGATCGGTGGTAGCTCCGCCACCTCGAATTATGACAACCACATCGAAAAAATCCATTAATTGATATATTTTTTCCAAAGCTGCTATAATTGAACTTTCGGCTTGCTCGCCTTGCATGACAGCCGGAAAAAGTCGAGTATAGAAAGCAAAATGGGATGAATTGCTTTTAAGTTGATCACGAAAATCATCGTAACCTGCAGCAGTCGAAGATGAAATTATTGCCAAACGCTGTGGACGTATCGGAAACAGGATTTCCTTATTCATATCTGCAACGCCTTCTTTTTCGAGCTGACGGATAATTTTAAGTCGTAGGGCTGCCATTTCGCCAATAGTAAAGGTAGGGTCGATGTCGCGCACATTCAGACTAAAACCATATACACCGTGAAACTCAACAGTTACAGCAACCAGCACATTCAGTCCTGCCCGAAGCGTTTGACCCGTGCTGCTTTCAAAATAGGGTTTCAACATGCGATAAGTAGATGCCCAAATCGTCGCTTTTACTTTTGCTGTTAATGAACCAGTATCGGCTTCTTTTTCAATTAATTCAAGATAACAATGACCACTGTAATTTTCGCGCAATTCACTTATTTCTGCACGTATCCAAACAGGAGTTTCAAAATTCAGTTTTATGGATTCCTGAATACGATTGGTAAGTTCGGACAGTGTTATTGAATTCATGGTTTCGGGTTTTGCTATTTTTTTAAAATCAATGTAATTATTGTTTTTATTATTTTTCAATAATAATTTTATGAGTCTCAACAAATCCGTTATTTGTTATCGACACCAAATAAATACCTTGATGCAATTTTGAAATATTAAATTCCATTTGACTGTTTGTGACTTTTTTTGTCATAAACAACTGCCCGGTAACAGTATAAATATGTATATGACCATTCAAATAAATATCATCCAATAATTTTATTCTCAACATCTTATTTGAATTATCAACATACGCAATCATATTATCAGATTTGATGCCGTTAACCCCATTATAAGTAGGTAAGTTTGCTGCTGCCACCTGAAAGTTCGGTATTCCATAACCCATTTGCGGATCGGGATAACCATATCGGTTCCCGCTTCGGATGACTGACTGAAGAATATCTTCAACGAAATAAACCGAACGATTTGCTTTTATATATTGCAAAAAACAAGCCATCATACCTGCTATTACCGGCGAAGAATACGATGTTCCACTGCCCCATGTCGGAACACCCGAGTGAAAAATATAAGCAGTAGAAGAGCCCATAGCGCAAACTTCGGGCTTAATGCGTTCATCGTAGGTTGGTCCGTACGATGAAAACGAACTGGCCGACCCTGTGGAAGTTACCGACCCTACCGAAAGTATTTTATCGGCATCGGCAGGCGAACTGATATATCGCCAAGCTCTGGTGCCTTCATTCCCGGCGCTGGTGCATACTATTATTCCTTTTTCGGCGGCTATAGTAGCTGCACGGCTTGCTCGCGAAACAAGTCCGTTCATATCGGCATAAGTAAAATTCATTGTAGGATCATCATATTGCGTATAACCCAACGATGAATTTACAACATCCACACCTACACTGTCGGCAAATTCGATACCCGACACCCAGAAATCAGTTTCAACCAAATATTCGGTCGGTACTACTTCGGTGCGAATAAGCCAGAAAGATGCATGAGGGGCTGTTCCGAGATATTGAGCAGGCAAATTCCCGGTCATAATAGAAAGCACATTAGCACCATGTGTGTCAAGCGCATAAATATTTGAATTGGGCTCGGCAATGTCTTTAGTCCCTAACAATCGCCCCGACAATCGGAGACTATCGAATCCGGGATTTATGTTTACATTATAAAATCCGGCATCGAGAACGCCCACCGTAATGTTTTTTCCGGTATAACCCTGATTGTGCAAAAAAGTCCCGTTAACCTGATTGATTTGTGTGGTTGCACTACCATAGTTCAGACTGTCAGCCTGAAACTTCATTTTTTTCGACACTGGCGAAGGTGTGTCGATTTTACCGGTGTACTGAACCCGTTTTACAAACGGCAAAGTGCGAACCTGACTCATGATATTTGAATCAGATACCAACACTGTTACTCCGTTCATCCATTTCGAACGCGAATGAACCATTATTCCAAGATTTGAAATTTGAGCAATGTAAGCGGGGTTTACAGGTAGGTCAGTTGAATCGCGACCGATATTGAAATCAGCACGTCGGGCAATTGCTTTTGGAGATAAAAATTCAGAAGGGTTTGATAATGAATAAGGTGAATTATTTTTGTTCGTTAATTGCACATAAAAATAATAGCTGACCGCCGAAACTGATTCTGAGATCAAAAAAACAAATAAAAGCACAAATAGCAACCTAAAGTTGATTGAAGGGGTAAATTTTGTTTTCATAAGGCAAATGATTTAATTGCTACAAAAATACAATTTTTTTGTCAAAAACGATTTGCTGACCGATAGCTTAAACCAATTAAACGAAACCACAATATCAATCAGGATTATAGCCAAATCCTCGTAATTTAATATCTTTGTTACGCCAGTCTTTTTCCACTTTTACAAACAACTCAAGAAAAACCTTTTTATCGAAAAAGACCTCCAAATCTTTGCGGGCTTCAGTACCCACTTTTTTGAGTGATTTTCCTCCATGTCCAATCAGGATTCCCTTTTGCGAATCGCGCTCGGCATAAATTACGGCACTTATTTTGATTAACCTGTCGTCTTCCAGAAATTGTTCTACTTCCACTTCGACCGAATAAGGTATTTCCTTTTCGTAGTTCATAAGAATTTTTTCACGGATAATTTCGTTCACAAAAAACCGTGCGGGTTTATCGGTCAGCTGATCTTTATCAAAAAAAGGCGGTGATTCAGGCAGTAATTCCTTAATTCGTTTAAACAAAGGTTCGATATTAAACTTGAGGATGGCCGATACCGGAAATATTTCGGCACGCGGCATTACGCTTTTCCATTTTTCGACCAACGCTTCTAATTTTTCCTGATCAATCAAATCTATTTTGTTGATAATCAGAATTAAAGGAGCAGGGTTGAAATTAACTTTTTCGACAAATTCGACATTTTTTTCATAAGTATCGTACACATCGGTTACGTAAAGCAGCACGTCAGCATCGGTCAGCGCCGAGCGCGAAAATTTAAGCATGGATTCCTGCAGTCCGTAATTTGGCTTCAGCACACCGGGTGTATCGGAATATACGATTTGAAAATCGTCTCCGTTAACAATGCCGAGTATTCGGTGACGGGTTGTCTGAGCTTTTGAAGTAATAATTGAAATGCGCTCGCCCACTAAAGCGTTCATTAATGTCGATTTGCCCACATTCGGGTTACCGACTATATTTACAAAACCTGATTTTTGCATGTTAAATGTTTGTTGTTTGAAAGTTTGTCCCGTCCCGATTCCCGATTCCCGATTCCCGATTCCCGATAGCTATCGGGAATCGGGAATCGGGAATCGGGATGAAAGTTTGAAGGTTTGAGTTTACCCTTGTTTATACTTTTAACTTTCAAACTTTACAAACTGATGGCAAAGGTACTAAAAATTAAGCAAACCATAAATTTCAGTATTAATCCATACTTTTTTATTATTTTTGACGTTTGAAATTAAATCTACAAATTATCAAGTATTTACATGTTATCATTCAATAAAATACAGGAATTGTCGCGCCATTTCAAATTGGTATTTATTGTAATTGGAGCTGCAATTGTAATTGTATCAACACTTTTCACTAACAATCTGGCAAAATCGCTTGCATTGGAAGAAAGAAAAAAAATTGAACTTTGGGCTGAAGCCACGCGTCAGTTTATAGTAGCTGATGAAACATCCGATATTGATTTTATTTTAAAAATTATTGAGGGGAATACTACCATTCCGGTAATAATAGTTGATAAAAACGATGTGTTAATCCAATCCCGTAATTTCAAAAAGCCTATATCAAATGGAGATAAATTTTCGAAAAAAGAAATTGCTCGTTTAAAAAGTAAAAATCCACCCATTGAAGTTAAATTAGACGATGACATTCAATATATTTATTATGATGATTCTCTGTTACTCAAGAAATTATATTATTATCCGTATATTCAACTCGGGGTAATTTCAGTTTTTTTACTCATTGCTTTTCTGGCTTTTTCGAGCACCAAAAAAGCGGAGCAAAATCGGGTATGGGTTGGTCTATCCAAAGAAACCGCCCATCAGTTGGGCACACCTATATCGTCTTTACTTGCGTGGGTTGACATTTTAAAAACCCGCCACAATGAAGATAAATTGATCGGCGAAATGGCAAAAGATGTAAACCGGTTACGCATCATTGCCGAACGGTTTTCAAAAATCGGTTCATCCCCTGATCTTCAGATAGTGAGCCTAAACGAAGCACTTGAGAATGCTGTAAACTACATCAATAACCGCTCATCCCAAAAAATTGCGATTCAATGCCATTTCCATGACGAAAACCCACTTTTCGTCAAATTAAATATTCCACTTTTCGAGTGGGTTATCGAAAACCTGTGTAAAAATGCCATTGATGCAATGGACGGAATCGGGAAAATTGACATATCGGTTACTGAAAAGGAAAAAGAAGTGATCATTGATGTGAAAGATACCGGAAAAGGAATTGAAAAAAATAAATTCAAAACAATATTCACACCCGGCTTTACAACCAAAAAAAGAGGTTGGGGTTTGGGTCTTTCGTTGGCTAAACGCATTATTGAAGAATATCACGGAGGAAAAATATTTGTAAAACAATCAGAATTGCAAGTTGGCACTATATTTCGAATATGCTTAAAAATGTAATTATTTTAGATAGCTTATAGTTTGATACACTGAAAGATAGAATGAAATATGTATTTTTTAATTAATTTAAAAGAAACTATTTTGTAATAAGCACTTTTTTTGTACCTTTGCAGCGCTTTAATATAAAGATAAACTTATGTCTAAATTCGGAGAATACAATATCATATTAAAGGATTTAACAAGTGAATCCCGTGTTCTGGAATACGATCTGGACGATAAGTATTTCAAAAAAATTGACAGTCCGGATCAAGAAGTTCAGAAAGGTAAAATTAAGGCTACTGTAACTGTACAAAAAAAACAGAGAACTTTCGAACTGCAATTTGTAATTGACGGGGTTATAAGTATTCAATGTGATCGTTGTCTCGACGAAATGGAGCAACCCATTCATTACAAAGAAAAACTGCAGGTTAAATTTGGCAATACTTTTTCGGAAGAAGATGAAATAGTCATTATACCCGAATCAGAAGGATCAATTAATATAGCATGGTTTTTGTACGAATTTATTGTGCTTAATATACCGTTGAAGCACGTTCATGCACCTGGCGAATGTAATAAAACAATGGTCGTTAAAATGAAACGTCATATTACTCGTCATAAAGATGATACTGAGCTTGAAAATGACACCGACATTAATGATGAAGTTGATTTTGCATCAGAAGACAATTTGGTTGACCCCCGATGGGAAGGGTTACAAAATATAATAGATAACAATTAAAAAACAATCAATATGGCACATCCTAAGAGAAAAATCTCAAAACAGAGATCAGCAAAAAGAAGAACTCATTACAAAGCTATAGCCCCAACCTTGGCAACTTGTCCAAATTGTGGTGCTGCTCATATTTATCACACTGTATGTGGCGAATGTGGATACTACAGAGGCAAGTTAGCAATTGAGAAATTTGCGGCTGTATAAATCATGTAATCGTTTTTCTGTATTTTAAAATAAAGATACTTAAAAGCCCTAAGTTCAAAACTTTGGGCTTGATTTTTTTTAAAAATCTATAATGAATAAAATTTATGCAGTTATAACAGGAGTTGGTGGATATGTACCTGAGTATATATTAGATAATCACGAACTTAGCCGAATGATGGACACAAGCGATGAGTGGATAACTACACGCGTGGGCATCAAAGAGCGCCGGATTCTTAAGGAACCTAATTCTGGACCATCTTTTATGGCTGTAAAAGCAGCTGAGGAGCTGTTTTCAAAAACGGGAACAAAGCCTGAAGAAATTGATTTAATTATAGTTGCAACAACTACACCAGATTATGTTTTTCCATCGTGCGCATCGATAATAGCAGATAAACTCGGTATCAAAAACGCATTAGCATTCGATTTACAAGCAGCATGTTCGGGCTTTATTGTAGCTTTAACAAACGCTGCAAGCTTTATTGAATCGGGAAAATATAAAAAGGTACTGGTTTTTGGCGCCGAAAAAATGTCAGCAATAACAAACTATAACGACCGCACCACCGCACCCCTATTTGGCGATGGAGCAGCAGTTGTATTGGTAGAACCCACTACGGAGGCAACCGGTGTAATGGATTCTATTTTGCACACCGATGGTTCAGGCGGTTCTCACTTAATGCAAAAAGCAGGAGGAACGGTTTATCCGGCATCACACGAAACTGTGGATAATATCGAACATTCTGTTTATCAGGAGGGACAATATGTTTACAAACATGCTGTAACCAATATGGCTGGTGTTTCGGGCGATATAATGGATAAAAACAACTTGAAAGCTGAAGATATAGCATGGCTGATACCCCATCAGGCAAACCTTCGGATAATTGATGCCACAGCAAGCAGAACCGGAGTTGATTACAGCAAAGTGATTATCAATATCGACCGTTTTGGTAACACTTCGGCAGCCAGTATACCGCTTTGTATATGGGAATATGAAAAGAAATTCAAAAAAGGAGATAACATCATACTGACCGCGTTCGGCGCCGGGTTTACCTGGGGAGCTATTTGGTTGAAATGGAATTATTGAACCAGTGTTTGAACAAATTATAAAAAACCGGAATTGAATAATTCCGGTTTTTTTTGTTTTAATATTTGATTAATCTCTTGCAGATTTTAAAATAAGTCATTAGAACCTGATCATTTAAAATGATTTACGCTATCCATAGGTCAATGAAATCGTAAATTTAAAAATTTAAAATGGTAAATTATTTTAACTCATCCGAAGTAAATGCTTTCGGCAATTTACGAAGATTGTATTGCGAAGCCATGATTTCGCCATAAGCACCTGCCGAGCGCAACGCGACTATATCGCCACGCCGGGTTGCATTCATTCTATAATTTTTTACAAATGTGTCGGACGATTCACAAATTGGACCCACAACATCATATTCTTCTTCGGGCAAAGCCGACGAAAGATTCTCAATACGGTGGTAAGCCTGATATAGTGCCGGACGAATCAACTCGGTAAAACCTGCATCTAAGATAACGAAAGTTTTCGAAGTTCCATGTTTCACATAAAGCACTTTCGAAATCAGACTTCCGCATTGCGCCACTATTGCCCGCCCGATTTCAAAATGTAATGTCTGATTTGGCTTCAAGATTAAATGTTGGCGAAATACTTTGAAATATGCTTCGAAATCTGGAATCGAACAATGATTGGGATGCTCGTAATTAATACCCAAACCACCTCCTACATTGATATGATCGAGTACAATTCCGCGCGCTTCAAAATATTCCTGAATTTCATTTACTCGAATACAAAGCCCCTGAAATGAAGTCATATCGGTGATTTGTGAACCTATGTGAAAGTGAATGCCTATGAGTTTTACATTCGTTAAAGTCAAAATCAAACCGGTAACCTTGTCGAGTTCCGACATGTTTATCCCGAATTTGTTTTCGCTGAGTCCGGTAGTAATATAATGGTGCGTATGAGCACTAACGTTTGGATTGATTCGCAATGCAACGTGCGCTGTTTTACCTTTTTTACCAGCCAGTTCGTCAATCACTTCTAATTCTGGAATTGATTCAACATTGAAACAAAAAATATCACTATCGAGTGCAAGGTTTATTTCCCAATCGGCTTTACCTACACCTGCAAAAACAATTTTAGAAGATTCAATGCCAGCATCGATTGCAGCCTGAACTTCGCCTCCACTAACACAATCGGCTCCGAGACCTGCATTTTTAATCACTTCAATAACGCTTGCATTTACATTGGCTTTGAGTGCATAATGTACTTCAAAGTTTGATTTTGAACTTTGCAAAATCAGTTCATCTAAAGTGGAACGAAGCAAATCTAAATCGTAGTAATAAAAAGGGGTCTGCAATTCCTTTAATTTTTCGAGCGGATAATCAGCTTTTATCATATCATTTTTCAATCGCTCATTATTTAGGCGATTACATTCATTTACAATTAGTTATTAAAAAGTGTTTCGCTAAGTGATACCAAAGCCCGTTTCTTATCCTCGGCTTTTATTAGCAACGATACGTTAAAATCACTACCGCCGTAAGAAATCATTCGCAATGGTATATCTTTGAAAGCATTCACAATTTTAGTCTGGAAACCTACATTATCTGATGGTAAATCGCCAACTACACATATAATTACCATGTTTGTGTCAACTGTTACAGTACCTAATTTTTTCAGGTTGTTTACAATTTCGTCTAATTTTTTGTTATTATCAATGGTTACCGAAACACCTACTTCTGAAGTAGTAATCATATCGATAGAGGTTTGATATGATTCAAAAATTTCAAATACTTTGCGCAGGAAACCATGTGCAAGCAACATGCGACCCGATTTTATCTTGATAGCGGTAATTCCATCTTTGGCTGCAACTGCCTGAATTTTATCTTTTTGACTTTGAACCGAAATTAACGTACCCTGTGCAGCGGGGTCAAGTGTATTGAGCAACCGCACCGGTATATTATTCAGTTTTGCAGGTAATATACAAGTAGGATGAAGAATTTTCGCTCCAAAATAGGCTAATTCGGCAGCTTCGTCAAAATTCAATAAAGGGACAGGTTGTGTACCTGCAACAAAGCGCGGATCGTTGTTGTGCATTCCGTCAATATCAGTCCATATCTGTATTTCTTCAGCTTTTATGGCAGCACCAACGAGTGATGCAGTATAATCGCTACCTCCACGCTGCAGGTTGTCAATTTCGCCATAGAAATTGCGACATATATAACCCTGAGTAATATAATACGTCGTGTCGGGTTGGTTTGCAAGTTGTTCAGTCAGTTTTTCGGCAATAAAAGCAGTATCGGGTTCCCCGTTTTTGTCAATGCGCATATAATCTAAAGCAGGAAGCAAGATGCTGTTTTTTTCAATTTCGAGCAAATACGTATGAAACATCTTGGTTGAAAGCAATTCGCCCTGAGCTAAAATTGATTTTTCTTCGAACAATGTAAAAATAGATTTTGAAAAAGAACGAAGGTATTCGAAAATGGATTTTATCAATACTTTCGCTTCCGATTTATAAACATCGGTTGTATAGAGCTCCTCAACTACTTTATTATAAAGCTGCTCAAGCACATTGATTCGTTCTAACGCACCCGAAGTGTTGCCTTTGTAGAAATAATCGGAAATTTCAACCAAGCTGTTGGTTGTTCCTGACATGGCGGACAAAACAATAATTTTTTGTTCTCCATCGCAAACAAGAGCCGCTACATCTTTTATGCGGACTGCTGAACCTACTGAAGTTCCTCCGAATTTTAATACTTTCATGTTTGTAAATTTTATTTCTGATTTTATTAACAAAATAGATAAATCTTGATCAGAATATTGCTTTTATAAAACTTTTCAGCTTTGAAAATTAATTGATTATAATATTTTGGACTGCAAAAATAATAATTTTTCTGCAATATTACAGCATGCAAAATATCGAATAATTACAATACCTTTGCAAAACAAGAAAATATAAAACAAGTAGTAAACAAAAAAAGGAGAATACCTTGTGGTACTTCCTTTTTTTAGTGGGTGGAAAACGGGGCTCGAACCCGCGACCTTCGGAACCACAATCCGACGCTCTAACCGACTGAGCTATAACCACCGTGTTTTGCGACTGCAAAGATAGTACAGCATTTGATATTGTGCAATATCTTTGAAATAAAAAACACATATTTTTATACTTCTCTGAATTTCAACATATAAACTTTCAATAAAGATGGAGCTATATCTTGCAAACGATGAACTTGACTGGAAAATTAAAGAGCTAAGACAGAAAATCCGGCTCTCGATGAATGGAATTGTGTCAGAACTTATGACAAAAAACGGGATAATCTACAAAAAAAATTATGGCGTTTCCATTCCCCGTATCATCGAAATTGCAAAACCATACATTCCCGATCACGTTTTGGCGCAGCGTCTCTGGGCAATGGAAATACGTGAAACCATGATGATGGCGGCATTGATCGAACCGATTGATAATTTTCCACCCGATTTAGCAAAGAATTGGATCGGAAAAATTAAACAACTTGATTTATTAGAATTTACGTCGTTGTATCTTTTTAGCAAATTGCCTTATGCAAACGCATTAAGCATCGATTGTGTTTTTTCGGATGTCTTATGGGATCAAATTACCGGTTTCATGATTGCAAGCCGGATAAGCAATATTTTGAATGAAAAAGAAATTCAGAAGCTAACTGACAAAGCGTTTGAACTTTCAGAAACCAATGATTATCAACTCTATAAATCCATTGCAACCTGTTTAAGCCGTTTTTGCCGCAAAGATAAAATAACAGCGCTGAAGATATCGGCTCTGATTGAAAAAAATGCAAACCCACATAACACCGGACATCAATATATTTCCGAAACTGTAAAATATGAAATAAAATTTTTAAATCTCTTATAAAAAACACGTAAAATTTTGTACTTTTGTTCCTCAACTGATTAATGTAATGAAAGACGCCAACACATTCGAAACAGTTAAAGCCGGCTTTACAGAATATCTTGTTAAAAATCAATACCGCAGAACACCCGAACGGTATGCGATATTAGAACATATTAATGCTATAGATGGACATTTCACTGCCGAAATGCTTTTCAAAACTATGCAAAACAATTTCCGTGTTAGTCTGGCATCGGTGTACAACAGTTTGGATTTACTGATAAAAATGGGGCTTATTATCAGACATCAGTTTGGTAATAACCCTGCTGAATATGAAAGAACTTTCAGGACAATTATTCATCATCATCTTGTGTGTTCAAATTGCGGAAAAATCAAAGAATTTACCGATAAAAACCTGAAAACAACGATAGAGGCAAAAAAATTCAATAACTTTCTTCCTCATCATTTTTCGCTGTGCATCTATGGATATTGCAATAAATGTAAACATCTTATATAGATTCAAGAACCCAGATTTAATATGCAATATATTAATGCATTACAAATTAATATAATAAATTAATTCAAAAGTTGTAAACATAAAAATAAAAATTTTACGATGAATACTCAATTTCAAAAAGTATTAAAAAAATAAAGTTTGAAAATTGAACAGTTGAAACAAAAAAAATATTATAAATAGTTGAATCATGAATGATTAAAGAATGTTCAAAACACACAATAACACGGTGATTATTTATTTTTGTAACTTGGTTAAATGTCTTGATTTTTATCCCGTGAGACTTCGCCGATAGCTATCGGGACGGTTCGTGGTTTTTTGTTCTTTTAAATTAAATAAACACATGAAAGTAGATGTATTGTTAGGGCTCCAGTGGGGCGACGAAGGAAAAGGCAAAGTAGTTGATGTTTTAACCCCGGGTTACGACTTGATTACACGTTTTCAGGGTGGTCCGAACGCCGGACATACACTTGAATTTGAAGGGAAAAAGTTTATTTTACGCTCAATTCCTTCGGGAATATTTCAGGGCGATAAAATAAATGTAATCGGTAACGGCGTTGTACTTGATCCGGCATTGTTCAAAGCTGAAGTTGATGCACTTGAATTATCGGGACACCCATTGACCGAACGACTGAAGATATCCAAAAAAGCACATTTGATTTTGCCCACACACCGGTTATTAGATGCCGCTTACGAATCGTCAAAAGGAAGTGGAAAAATCGGAACGACAGGAAAAGGCATCGGTCCCACTTATACCGACAAAATAAGCCGAAACGGGGTCCGGGTGGGCGATATACTGCATAACTTCGATGAAAAATACAAAACCGCCATCGACCGACACAAAGAAATTCTCAAACAATATCAGTTCGAATATAATTTAACTGAACTTGAACCAGCCTGGTTCGAAGGAATTGAATGTATCAAACGTTTTGAACTAATTGATAGTGAGCATTATATCAACAACGCCATTCAATCGGAAAAAAAAGTACTTGCCGAAGGTGCTCAGGGAACCATGCTCGATATTGATTTCGGGTCTTATCCTTTTGTTACTTCATCGAACACTATTTGCGCCGGAGCATGTACCGGTTTAGGGGTTGCCCCTCGCAATATTGGTGAAGTTTACGGAATTTTCAAAGCGTATTGTACCCGTGTTGGAAGTGGACCTTTTCCGACTGAGTTATCAGATGAGACCGGCGATGAGATGCGTAAAACCGGTGTCGAATTCGGTTCTGTAACCGGTCGCCCCCGCCGCTGTGGATGGATTGATCTGGTTGCGTTGAAATATGCTGTCATGATAAACGGGGTATCGCAACTAATCATGATGAAAAGTGATGTACTTGACGGTTTCGACACCATAAAAGCCTGCGTGGCTTACAAAATTGATGGGATAGAAATAGAAAAATTTCCTTACGATTTGAACGATGGGGTCGAACCGGTTTACGTTGAACTTCCGGGCTGGAAAACCAACATGACAACAATGCATACCGAAGACGAATTTCCCGAGGAATTTAACACTTATCTCAGTTTTCTGGAAGAAGAACTTGGTGTGCCTGTGAAGATTGTGTCGGTTGGACCGGACAGAGAACAGACCATTGTAAGGTACGAGGAGTAGTTAGCAATGGGGCATGCCCCATTGTTGGGTGAATAGGTGATTGGTTTTCAAAAAAATCCTGTAAAATAGCTTTACAGGATTTTTTTGTATTTTTGCAATTGATTTATCTAACATATTTTTCAAATTAATTATTTATAATTGACAATTAATCAATTAGCACACTAATGCTTATTAAACTCTACGATAATAATCCGAATCCGGCTCAAATCCGTCATGTGGCAGAAGTGTTGCGTAACGGTGGAATCATTATTTTCCCAACCGACTCGGTGTATGCATTTGGCTGCGATATTTTCAATCCAGCAGGTGTGGAGAAAATTTCGAAAATGAAAAACAAGGATTTACGAAGGTACAATCTTTCGTTCGTTTGTCATGAGATGAGTCAAATCAGTGAATTTGCGAAAATGGATGATGTTGATTTTAAGTTGATGAAGAAGAATCTTCCCGGACCTTTTACATTTATTCTGAACGGAAGCAGCAAACTTCCCAAACTATTTAAAAACAGAAAAACGGTGGGAATCAGGATGCCTGCCAATAATATTGCGCTCGAAATTGTACGAGAATTAGGAAACCCCATGATGACCAGTTCAATATTTACGGACGAAGAGACAACTGAATATATCACTGACCCCGAACTAATTGAACAAAAATACGGCAATGAAGTCGATTTGGTAATTGATGGCGGATTTGGCGGTTTGACACCTTCGACCATTATCGACTGTACCGGCGACGAACCTGAAATTGTACGCGAAGGTGCCGGACTATTGGTTGAATAATAATGTAACAATACTGGATATTAGAGCCAAGAGCCATCCCGATAGCGTTCGACTGAGCGTTCGACTGAGCTCACGCCGATAGCTATCGGCGAAGTCTATCGGGACAAGAGTCAAGAATCAAGACAAGATGCAGGAAATTTATTTAACACTAAATTTGTATTGAAAGTTTAATTTGAGATTTTAAATCCTTAATCCTTAGTAAATTTGTAGCTTACTGTTTTGTCATTGTTTTTTATTTGCAAAATATAAATTCCTTTCGGCAGAATTTCTACATTCAGAATAATTTGATTTTGATTTTCAAATTGTTGCGAAATATCGACAACTCCCAATAAATTAACAACAGATATTTGCATTGCACCGGTAACATTACCGAGCTGAATATTCAATATGTTTTGGCAAGGAACCGGAAAAATCTTTGAATTAACTTCCAAAGGATTGAAGCCCGTAGCGGTTTTCACTCTCATAACTCCTCCCGAAACAAATTCGGTCAAATCCCATTCGAGTCCAACAGCCGGTATATTCGGAACAATTTCGGAGGGAGTACCATTTACTGTGCCATTAATTATTTTAAAATGAATCACCTGCTGCAAAAGGAATGTCGTTGATCGAAGTGATTTGGAGTTTTCCGTTTATGGTAAGCGTTCCTGTAAGGTTTAACTGGTCATTTTTCACATTGGTTTTATCAATTTCGACCAAAAACACTCCCGACGGCTGAATATTAACGTTGTTATTTATTGTAAAAGTTCCAATTCCGTTTCCGGGCGAAAGAACTCCACCTTCACTCACTGTTACGCTTCCTGAAACAGAACCTGTTCCTGAGAGTGTTCCTTCGGCTAAAACGTTTACTGCTCCGGTTCCAAGTCCACTTCCTGTTGCATTATTTACCATCAAAGTACCACTCATAATAGTTGTTCCGCCACCGTAAGTATTGCTATTGTTTAATGTCCATATTCCTGTCCCGACTTTTCGGATAGCAGCCACAGCACCGGTTCCGCTGAATTGTGCATCTGTTATTTTTCCGTTAAAAGATGAATTGGCATTGCGGGCACCAATTTCCCAGGTTATGGTACACGGACCTGTTCCGCCAGCTCCTAAACCCGAATTAGAGAAACCTGTGAGATCGCCCACCGGTATGGTAATATTTGATGTGGTTCGATACAGCATTGTAACCAAATTGTTCAAATTAATTTTGACATTTTCGCATCCTTTCGAATGATTAAGCCCGAAACTGCCTCCAACAGCATCGGTAGTTACATTAATTGTACCTGCAAACATAGAGACATCCGAATTTAAAACATTGCTTGTGAAATTGGTGAAATAATTTAAAGTTCCTCCACCAAGAATGAAACCTGCAATAGTTGAATTACCATCAGTTATAAGCGTTCCTGTACTTCCCGCCGGAATATTCAGTTTCCATGTGGATGTATTTGTGGTTGTTCTACTATCGAACATAACTAATGAACCGCCTTGTAATGTTATGGTATCAGCACTTAATCCAGATGAGTTAGCTACATCGGTTGTCAATGCTATTGATCCCGATCTGATAATAGTTCCCCCTGTATAAGTGTTAGCCCCTGAAAACGAAAAACGTCCTAATCCTTCTTTGATCAATTTTCCATTTCCGGCAACTCTTCCTGAAGTAGTGAGCGTTGTTGCTGAATTTGCAACAGAAATACTGCCGCCTTTAGAACCTAAGGTAATTCCTCTGTTAATTGTCGTCGATCCTCCTGTGTAATTTAATTGTCCACCATTCAATTCAAGATTTTCAGAAGCATTGGTCGATGCACCAATGGGCGATGCTACACCGCCATTAGTAATTGTCGAAACTTCAATGATTCCTTCGTTGATGATTGTTTTGCCTGTATATTTATTTGTATTTGACATGATGAGTTTTCCGGTTCCATTTTTAGTAATCCGGGCTGTTCCATCGATCGAACCGGTACCACTAAATGTATATTGTGTTGTATTTTCGACTAAAATGGAAGAAGGGGAAACACTTTCATTTATCAGAACCGATTTCCATAATGCATCATCGTTGAAGAGTACCGAATCGTTCGACGTAAAGGTTTTGGGTTCGTTATCTAAAGCCCAGTTCGTAGTTTTTCCGTTGTCCCATTTTGCATCAAATGTAGGGTAAATTCGTTCAGATTATTTTTTGTTTTTTTTAATAGAATAAAACAGTAAAACTGTTTCTAATCGGGTTCTTATTTTTCAAATGAAATATTTTTCCGATGAAAATTATTTTTCATAAATACCTATACGAGAACATATTTTCGAGAAACAAATATCCAATTTACTTTCGTGCGTTCTTTGAAAAAAGATACTAAATTTTCTTCCTCTTGGGGTTTGAAGGAAACCATCCCTTCTCTACCCTTTTTTTTTGTTCGAAAATCTCGAGTATGCTCCAAAACGAAGAAAAACCAATAACAGCAAAAATAACCGACACTATAACATTTGCAAAAAATAATGATGCAATAAGCCCTGCACAACCTACTAAGGCAAACACCCACCAGCATTTGACACCAAAATAATATTCTGCTTTAATCACTATGGGATGAAAAATTCCTATAATAATAAACGTAGCCATTCCAACCATTAGTCCTGCTAAATTGTTTGAATAAATGAATTCCATGTTTTTTTTGTATTTTTGACAAAATTACAAAATTCTGATTTGAAAATAACAATTACGCAAATCTATTATTATAATGAATGATTTATTTTTCAAAAACGGTAACAGTTTTCCGAAGTTCGGTCTGGGCACATGGCTATCGAAACCAGGCGAAGTGTATCATGCTGTGATTAATGCAATTAATGCCGGGTACCGCCATATTGACTGTGCTTATATTTACGGAAACGAAAAAGAAATCGGTAATGCACTCACCGATGCATTTACAAATGGACTTGTAAAGCGCGAAGATATGTTTATCACTTCGAAACTGTGGAACAGCGATCACGCCGCTGCACGCGTTGAAATTGCCATTCGGAAATCAATGTGCGATTTACAACTCGATTATCTCGATTTATACCTAATGCACTGGCCCGTAGCATTCAAAACCGAACACGAACAGGTAAAAACAGTCGCAGATCTGGCTTCTCTTACCGAAATCCCGCTCGAAAAAACATGGGAAGCCATGGAGCAAGTTGCGAAAAACGGACTTGCAAGACATATTGGAGTTTCGAATTTCAATATTCCCAAGTTAGAAAATCTGATGCTCAATTCCCAAATTAAACCAGAAGTAAACCAGATAGAACTTCATCCGTATTTTCAGCAGCCGGCACTTGTGGAGTATTGCCTGAAAAACAAAATATTAGTTACTGCCTATTCGCCGCTTGGCAGCCGGCACTTAATCAACACAGAGCAGGGAATTCAGTCCGAAAAAATTATTATTGAGATAGCTCAAAAGCATAATTGTACCGAAGTTCAGGTTATACTCGCCTGGGGTATTCAGCGTGGGACATCGGTTATTCCCAAATCAGTAAACAAACTCCGGATTCATGAAAATCTGAAAGCTACCGAAGTGAAATTAGATGTTGACGACATGATTAAAATTAAAACACTAGACCGCGGACAACGTATTTCAAAAGGACTTTATGTGGTTTTGCAGGGTGGATTTTACACTTATGAAAATATTTGGGAACTTTAGAAATACCCTGAATACAGTTTTAACGGAGCAAAATCTACTTTTTTTTTTTGCAAAACATGAATACCGAATTATTGATTACCGCAGATGGTTCACATACGCTGTTTGTTCCTTTGTTGAACGAATGTTATCATTCGACAAACGGAGCCAAACAGGAATCGCAACATATATTTATCGACGCAGGATTGAAACAATGTCTGAAACAGGAAATCTGCGTGTTAGAAATTGGGTTCGGAACAGGGTTAAATGCTTTTTTAACAATGGTTGAAGCTCATAAAAGCAAAAAAACAGTTCATTACACAACACTTGAATACTTTCCCGTGGAAATTGAGAAGGCGTTGCAATTGAATTTTAAAGATGGGTATTCACCGGAGTTGAAAAATGCTTTTATACGGTTACATTCTTCTGAATGGAATTGCAAAACACAGATTTTACCGTATTTTTGTCTCGACAAACTGCATGTTGATTTTACACAATATCCATTGACAGAAAAATATGATGTTGTTTTCTTTGATGCTTTTTCGCCCGAAAAACAAGCTGAAATGTGGACAGACAAACAGTTTTATAAAGTTTTTAAACATTGTAACCCCCAAGCAATTCTGACAACCTACTGTGCCAAAGGCAGCGTACGCCGAGCTATGCAGGAAGCCGGATTTGTGGTCGAACGCTTGCCCGGACCTCCCGGAAAAAGAGAAATACTTAGAGCAATAAAAAAATGAAACAATACAGCACTTTTTTTTTACCTTATTTCCTATTTGTACTGATTTTTACGGTGCTGATATTGTGCAACTCGAAAGCAGATTTGCATCTTTGGATGACATCATTCAATTCATTGTTAGGGGATGGATTTTTTCGTTATTATACTTATGTGGGCGATTGGATTCCTTTTGTGGTAATTGCAGGATTGTTATTTTATAAATATCGAATGGCACTTTTTATGCTCGCATCTTTGCTGATTAGCGGGATATTTTCAGTGGTTTTAAAACAAATATTTAACGCCCCCCGCCCGCTTTTGTATTTCAGCGAACATTTCCCTGCAATTGAGCTACACCGTATTGCAGGCGAGCATTTGCATTCAGCTAACAGCTTTCCTTCGGGGCATACCATTACCGCTTTTGCATTTTTTATGGTTTTAACATTTTACACAAAAAAACCTTCAATCCACTTTCTGTATTTCGTTTTGGCAGCATTGGTCGGATATTCGCGCATTTATTTATCGCAACATTTTGCCATCGATGTGCTTGTTGGTTCACTCATTGGCGTTTCTATTACATCTATTTGGAAACTTTATTTTGATAAAATTCGTATAAAATGGGCAGAGGGCTCGTTACGAGATGTTTTTTTGAGAAAAAAAGGTTGAAGGTTTTATTATTCAAAATTAAAAACCTATCTTTGCAAACTCAAATTAAAGAACTATAATTGATAAAAGATCAACACTAACTCTTTAATTATGAATTACGAATTATTAATTATTTAATTATTTAACATGTATTTAACAGCTGAAAAAAAGCAGGAAATCTTTGGTAAATACGGAAAGTCTAACACTGATACCGGCTCGTCAGAAGCCCAGATTGCATTGTTTTCATACCGTATCAACCATTTGACTGAACATCTCAAGTCAAACAAAAAAGATTATAGTACAGAACGCGCTCTTGTAATTTTGGTAGGAAAACGTCGTCGTCTTCTCAATTATTTGAAAGACACCGAAATTTCGCGCTACCGTGCAATTATCAAAGAATTAGGTCTGAGAAAGTAATTTTAGCTTTCAGAACTTTAAAGAAGGCGTTTCAAAAGCTATTTTGAAATGCCTTTTTTAATTAAATTCCACTTCAACCATCAACAATAAATGGTTTTTTTGAGTGGCAAAAAAACAAAGAATCGGCATCTGTTTTTTCATACAATGAGTAATATAATTTCATTTTTGGGGTTATGAATTTACTATATAACATCGGCATAAATTTTTTCAAATTAGGCATTTTCATTGCTTCCTTTTTCAATGACAAAGCCCGAAAACTCCATGTTGGACAATCCGAAGCTTATGCTATTTTAAAAGAAAAAATTGATCCGAACGCCCATTATATATGGTTTCATGCGGCTTCGTTAGGCGAATTTGAACAGGGTCGTCCGGTTATGGAGCAATTGAAAAGGGCAAATCAGGAAACTAAAATATTGTTGACTTTCTTCTCACCATCGGGTTACGAAATTCGGAAAAATTATGCAGGAGCTGATATTATTTCATATTTACCAATCGACACACCAGACGCAGCTAAGCAATTTGTAAAATTAGTTAACCCTTCGAAAGTTATTTTTATTAAATATGAATTCTGGCCGAATTATATTTTGGCGTTGAAAACCGCCAATGTACCGGTTTATTCAATTTCGTCCATTTTTCGTCCGTCACAGCTGTTTTTTAAATGGTATGGAGCTTGGTATCGAAACTTACTGAAAATGTTCAGCCATATTTTTTTGCAGGATGAATATTCAGTTAAACTGCTTGAAAAACATGGGTTTAAAAATGCTTCGGTTGCCGGCGACACCCGCTTCGACCGCGTAACGGATCTGGCAAAGCAAGCAAAATCGATTCCGTTGGTTGAAGCATTTGTACATGGTGCAAAAAAAGTGATCGTTGCAGGCAGCACCTGGCCCAAGGACGAAGAGCTGCTGATTCGTTACCTGAAAGCGCATACCGATGTGAAGCTGATACTTGTTCCGCACGAAATTCACGAAGCGCATATTTTGGGAATTACAAAGTTGGTGGACATGAATTGTGTACGCTACACACAAGCCGACATATTGACCGCTCAAATAGCCGATTGTATGATTGTTGACACCATAGGATTACTCTCATCGATTTACCGATATGCCCATATAGCTTACATTGGAGGCGGTTTCGGTGCAGGCATTCACAACACACTCGAAGCAGCCGTGTGGAATATCCCTGTTGTTTTCGGTCCAAATTACGGTAAATTCCGCGAAGCCCGAGAACTGATAGCCGAAGGTGGCGGCTTTTCAATCGGCAACTGCGAAGATCTTGAAAAAGAATTAGATAAATTGCTTAAAAACATTGAAGCCGGAAAAATAGCCGGCGATTATGTAAAGAAAAATACCGGAGCAACGAAATTGATATTAGAAAAATTGATTCATTCATAAAATCAATAGCCATGAGCACTCCCGATAGCTATTGAGACACATTAGCAAGTTAGCACATTATAAAACTTATTATGCAAAAACCTTCCATTCCGAAAGGAACACGCGATTTTACGCCACAAGAAATGGTCAATCGCAATTATATTTTCAGTACGATTAAAGATGTTTTTCGGCTGTACGGATTTCAGCAGATTGAAACGCCGGCTATGGAAAACCTATCGACACTGATGGGGAAATACGGCGAAGAAGGTGATAAACTACTCTTCAAAATCACCAATTCGGGCGATTTTATGAACGGACTGACCGACGAAGAACTCCTTGAACGCAACAGCGCAAAACTGATCAACAAAATCTCCGAAAAGGGCTTGCGTTACGACTTAACCGTGCCTTTTGCCCGTTTTGTGGTGCAAAACCGCGATAAAATTTCATTCCCGTTCAAACGGTACCAGATTCAACCCGTATGGCGTGCCGACCGCCCACAACGCGGACGTTACCGTGAGTTTTACCAATGCGATGTAGATGTGGTGGGAAGCGATTCGTTGCTAAATGAATTAGAACTGATACAGATTGTTGACGAAGTATTTCGCCGGCTGAAAATTAACGTAGTGATAAAAATCAACAATCGAAAGATGCTATCGGGGATTGCTGAAATCATCGGCGAATCAGACAATATAACCGATATAACCGTTGCTATTGATAAAATTGATAAAATCGGATTAGAAAAAGTAACCGAAGAAATCGCATCGAAGGGAATATCGCAAGAAGCCATTGCCAAACTGCAACCCATACTGCAACTAAGTGGAACGAATGCCGAAAAACTTACTGAACTGAAAAAGGTTTTAGCCGATTCTGAAATTGGCTTGAAAGGCGTATCGGAACTCGAAACTATTTTCGGTTTGTGCCAAACTATGCAGGTGGAAACAAAAATAGAACTGGATTTGACGCTGGCACGTGGACTGAATTATTACACGGGAGCCATTTTCGAAGTAAAAGCGATAGACGTTGAAATGGGAAGCATTACCGGCGGCGGAAGGTATGATAACCTGACGGGTGTTTTTGGTATGGAGGGCGTTTCGGGTGTTGGTATCTCATTTGGAGCCGACCGCATTTACGATGTGCTGAACCAACTGAATCTGTATCCCGAAAACACATTAGAGAACACACAAATTCTTTTTGTCAGCTTTGGCGAAAAGGAACTAATGTATTGCTTGCCATGGCTTAGCGCATTGCGAAGTAAAGGTATAAACGCCGAAATTTACCCCGAACCCGCCAAAATGAAAAAACAAATGAGTTATGCCGACAACAAGTGCATACCGTTTGCTGCAATTGTAGGCGAAACTGAAATGAATGCAGGGAAAGTAATGTTGAAAAACATGAAAACAGGAGAACAAAAGTTGGCTACGATGGAAGATATTTTAGAAAGTCTGGCGTAAAGAATAGAGTTAAGAAATTCATAATTATTAATGCTCCCGATAGCTATCAGGAGCATATTTAGCAAAGCCTTGACATACAAGCAATTTTCATCTAATGAACGTGATAATAATTGTTTTTCATTACTCATTAAACTATAAAGAGGCTTTTCAACTTTTTTTTGAAACTGCCTCTTTATCTGTTTTTAAATAAATGCTGTAACATAATAATACAGTAGAAATCCGGCTACAATCAATTTTGCAATTGTGCCGAAAAGTATTCCGACAAAAGAACCAAAAGCAGCTTTAACGGCGTTTTTATGTGTTTTATCAGCCATCAATTCACCCAGAAAAGCACCCGCAAACGGTCCAAGAATAATACCCCACGGTCCGAAAAACAACCCGACAATCAACCCCAACGTGCTTCCCCAAACTCCTTTCCGGCTACCACCAAACTTTTTTGTTCCCCAAATCGGAATTACAAAATCCAATAATTGTATCATCACTACTATAAAACCCCATAATAGTAGAAAATGGGTTGAAAACTGAATTCTATCAGTTAAATGTAAAAAAATAATACCCAAATAACTCAATGGCAAACCCGGTATGATGGGTAAAACGCATCCAATAAATCCTACAATTAAAAAAAATCCAGAAATAATAATCAGTATGATATCCATATTGCTTCTTGTTAATGCGTTGCAAACTTACAAAAAAATTATTGCTGTCCGGTAAAAAATATTAGTGCCGATAGTTATCGGTATCGCTTCGCTCTGAATGACAGAATCTGCTGTCAAATTTATCCGTTTTTCGTCTTCGCTCCTTGTCTGATGTTGGCACATCTGCAGGGTTGATCACAATATTGTTTATGCCCGGATTTGTAAACCCATAGTGTGCATTTAATCCGCTAAAACCCGCTTCGAATACCGAATGGTAAATCGCATTCGGGAAATTTAACTTTAAATAAGTTGATAACGATTCCGCTTTAGGCACCTGATTAAAGGTCTTGTGATGTAGATGCTCTGTGAAAATCGACACATTCCAACCCTTCAAATGAACATCTATTCCAATATAGATATTTTGTCCTTCAAAATTTAATGCTTTGCTTTGCGTTTGCATAAGTCATTGATTTTTATGTTTTAAGTTTGATTCCTCAAAATTATAATACGCTTGTGACTTATGCAATTTTTATTGCATTTATCTTATTATTTTACAAACATAGGGACTATGTGTTAGGGGCTATGTGTTTGTTGTGTTACTTTGTTGTATTTCTGTCTTTGGTAATTTAATTAATTTTCTGTAAAACCGTTTGATAATAAGCAAGATAATAAAAAGAATAAAAACTGTTAATCTGACAAGAAACATGTTATCATCAAATATCTTGTTTCCCCATAAAACAGTAATTAGAGTTTGTTTATAAAGTCCCATATTTTTTGCTCGATTATTAAAAACAGATTTTTTTGGAAAATTTTTCCTTTTTAGATTTCACTTTTTGTAGCTTTGAACATACCTATGCATGGTAAATTACAATAATATACATTTATTAATATAATTTCACTAAGTTCTTTGACGTCTTGACACACCAATCCCATTATTTGTTTTATTATAAGGCTTTGGAAGCGGTTTTGCTTATTCCAACATCCTGTTCACCATGACTCGGAGATTGTATCCCAATACACTCCAAGAAACCTTTGAACAAAATTTCTCAAACCCTTCCCATAATACTCTTTGCAGGTCGAATCCTCTTTTGAGGTTGGATATAACCGCTTCGGTGGTTCCCCTCCACTTTTTGAGCATTCTCTCAATTTCGGGCGAACTGACAATGTTTTGCAAACTTTTAGTT
>JAURYY010000074.1 GCA_030653695.1 Paludibacter sp. | reverse complement strand
GCCTGCCGAACGCCATGTGAAAGTAGCAAGTATGGTTCACGAAAAAGCAAAACGCATGGTGGAATGCGGACAGGATGTGGTAATTCTGCTCGATTCGATTACACGTTTGGCGCGTGCCTACAATACAGTTTCACCTGCTTCGGGTAAAATACTGTCGGGAGGGGTTGACGCCAACGCACTGCACAAGCCAAAACGATTTTTCGGTGCTGCCCGAAACATTGAAAATGGTGGCAGTCTTACAATTATTGCTACTGCATTGACCGAAACCGGCTCGAAAATGGACGAAGTAATCTTCGAAGAATTCAAGGGAACCGGCAATATGGAATTGCAACTCGACCGCAAATTATCTAATAAACGTATTTTCCCTGCTGTGGATATCATGGCTTCGAGTACCCGTCGCGACGATTTGTTGCTCGATCAGGATACGCTCAATCGCATGTGGATTTTGCGTCGACATTTGTCAGATATGAATTCTATTGAAGCTATGGAATTCCTGAAAGATCGTATGGAACGTACCAAAAACAATGATGAATTTTTGGTATCGATGAATGGATAACTGACATTTTTTAAAAGACATTGCATAAAAAAAGTCCTCTTTTTCGGGGCTTTTTTTTTATGCAGTTTAAGTAATCTTATACGGGCAGATATTCCATAATTCATTAACTATATTAGCAACGGTAGGGCTCATTTATATTTGCCGACATTTTATTGTGGTTGTATTATTGCACAAAATCAATCGTTTTATGCAGTTTTTCAAAAAGTTTTACGAAAAAAGAATTATCTTTGTGCCTGAAAAAAATTAAAGCAATATCTTAAGAAACTAACTTGTTTCACAAAAAATTCAGTACATATTTTTAACAAGTGGTACGATTGTACTTCTGAAAAAGAAGGATTTGTGAAAATAAAAAAATTATTTTATGAAATTATTAGAAGGAAAAGTAGCTATCGTAACCGGAGCTGCCCGCGGAATCGGGAAATCAATCGCATTGAAACTCGCGAGCGAAGGATGTAATATTGCCTTTACCGATTTGAATATCGATGAAAATGCGATAAACACACAAAACGAAATTGAATCATTCGGTGTAAAAGCCAAAGGATATGCTTCGAATGCAGCAAATTTCGATGAGACACATACTGTGGTTGACGAAATTGTGAAAGAATTCGGACGGGTTGATGTACTTGTAAATAATGCAGGTATCACCAAAGACGGTTTAATGATGCGCATGAGCGAAATGCAATGGGATATAGTGATCAATGTGAACCTAAAATCGGCTTTCAATTTTATACACGCCTGCACACCCGTGATGATGAAACAACGCTCGGGCAGCATTATCAACATGAGTTCTGTTGTAGGAGTTTCGGGAAATGCGGGACAAGCCAACTACTCAGCTTCGAAAGCCGGAATGATTGGTTTAGCAAAATCGGTTGCCAAAGAATTCGGTTCGCGTGGTATACGGGCAAATGCCATTGCCCCGGGCTTTATCGAAACAGAAATGACACATGCACTAACCCAAGAACAACGCATAAAATGGGCTGAATTAATTCCATTGCGACGCGGTGGAAGCCCCGATGAAGTAGCCAAAGTTACGCTCTTCCTCGCTTCCGACTTGTCGAGCTATGTAAGCGGACAGGTAATCAATGTATGCGGAGGAATGAATACCTAATTCTCCCGATAGCTATAGGGATCATAATTCATAATTATCTCGATAGACTTCGGAAACATAATTTGTAAAATCATCTATTAAACGCTTCAAAGGAATTTGGAGCGTTTTCTGTATGTGTTTTAGTCAGTCGAAACACATTTTTTTTGAATATCAACTTTATCAAGTAGTTGAACTGATATAATTCATAAGATTAGGAATGTAATTTGTAAGTATATGACGACCTCAAAAAATTAACTGTATTTTCTGATTTACGAGTAAAAAACAGTATCTTTGTCGGTCAATTCTGACTTATTACGTACTATTTAATTAACAAAAACAATTTGCCTGACAAACTGGCATAACAAAGCACATTTAAAGTATAAAATATAAATTCAAAGAAATATATTATGGGATTTAACGACATTTTAAAAAAGTTTTTTGGTAATAAAGCACATCGCGACCTGAAAGAAATTGAACCCTACGTTGAACTTATTAAAGCTGCTTACGAAGAAATTAAAAATCTTACAAACGATGAACTCAGGGCACACACTGAAGCTTTAAAAATACGTATTCAGGAATTTGTGGCACCTGAAAAAAACCAAATTGCCGAACTGAATGCATCCGTAGAAACTACTGAAATTGAGCAACGCGAAAAAATTTATAATGAAATAGATAAACTTGAAAAAGAAGTAACAGAAAAATACGAAAAGGTACTCGACGAAATCCTTCCCGAAGCTTTTTCGATAATGAAAGATACTGCTCGCCGGCTTTACGAAAACAATGAAGTTATTGTAACAGCAAACGATTTTGACCGCAATCTGGCTGCTAAATATGATTTTGTTAACATTGTTGGCGATCATGCACATTATAAAAACGAATGGATGGCTGGCGGCAATCTCATAAAATGGGAAATGGTTCATTATGATGTGCAATTATTTGGTGGTGTGGTGCTGCACAAAGGTAAAATTTCGGAAATGGGTACCGGCGAAGGTAAAACATTGGTTGCTACTTTGCCTGTATTTCTGAATGCGCTGACCCATAATGGTGTTCACTTAGTTACGGTTAACGATTATTTATCGAAACGCGACTCGGAGTGGATGGGTCCTTTATATATGTTTCACGGATTAAAAGTAGATTGCATTGATAAACATCAGCCAAACTCGGATGATCGGCGTAAAGCTTATGAAGCCGACATCACATTCGGTACCAACAACGAATTCGGATTCGATTACCTGCGCGATAACATGGCCACGAATCCTACAGATTTGGTTCAGCGAAAACATAACTACGCCATCGTGGATGAGGTGGACTCGGTATTAATTGATGATGCCCGTACTCCTTTAATTATATCGGGTCCTGTACCAAAGGGCGATGACCAACTTTTCGAGGATTTACGCCCGAAAGTAGAACGTTTGGTAAATGTACAGAAAACATTAGCCACTAAATATTTATCAGATGCACGAAATTTTCTGAAATCGGAAGATAAAAAGGTGCAGGAAGAAGGTGCATTGGCTTTATTCCGTTCGTACAAGGGTATGCCGAATAATAAACCATTGATTAAATTTCTCAGCGAACAAGGAATGAGAGCGCAATTGCTCAAAACCGAAGAATTTTACATGCAAGAGAACAACCGGAATATGCCTATTGCCACCGATCCCTTGTATTTTGTAATTGATGAAAAAAACAAATCCATTGAACTTACCGACAAAGGTATCGACCTGATTACCGACAGCAGCGAGGATGCACATTTCTTTGTGTTACCCGACGTAGGCAGCGAGATTGCCGAACTCGAAAAAAACCAATCCTTATCAGCCGAAGAACGTCAGAATCTTAAAGACGAATTAAACCAGAATTATGCTATAAAATCAGAGCGTGTTCACACCATCAATCAATTACTCAAAGCATATACTTTATTCGAAAAAGATGTAGAGTATGTGTTGATTGATAACAAAGTAAAAATTGTAGATGAGCAAACAGGTCGTGTTATGGAAGGTCGCCGCTATTCTGATGGTTTGCATCAGGCCATCGAAGCCAAGGAGCGCGTAACGGTTGAAGCTGCAACTCAAACTTTTGCCACCATAACGTTGCAGAATTATTTCCGCATGTATCACAAACTTGCAGGTATGACCGGTACAGCCGAAACAGAAGCCGGTGAACTTTGGGATATTTACAAATTGGATGTAGTGGTTATTCCCACCAATCGTCCGATTGCAAGAAATGACATGGAAGACCGCGTTTACAAAACCAAACGCGAAAAATACACAGCAGTTATCGATGAAATTGTTAATTTAGTTGAGGTCGGTCGTCCGGTTTTAGTAGGAACTACCTCGGTTGAAATCTCAGAATTGGTGAGTCGTATGCTTACACAGCGAAAAATAAAACACAACGTACTGAATGCTAAGTTGCATCAACGCGAAGCCGACATTGTAGCCGAAGCCGGTCGTACCGGAACTGTAACCATTGCTACCAATATGGCCGGACGTGGTACCGATATTAAACTGAGTCCCGAAGTAAAAACAGCAGGCGGTTTGGCAATTATAGGTACCGAACGTCACGAAAGCCGGCGCGTTGACCGTCAGTTGCGTGGACGTGCAGGTCGCCAGGGCGATCCGGGCTCTTCGGTTTTTTATGTTTCGCTCGAAGATGATTTAATGCGACTGTTTGGTTCCGAACGTATTTCGGGAATCATGGACAAACTCGGGTTTAAAGAAGGTGAAATGATTGAACATTCGATGATTTCAAAATCGATAGAACGTGCTCAGAAAAAAGTGGAAGAAAACAACTTCGGAATCCGTAAACGATTGCTCGAGTATGATGATGTGATGAACTCGCAACGAAATGTTGTGTATCGTAAACGCAGACATGCACTTATGGGCGAACGTATCGGTGTCGATATTACCAATATGATATATGATATTGCCGAAATAGTGGTTGAAAATGCAAAAGAAAGTAATAATTATGACCAGCTTAGCGAAGATTTACTGAAAGTATATTCAATGGACGCACCATTTGATGTGGAAAAATTCAACTCAACCAAAGCCTCTGAATTATCACATAAAGTGGCTGAAGCAGCAGTGGCAACTTTCAAACGAAAAATGGATAAATTATCGGCGATTGCTTATCCGGTTATCAAACAGGTTTTCGAAAAACAAGGACACCAGTACGAAAATATTCTTGTACCTGTAACGGATGGAAAACATACGTTCAATGTTTCTACACATCTTGAAACTGCCTATAAAACAGAAGGAAAAGAAGTGGTAAAATCTTTTGAAAAGGTGGTTTTGCTTTATATTATCGATGATGTGTGGAAAGAACATTTACGCCAGTTGGATGAACTTCGCAACTCGGTACAAAATGCAAGTTACGAACAAAAAGACCCCTTGTTGATCTACAAACTCGAATCTTATGGTTTGTTTAAGGAAATGATTGAGTCGGTAAACCGTAAAGTACTATCAATACTGATGCGTGGTCAGATACCTGTACGTGAACCGGAACAACTGCGTGAAGCACGTCCAGTACAAAGAATGGATTTAAGTCGTTATCGCACTCAGAAAGATGAAGTGGGTAGCAGAAATTCATCATCTGACGATCCCACCAAACAAGATACAAGGGAACTGCAAAGGCATGAACCAATTCGTGTAGAGAAAAAAGTGGGGAGAAACGATTTATGTCCATGCGGAAGTGGAAAAAAATTTAAAAACTGCCACGGAGCTGAATAGGAAATGTTGAAAGTTAAATGTAGAATAAACATCAAACTTTCATCCCGATAGCAATCGGGACAAACTTTTTAAACTCTCAAACAACAAACTTAATAATATATGCTATTAAATTATATCATCTGGGATGTAAATCCTGAAATATTCAGTATTGGTTCGCTTACCGTTCGTTGGTACGGACTGCTTTGGGCAATTGGTATCTGGCTTGCACTTGTAATAGTACAAAAACTTTTTAAACACGAAAAGCTACCCGAAGCCTGGCTTGATAAGTTGTTTATTTATACGGTTATAGGTACGGTTTTAGGGGCACGTTTGGGTCATTGTCTTTTCTACGAATGGGAACCATTGACAGAACCGGTTAGTTTTCTGGGAATCACTTTCACTTATGGCAATCATTATCTGACTCATCCTTGGGAATTGTTATATATCTGGCGCGGTGGTTTGGCAAGTCATGGCGGTGCCATCGGTATTATTGTTGCTATTCTGATTTACGATAAAAAAGTTTCCAAAAAAGGCTTTCTTTGGGTCATGGACAGGTTAGTGATAGGTGCTGCCCTCACCGGAGCCAGTATCAGGTTAGGTAATTTAATGAATTCTGAAATTTACGGCACAGCCACTACCCTACCCTGGGGTTTTATTTTTGTACGCGATGGTCAAACTGAAGCCATGCATCCCACTCAAATTTACGAAATGTTGTACTGCCTTGTAACATTTGCATTTACATGGTGGCTGTACTGGAAAAAAGATGCTTACAAAAATACAGGTTTAATATACGGTATATTTTTGTTGGGAATATTCGGAACAAGATTTTTGCTTGAATTTATTAAACTCGATCAGGAAGCATTTGAATCGGGAATGTTACTCAACATGGGTCAGCTATTGAGTTTCCCTTTTGTAGTTTGGGGAATATGGTTGGTTTATAAAGCTTTGAGCAATAAAAAAACGAATGCAACAAAATAAAATTTCGAGTGCTGAATTTACGAAAGTAAAACCCTATAACGAACAGGAAGCCAAAACACAGCAATTATCCCGCATGTTTAATACCATTTCGGGACAATA
>JAURYY010000059.1 GCA_030653695.1 Paludibacter sp. | reverse complement strand
TATCCATTGCCAACATGAAAAATACTGATTTAACTTGGGAAACATCCACTCAATCGAATATCGGTATCGATTTGTCTATCCTTAGAAGCAGACTCAATGTAACCATTGATGCATATTATAAATACACAACCAATTTACTGTTGAATGTACCGCTACCGGCAACAGCACCGGTAAGCAGCTTAACCCGCAACGAAGGTGAAATGAGCAATAAAGGGATAGAGATTGCAATAAACAGTAAAAATATGATCGGTAAGTTTCAATGGAATACAGATTTTAACATCTCGCTCAACAAAAACAAAGTTGAAAAACTGAAACTACAACAGAAGTATTATTTCGCCGAATCGTCGACAGGCGAAAATGTAGTGCTGTTGACTCCGGGTCAACCTTTAGGCGTTTTCTTTGGTTATATATCGAAAGGAGTAGATCCCGAAACCGGAAATTTAACTTATGAAACTAAAAACGAAGATGGAACTCCATCACTAAGCGAACGAAGCATAATCGGCGATCCGAATCCTGATTTTACCTATGGATTGACCAACAATTTTTCGTACAAAGGATTTTCGCTGAATGTATTTCTGCAAGGCTCCTACGGGAATGACATTTACAATATCTCGCGCATGGAAACCGAGGGAATGTACGATGCCAAAAATCAATCGACAGCAGTGCTCGACCGTTGGATGCGACCCGGCATGGTTACCTATATGCCAAGAGCAACTGCAACCAAAGAAAACTTATTGACATCGACCCGATTTGTAGAAGATGGTAGTTATTTGCGACTAAAAACACTTACTTTGTCGTACAATATTTCGAGTAAGCTGTTGAAAAATATGAATATTACAAGATTTCAACCTTATTTGACTGCGCAAAATTTATTTACGTTGACCAAGTACAAAGGTTTTGATCCTGAGGTAAGCCAATATGGAGGCAGCGCAACAGTACAAGGAATAGATTATGGGACTTACCCGCAATCAAAAAGTTATGTAATCGGATTTAATGTTGAATTTTAAATGAAAAAAAACATGAAAACAATCAATAATATAGCCTTTTTAGCAGCATTAGTTTTCGTTTTGAATGCTTGTTCGTTAGACCTCGACCCCATTTCGGACTACAGTGAACTCACCATTGGCGGAAAAACAAATACAGGAACTACTGTTAAGTTTTTGACCAAAGCCGAAATGAAAACCCAGTACGATTACATGTACAATCAGTTGGCAACCAACAAACTCGAAGCCTGGGTACTCGATTATTTAATTTATTCGGACACACATGCCGATAATTCGTATCGCGGAGCAACCGATCTTGAATTGACACAATTGGAACAACAACGTCAGGATGGAAACAACAAAAACATCAACCGCGACTGGAACAGTTATTTCGGAATAGTATCAGCAGCCAATAGCGTGATTGTAAATATTGACTCTGTTCCTGATCTTGCTTTAACTGCTGCCGAACGAAAACAATGGAAAGCCGAGGCTTTAATTTTACGTTCGATGATTTATTTTGATATGGTACGCCTCTGGGGCGAAGTACCTTTGATTTTGACTGAACCGCCAGCAATTACAGCAGCTAATATTGAAGTAGTATATCCTTTGTATTATCCCAAAAGAAATAGCATTGCTGAAGTTTATGCTCAAATAATAAAAGATTTGAATACAGTCTTAGAAGCAGGAGGTGCACCAGTTATTGATAATACCAACAAGTTCAAATTCTCAAAAACTGTTGCCAATGCTTTGTTAGCTAAAATTTATGCTGAAAAACCTGTTCGCGATTACGCTAAAGTTGTACAATATTCCGACGAGGTTGCCAAAGACGTAACATTAGTAGCGGCTTATGGCGATTTGTTCAATATGAATTCGAATAATACCGATGTAAAAAATCGTAACACTTCCGAATCCATCTTCGAAATCACATTTTCGGGTGGAGGAAACTGGATAACATGGATGTGTGGTATCGATTTAGCAAGTGCAAACAGTAAATATGACTGGGCAAAATGGTTCACTCCATCCCGTGACCTTTCGGCAGCTTTTGCTGCAGCAGGCGATACAGAACGCAAAGTACAAACCATTGTCAATGCCGATGTGGTATGGAGCAACCATTATCCATCCAAAGGATATCCGTTTATGTATAAATACAGGTCGAAATTTCACAGTGTAATTAAAATACGTTTAGCTGACCTGCTATTACTCAAAGCCGAAGCATTGGTAGAACAAGGAAACCTGACCGATGCTGCTACCATTGTAAATGTAATCCGAAAAAGAGCGAAATTAACTGATTTAGCAGCAACTACAGTAGCATCGAAAATATTGATGCAAGATGCCGTGTTAAACGAAAGGCGACTTGAACTGGCTTTCGAAGGGCAGCGTTGGTTCGATTTAGTACGTACCGGTAAAGTGTTTTCGGTAATGAATACTTTAAACAAAAGAGATGTGGGTCGATTGCCAATGAAAGTGATAACCGAGGAAAAAACTTTAATGCCTGTACCTCAAGCACAAATTGATAAAAACCCTTCGATGATTCAGAATCCCGGATATTGATTCAATTAAAAATTAATAAATTTGAAATTATGAATATCATATATAAAATTTTAGCAGTAGTTGCAATTGGTGTGGGAGTTTTTTCATGTACCAATGAAGATATAGTTGTAAGGTATCCTGTTTCAATTCCTCAGATTGATACAGTAAAAGTAACCGAAACGCAAATTACTTATGGCGATTCCATTCATGTGCGGGTTGCAGTTTCGGACAAAGTAGCTCCATTATCAACATTGCTGCTACGTGTAGTAGTTAATAACGACATTGTTGCTTCCGAAAAGATAAGAACCAAAGGAAATCAATCAAGTATTTCGAGAGCATTTCATGTACCATTTGTTGCAAACCGTCCCGATAATGCATCGGTTAAAATTTACCTGACATCGACCAATGTTACAGGAATAGAGAAAGATTCAATTGTAAGCACCACTATTGCCAAACGACCGGAAATAACTGAATTGTATTTAGTGCCTGATTTTGGACAAGGTGCAACCGTTAAGCTCATCCTAATAGATGCAGATAAACTAATATACAAAATAACAGGTTTGTCATTAGCCACAACATTTAACTACAAAATTTCCACAAAAATAGACCGTTTCAAACGAGTTGACTGGACTGGTTTAGTATTTGGATTAGTGGATGTAGCAACCGGCAAAATTGGGTTGATTGATCAAACCGGAAGCTCTATCAATGCTACTGATGGTACATTGGTTGGCATTTCCGAATTCACATTCGATGCACTTATGTTTACGGCCAAAGTTGGCGGTAAAAAGTTAGAGCCT
>JAURYY010000033.1 GCA_030653695.1 Paludibacter sp. | reverse complement strand
TAACATTAAGTGAATAAGATACTTAGCTATATTTTATAGTAAATTCTTCGTGGCGACTTTGTGCCTTAGCGACTTTGCGTTCAAAAGAGTTAAAAAAATAATTTTATTTATTAACAACTTGCTCTAAGCAGATAACCAGTTCTCCTTATATTCATTTTACAATATAAATAAAATATAATGACTATCGGCTTTTGCACCCGGTTTAATTTTTTTGATAGAGCTTGTTGAGCTTTTTTAGAATAATATCTATCAGATATTGTTTGCAAAATAGAATATATAGTTGAAATTAACTAAATCAATAAGGTTTTGACTCATTGTGTAAACATCATTCTATTAAGGTTAAAAAAATAATAATAACATTCTTGAATTTGGATAAACTCCACACAATCAGTGATTATATTTGATTTTTAAAACCTTATTTTCAATTTTTCAACCTTAGTAGAAAATAATTAAATAATAAAAATCTTACCTTATTACCTTATTTTTTTTTGATAAATCAATTATTTAAATTTGCACAAATATAATTGGTTATTTCGAAATAATACTACCTTGGGTGCAAAAACTCATAGTCATTTTAAATCATACTTTAAATTTTTGTCTTTGTTCTTTTCCCGTCCCGATTGTTCTTTGTTCTCAAATTATAATACACAAAGATACAGTTTTTTCAGTAAGTTAAAAAACAGGAGTATTTTAAAAAACAAAAATGGATATGAAGTTCAATACTAAATATCCATTTTCAACCGCAAAAAAGTATTTTAAAAAATTTATTTGCAACCGCAACCCGAACCGTTGCCGTACTCATCATCGCTGCCGCAACTTCCGGAGCTACAACCATCTTCGTCGCTGCATCCACAACTGCCGCAGCCGCCACTTAACGATGCTAATTCTTTCTCGGTAGCTTCGCGAACTTCGAGAATACTACCTTTGAAGTGAAGATTTTCGCCTGCCAACGGATGATTCAGGTCAACTTTTACATGAGTATCGGTTATTGTTACTATCGAAGCATTAATACGATGCCCTTCCGAGTCCATTAATGGAACAACATTACCTTCGAAGATCATTTCTTGGTCAAGTTTTCCATCTGTTTCAAAAATGGCTTTGTCAAGATCAATTACATTTTCGTCTTCGTAAGGTCCGTAAGCATCTTCGTTTTCAATTATAAAATCAAATTTATCGCCGGTTGTCATTCCAAAAATGTTTTCTTCAAATTTGGGCAACATCATTCCCGCCCCATAAATAAAACTTAAAGGTTGTTCGATAGTTGCCTTTTCCATCAATTCTAATTCGCCGTCTGTTTCGCCGTCAACAAAAAGTTCGTATTCGGCTGACACTGATTTGTTTGCTGTAATTTTCATTTGTTATTTTTTTATAAATTAATTATCAGATATTTTATTAAATGCTTTATTGCTCTATTTGTTCATTTATGAATGTTAAAAATAATAATTAATACCAGTTAATATTGTCTTGTTTGTATCCGCTTTGTTTATCGTATTTCAAATCGGATAACATACTTGCATTAACACCGAGATGAAAACTGTACGATTTGTAAGTTCCGAATGGAACAATACTTGCCGACATATTCCAGCAGTGTAAATTCCGGTTCACATTCACACCGAAATAACTTATTTGTTTGCTTTTGAAATCGTAAGTCGAGTTGGCAGTGATATTCCATTTTTGAGTAAGCGTTAAACTTCCGTTGAAACTCAGGTTGTGTGTAAAACCCATGTCGTATTCCATTTTATTTTTATTGAATACGGTATTTCCATAACTGACCGAATAATTTGCACTTATACTCCAGGGAATTGAGATTTTTTCATACCCATCGCTGCCCATTTCAGTTTGCTTGTTTTTGCCACCTGCCCCCGGAAGCTGCGATTCCGGAAAATTATCATCAATTCCACTCCCTGATTCTTGCCTTTCAGGTTGATTTTGTGAATTATCTTTGCTTTTATTTTTGCTTTTATCTTTTAACTGAAATAGTTTTTTAAAAGTATCATTGTTTAAAGTGTAGCTGTATTGCGTGCTGGTTCCTGTAAAGCGCGGGAACATGCCGTTATTCCATCGCAATTTATTGATGCGCACCGGATAGCCGCTTGGGCTCAAGCCATACATGTAAGGGTCGAAACTGGTGCTTAGGTTTATTGAATAGTTTTGGGTGATTTTTATACGTATACTGGTCGAAAAATTTGACCATTGCATCGAGTCGGCTGCTATATTATAACTTCCGCTGACAGATAAATTGTCAATTAAACTCACTTTGGTAAAAGGATTTGTACCTGTGGTATCTTTATCATTTCTGAGTTTCATTTCAACATTATTGCTTACCGAAAAATTTAAATTTCCCGATTTGCCCCTGTTTGGCGCACCATACATGCTGTGTGCATACTTCACTTCAGTATCGCGGTAAATTTCGGGGTTCGACACATCGCGCACACTTTTAATATAAGTGTCGTACATTCCCCACTTTTCGTCTCCAAAGTCGGGCGTATATCCAAAACCGATACTGGGTGTCAGCACATGCCGGATGCGGTCCACTTTATCGCCAAAAATGGAGCGAATAGGGATAAAAAATCCATACAATTTAGTGGATGCTGATACGCCCATATTGAAATCGTACACTCTGTTGAAGCCCGATATGGTATCAATTATTTCTTTTTGGGCGGCTTTATCCCACGACTTATCGACTGATTGAAGTGCCCACCGCTCATTGTAACTAAATGAAGGGGAGATATTTATGTATTTCAAAACGTTGAATGTTGCCGAAACCGGAATACTATGCCTCATGCTGTTTCTCCAGTCGCGTTGGAGCGAAGAGCGCAAAATCAGGCTTTCTTTAGTGTCAATACTATTGGTAAGAGAACCCGAGTACGACATTGATATTTTTTCGTACCAGCGTTCTTGTCCTACGGCATTTTTACGTTTCAAAGGATAAAACCGACTGTAGCTAATATTTACGTTCGGAAGGCTTAAACTAATGGTTGAGTCTTTTGTGCGCTGCGTAATAGACATGCCACCCGATATATTTAACGATGGTATTTCGGGGAAACGCTTCGTGAAGTTAATGCTCGAATATTTTGTGTTTTCGGAGTTCAGTTCAGGGCGCGAATAGCTGTTGATATTACTCCGGTTGTATCCGCTGGTCGAAAAATTAACACTTGACGAAAAAGTGAAATTCGGACTTGCTTTCTGATCCTGGCTGTGCGACCATTGAACGCTGAAATTTTTCCTTTTATTATAGTTCGGCAAATCTATTTCTCCGGTAACATCTTCGCGATATTCAACACCTAAAGAACCCCGAAATTTATATCGCTTTACATAGTTGGTCGAAGTTCTTAAAGCCCAGGTTCCTTTGGTGTAAACATCTCCTTTTACTTCTAAGTCCAAATAATCGCTAACTGCAAAATACCAGCCGCCGTTAGTCAAGCCAAAGCCTCTCGTCATTTCGTCGGTATAACTCGGCATTAATAATCCGGAAGAATATTTATTGGTAAAAGGGAAAAATCCGAAAGGAAGTACTATTGGCAAGGGTACATCTGCAATCACTAAATGAGCCGGACCGGTAACAATGTATGAATCGGGCTTTACTTTTCCTTTCGAAATACTTAAATAGAAATGTGGATGATCGTGATTGTCGCAGGTTGTGTATTTTCCATCGGCAATACAAAATACGTTATCGGCTGTTTTTTTGGTTTTGTCGCTGATAATGTACCCTTCGCCCTCCTGTGTAACTGCTTGCCTGATATATGCTTTTTTTGTTTTTAGGTTGTACGACAACTCTTTAGAGCTATATTCTTTTTCGTTTTCGCTAAATATCGGTTCCCCTTTTTTAACGCCTAAACTATCGGCAGTTCCGCGGGCATAAATCACGCTACTGTCCATTTTTACCCTGATGTAATCGGCTTTAAGATTGATTTTTTTATATTTAATATCGGTTTCGCCATAAAGAAAACCCGTGCCATTTGCGAAAAAAACGATGGAATCCTTTGCGGAATAATTTATTTCGGAGTCTATCTGGTTTGATTTAAATTTTGTCGGTACAGCTTTTTGGGTGGAATCACTGTTGTTTTGAATCAAAGTTTCGTCCATAAGAACAGATTCAGTAACATCAGTAAGGGGATTAGCCTGTTGTCCGATACTCAACACAGGAAGAATTAACCATAAACAAATGATCAAAAGAGTGTGTTTTATGTTGAGATTTAGATAATTGCAGATTTGCATCCCTCTGGCTGTGAAGATTTTTATTTTGATTGCAAATTTAGTGAAAAAAAAGGAGTCTGATTTTTCTATAACTTTTTTTTATGTTTAATTTGAATATTTACTTCTTATATAGCTGTATAAAGAAAGATAAAAAGATTACTTTTGCATAATTATTGTTAGCTAAGTATCAAAAATAAATAGAAATTACATGAAACGAACATGAACCAACGAGGATGAACAAACGTTCAACAACACAAGGTATTTAAATACTGACACGCAAGGCTTGTTCCGACATGCTGTCATTAAATTAAAAATAAACGAATAAAATGAGCATGAACAAAGAGGTTCACCTGAATTGATGTAAATCAGACATGCGAGTTCCATCTGACAATTAAAAACAAAGTATCTACACATAATGTGTCGTTATAAAATCAATTAGCACTTTGATAATAAGAATATTACACTGATAATTATAAAATACTTTGTTATTTATCTCGAATTAAATTTTCACGCAAAGTCGCAAAGACGCAATTTTTTACTTTCTTGATTATCT
>JAURYY010000024.1 GCA_030653695.1 Paludibacter sp. | reverse complement strand
AATCTACTTAAATGAGGTAAAAATATATTCACTCCGTTATTTGCTTTCACGGTGGCGAAGTGGCTTTCAATAAATAGTGGCAAATTAATTATATTACTCCATTTGTTTAATCGCACCGACTGGCTTGGTAACTCACCCGCTGCAAAATATGCTTCAAGTTCGGATATTTCAATATTCCAATTCGGCAATTGTTTTTTATGATAATTACAATCGTATTGCTTTACTTCTTTTTTATGTGATATATTTAGCTCCATGACTTGGGTCGGCGTTGCTACAAACTCACCCCTTTCTACGCAGGTTTCAATTTGGATGTCATTTGATATTATTTTTTTCATTTTTGGTTCTTTTTTGTTAGTTCTTTGAAAGTGAGTTTCATATCGTTATTATACTCCAAAATAGACAGCAATTGAGCGGCATTATAGCCTTTGTTTGCTTCAAACTGTGCTGACCCTGTGAAACAGAAAAATAGTCGTTTTGAGGTGCTAAATTCGCCTGATGTACCGTGTTGTTTGTCCGGTCTAGTAAAAAATATTCTATCGCCTTTTTCCTTTATAACTTTCCACCCATGACAAGTTAATAAATTAATTACGTCTGCTGTTTGATTAAATTTCTCAAATACATTATCAGACTTCACAAAATCGGGGACTGTAAATTTTAGTTTAGGTTCACTAACCAACACTAAACTAAAAGGAACGGCATCTTCATTGATATACGGCTCGGAATCGTACGAACAAAACCGCAATCTATTTACATTGCTGCAACCTGCATCAATTACTAACCCAATGTTTTTAAAAACCACTTCTAAGGCTCTGAAATGCTCTATATGTCTATTTGTATCATACAGCGGAATAAGTGCCCACACGCCCAACCCAGACGCTGAATAGCCGCAATAGAATACGTTTACAATTCCAGATACTTTTTCTTTTAGTTGAACAGGTGTATATTCTAAATTGTCGCCATGATTAATTCCATCAATATCAACCGCTATAAATCCAGAATGATTCCCATCAAATAAAAGACTTGGCATAGCACATGGCAATGATAATTTCAATTTGTCCATCGCCTCTTTTGTCGGGGCATTTCGCAATGTTAAAATTTGTTTTTTAAAACGGTCTGTTATTAACCAATCATTTAATGAAATTGGAAAAGGGTGATGCTGGCTTTCTTTGTTTTTGAAACACTTTATATTCAATTTTTTCATATTTTATTTTGTTATTTCTGCGTACCTTGCGCACTTGTTTCTATTATAACTCTGTAAAGGGTAAAAATAGGGGGGATCCCCATTATAATGGTTTAAGTGCGCAAGGTGCGCAAGTTATATAAATCTAAAATGTGCAACTGCGTTGTAACGTTCTGATTTATAAGTCCTTCCGTTTGTTTCGGCATATAGCTTCAAAAATGCAGTAAATTTATTCTGACTGAACAAACCATTTTCACCAACCGCAATATTTTTAAATTCCATGTAAAATTGACCGGAATGGTAATAAGTTTCAGAAAGGAAATTTTTACTTTCGACCCATTCACAGAAATCATTTGAAGTGGCTTGCAAAAGTCGATTATAAACTACATTTTTTGTTTCGTTAACTGGCAGTCCCTTTTTCAAAAACAAACTACATGAAGTCAACATGAAATTATCAAATTCATTCCATTGTTGAGCGTCCCACCCTCTGAAAAATTCACATCCATGTACATCAACAATTGGAGTTTGAGTAGTAGTAAGCATTGTAGAATAAAAGTCAGATATTTCAATTATAAACTGGCGCCTTGATGCTGTTTCGCCTTTTTTCGTTTTCATTATATGATTTGAACTAATTATTAACTTGGGGCTGTCTTCGAAAGGAATTCGAATAGTAGTTTTATTTTTGTGTTCCACTTCCCAACCGTCCGTAAGTATTGAGTTAAAATATTCAAAATCAAAATCGGGCAGGATGTCATCCAGAAAAACCACTTCCGTACTTTCATTAACTTTTTGAAGTGCAAACCGTTCCCTTGTATCAAAGCGCTTCCCATTGATGACAGCTGTTTCTCTTAACTGAGAGATAGCATTTGCAACGATACCCTTGCCGGTCCCGCCGTGTGCTGTATCATTGTCGGTAACTGCTTCATCGTAAAATACGACCGCTTTTGTGCAAGTTGATGTATAGTAACGATGTAATAAATAACCGATGGCTGTTTTTATAGCATGGATACGGCTCGGGTCTTGGCTTGATACATTCTGAATAAAATTTTCAAACATGGACTTAACATCAGTAATTGAAAAATGACGTTTTATAATATGATTTTCCCAGATACATAAATTCCTTAAATTGGAATAAGGAATTAACTCCAAACCTTGTTTAGTAACCTTTGCCACTCCATTTTTATAAGGAAAAAACATCGTTGTAGGCGTATCAGCTAAAAGTTTTTTAGTGTGGTTTTTTAATGGGCTAAGACTATTTTCACCAAACAAAATATTGTGTTCACGAAGGAACACTTCAACCAAATTATTTTTCTTAATTTTGAACCCACAAATTTCAACCTCTTCCGGCAAGCCGTTAATCATATCAAGTGCAAAATCTTTAATTTCAACCGGTGCTACTTTTGTCAGAATATTATCAATATTACGAATTAACAAGAAACTGCCATCTTCTCGGTATCTTTTACAGAAACCGAAATTTTCGAGTATCTCAAACGTATTGGTCTTGCACACGCCACCAAATTTCAAGCTCTGCTGTCCGCCTGTGTGCGTTTGTATCGAAACATTCCAAAATCCAAATGAGTAGTTCCCATTTTTTAAATCATGCAGTTTCAACCAGTCAAAATTTTGTTCCTGGGCAGGGGTCTGTATTGGAGCAACTGAATTTAAATCGATTAGACTACTCATGATAATAATTGTATTAAAATGAATATTATAGTTAAACTAATCGAAAACAGTAGGTACATCCATTCATTATCAGTTCCTTTGTGGACTTTGGTTTTATTAAGTCCTGGTGCTGTGGTGGTGCTGGGACTTGTTATTTTTGCTTCCATTAGTCCCGGAGTTTAGAGGTTGCACTTCTTGCTACTGCCATCGATACATCAATGGTTTTCTGCTTCTTACTCTCAACCCATTTAGATAGATTATCGGCATCAAAGAGTAATTTTCGACCAAATTTTGCCATTGGTATTTCGTTTCTCATTGATAGTTTATAAAGCTGTGAATCACTACACTTGTAACCGATTGAAATTAGATACTCTTTTGCTTCGGGCAAATCTAAATTGGTTTTTCTGATAGGTTTCGGAACATTCAAACTCATAGCATCGGCAACCGCTTCGGCAACTAATTTTTGAACGTCTTCTTTTGTAAATAATGTTAATGTTTCCATTTTTGTAAATTTGATTTTGTTCACAAATCCATTGCTGCAGTTATGGATTTGTTTTGAACACTGCAAATATACTACGGCTTTCTTTTTAATTCATTGATATTCATTATATTAAATCGACTGCATGGGTCGGAAAAATAGTTTATGGGTCGGAAATAAACAAAGAATGCCGATAAACATTAAGTCTATCGGCATTCTTTTGAGATCGGAAAAATCTAATTTATTATTTTGTCTATTTCTCTTGTTTTGGCTGTGCTTTTTGTTTTTTCATGATTGTTTTTCAATACGTTACCAAAAATCTGATTAGCTTCGGAAATTTTTCTATTTTTTTCTTCGTATGTTCCAAAATCAACACAATACTTACTTAAAAAATATAATAATTCAGATTTTTTCCATTTCCACGTTATCTGTTTCCTATTTGAACATTCCGATCCAGTGAAATAGTAGTTCCACGAATTGAAATCGCCATCAATTATTTCGTTTAGTTTTAAGGCATCAAATATCCTTTTGTGGTCGAAATTACCTGTAATTAAAATACCTGTCTTTTTGCCCTGCAATCTATCTAAATAAGATTGAAATAAATTTTTATAACTTGATGTTCCTGCTTTTAAAATCAACTTTTCAAGCCTATCAATTGAATCTTCGTTGCATTTATTTTTCCAATCAATATCAAAAGCATCCCATCGGGCAATTGCATTTTTTATCTCTTCCACACTTTCAAGCATCAAATCTCTACCAGTATGATTACTAACTTCGCTCCAAACTTTTGAATATTTTTCTTGTTCGGCTTTCAAATAATCAATTTGCTTTTTATTTTTAACTTTTATATCGGGGTCGGTTAATGAAATACTGATAATAAAATTCTGATAATCTACAAAGTTCTTTTCAAGTTTCTGCTTATAAATTGAAAAAGACAAATTCAAATCAGTGCGACTAAGGTAATCGCTTGGAAATTTCACCTCACTTGTCGGAGCGGAAAGACTTTTTCTATAAAGTCCTTCGGCTTGCAGTTCCTTAATTTCTTTTTCTGTAAACACTTTCATTTGTTCCATGATATATTTTTGTTAATAGTTCTTATTCTACCTTTTGACCAAATTAACAGAGAGTTATATTTAATCCGTTCCTTTTTGTTATATTTCCCGATGTAACCTTGCGTTACTGATTTTTGACTGTGCCCTGTGGCTTGGTCGATGTAACTTTCGGGAGTTCGTAATTTGGCTAATATAGTTGTATATGAATGTCGGCAGTTGTAAGTGCTAATATCGGGCAAATTAAGCTCTTTAGTAACCTTTTTAATGTTCTTATTAGTTAGTCTAATAACATTGTGAATTTGTGCCTTATACTCAATTTCTGTACTACTACCATTCAGAAAAGGAAATATAAAACCTTTTGCCGATGGAGCGTTTCCCCACTTAGCAATTAACATTTGCATTTCGGGCAAAATAGGTGCAATTATTTCAATTTTTTTCTTAGTTGTTCCGATGGTCTTTTTGCGATAAAAATATATTTCATTGTCTTTAATATCCGAAAATTTGAATCGCAGAATATCACCGAAATTTGTACCATTGCATAGATAAGAAAATATCCATAAATCCCTACACATTTCAATAGTTTTACTTGGGCAATCGTATTCAGCTATTTTCTTAATGTCTTGAATTTCCATTGATAACTCCCGACCCTCTCCAATAGGTATTTCAAATTTCCCTTTTTTCTTATCGCCAAATGGATAAACCGCTGAATTAATTATATTACTGTTTTTAGCTTCGTTCATAATAGCTCTAAGTGTTCGTAAATACATCCCTATTGTTGAATATCTTAAGCCTTTTTGTTCCATGTATTTTTGATATTTATCAAGCCATTTTGGCGTTATATCCGAAAACAGTATATTTTTATCATTGTAAATCTCTATTGAGCGCAAAGCACATTGATATACATTTGCATTCCCAATTTTATCATTACTAATAAGGTTCTGAATCTTTGCCCGGAAAGTTTGTTTCAAGTCCGTTCCAATAGATTTACTTAATCGCACGTTAAGCAAATCAAAAGTGAACGTACCATTTTCGGCAAGCTGTTTCAAATTTTTTTGAATAGTGCTATCATAATACTTTTGGAGCGTTTCCCGATATTCTTTTATGATAGCTTTCTTTGTACCATCACCACCGTTTAATGCTAACCAATCGGCTTCATTCAAATTTATACCAGTGGAATAATAGACTTGTTTACGTTGAAATGTAGTGCACCATTTTAAAGGGCATTCGTCAGTTTTAAGTAATTTTCTCCCGTCTCTTGTAAAATTCCTTACATCTCTTATAAGATTTAAACTAATACCGTTTGAATTAAATTTAAACATATATTTTTTAGTTGTTTTTTAGTTGTTTTTTAAGTAATAGATTAGTGACTTTTTTTTTCATTAATTCAATTATTTTAGGAGGTATTTCGGAAATTGGTATATCATATTTTATTGAAAACATCTTTTTAACTTGAAACATTTTATATTTTTCAGGATTTTCAGCACGCCATTTAGCAGTTGCAGCTTTTACCTTTTCCTTATTTTCAGAATACCATTTAGCTCTATGCGCTTTTAATTCCTCTTTTGTCATAATTTTTTTTTAATTAATTAATAAATAAATTCGTTACACATACAATACACATACAAAGATAGTGCCAATTTGTTGAATAAAGAAATATAATGAAAAATAAATTGTATCTTTGTCCGCTGTATATAAGTTATTTAATATGTATTTGAAAATAGTTGAAAAGTATTGTTTCTGTATTTGCTATGCTTTGGGAGCAGGGGGTCGTGGGTTCGAATCCCGCTACCCCGACAATTTAAAATCAGCTATTTACAAGTAATTTTGT
>JAURYY010000006.1 GCA_030653695.1 Paludibacter sp. | reverse complement strand
TCAAACAATGCACAGTCTTTGTTATGGGGCGGGAAAATCATTCCTTTGCGATCGTAGTGCTGAAAGTCTTTTGTGATAATAAGTCCCACACCTACTGCAATAGATGATACTTCGGTAAAAGTGAGATAAAAACCATCGTTCATAGTAGCTACGCGGCAGTCCTCAATTCCAAATGCTTCCAAGTCTCCTTTGCCAAAAATGGGAGGATAAGCTGGGTTTTCGTGAAAATTGATGCCATCGTCACTGCATACTAAACGCAGATAGGATAAAGTGGTCAGATAGTTTTTACCTTTGTATTTAATGACGCGTGGATCGGTGGCATCCAATTGGGTGTCATTTTTATCGAAGCTCATCACTTCAATTTTCCCATTTTCATTGTAAATAGGGAAACTTATTATACCATCCTGTTGTGTTGGTCGTTCGGCAACACGAAGTAGAAGCCATATTTTTCCGTTCATGCGAAAAACGCCCGGATTCAGAAGGCAAGTAATTTCCATTCCGTTAATTCCGGCTTTCAAATCACCTGGTCTAATTAAAGGATTATTTATATTCCTTTTTGCAATATCCATAATGTTGTATTTTTAAGATTATCTGACTACAAATGTAAGGTAAGAATACTATTTCCAATGTATCTTATTCTTACAAATGAGTATGCTGTTTTATCACCTTAATAAAACGATACCCTTTTGATGAAAAAAGATACTTTCTGAAGATTCTTTCATGTTCTTTTATCGTATATTTGCATATTATATAGAACACAAGAATCGGGACGGGATAAGACGTAAAAAGCTGCAAAACAGCGTGTAGTAAAACATGTTAACATATTATTTTATTCGTTGTATATAATATTTAGTCATTAAAAAATAGATGAAAAATAAATTTCTTATATTGAGTTTTTTTTGGGGCTTCTTTTTATTTGCTAAAAGCTACGATGTTGTTCGCCTGACTAATAATGATGGGCTTTCCAACAGCTCCATCAATTCCATTCATCAGGATTCAAACGGCTTGCTTTGGTTTGGAACGTGGGATGGATTAAATATGTACAACGGCAGGGAATTTAAAGTATATAAACCAGACCCATCTAATGCTTTTAGTATCAGCAATAATATAATACGTGATATAGTAGAACAACAGAATAATATTCATTGGATAGCTACCGACAAAGGGATTAACAGAATGGATAAACTTAAAAACTCCTTCGAGCGTTTTTTTGTAGATGCCGGTAATCAAATAGTTTCTAATGAGCATTCTTTTTTTATTGCCAAAAACAGTTCCAATTCCATTTTTGCTGCTATATCTGACCAGGGTTTATATTATTTTAATCCGCAAAACCGCCAATTTATTCGACTCAATGCTGCAAATAAATATGGCTTAAAAAAGATGTTTTTTGATTTAGACGATAACCTTTGGCTTTATACTAAACAAAAAATACTACTTAAAATAGTTTTTAAAAAGGGAAATTACACTTCACCTCAAATAGAGAATGTCGTACAATTTCAGCATTTGAATGATATTGAAACCCTATTTTATTCTGGTAATGAAATTTGGATACAAACTGCAAATGAAAAGATTTTTTCATATCACATTTCAGAAGGAATGCTAACCAAGTATCCGGCAGGATTAAAAGTAACCGGTATTGTTAAGTCTGTACTTTTTAAGGATACATATCAATTATGGGGAACCGAAAATGGACTTTTCAGATATGACCTAAATACAAAACAAGTTAAAGTACTATTATCAAATATTTCCGTACTCTCTCTTTTTAGTGGAACTCAACAAATTATATGGGTTGGTACCGATATGCAAGGAGTTTGGCAACTCTCCCCTTCGCGCGAGAAATTTCGCACCTATTCTGACGAAAACATCAATTCATTTGGGCATAGCGCAGTACGTACATTTTTCGAAGACCGAAACCGCATGCTTTGGGTAGGAACTAAAGGGAGTGGAATTTATACTTTAGCCCCTAACACTGATAATGCGGAATTGAATAAAGTACAACGTTTAACTACCGCCAACGGATTGCTTAGCAATTCGGTTTTTACAATTGTTGAAGGTCGGAATGATGAACATTGGATAGGCACTGACGGACGAGGAATAAATTATTTTGATACGAGAACAAAGAAGATTTACACAGTATTTGTGAATGATAGTTTGCAGCAAAAAGTGAACTTGTCTTCGGTTTATTCTATCCTTACAGACGATGCCAATATATTATGGGTTGGGACAAGTGGTTATGGTATGTATAAATTAGAAATAGACAGAAGTTCGAAACCTTACTCTGTAAAGAAGCACACCCAATACATCTACAAAAACGATCAATTAACAAGTTTGAGTAATAATATTGTGTATTCAATTATTCGCGATGATGCCACCCATTTATGGATAGCCACCAGAGGCGGAGGGTTAAACCGATTCAATATTGAGACAGAAAAGTTCCAAAACTACAGATTTACTGCCAATAAAACCAATTATATAAGTAATGATGATATTCTCTCCTTATACAAAGATAAAAAAGGTTTTTTATGGGCGGGAACCAGTATGGGTCTCAATAAATTGCTGCGATTTGAAAAGGGGATACCAGTTTTTGAACAGTTTACCGAAAAAAATGGCATGCCTAATAACACCATTCATGGTATATTGGAAGATAAAGAGCACAATTTATGGCTAAGCACGAACAAAGGAATTGCAAAACTGGTGAAGGATAAAAATATTCACAGGATAATATCATATTTTCAAAAAGACGGATTGCAAAATAATGAGTTTTCGGATGGTGCTTTTTATGAAAGTCCGTACTCACATCAATTCTATTTCGGAGGAATTAGTGGTTTCAATGTGTTTAATCCATTGGAAATTACCCATAGCAGTAATATGCCATCTTTATTTTTGGATGCATTTTATTTAGACAACACTGAAAGAAATCTTTTTGATTATATAAAAAAGAAAAAAAAAGGTGATGCCCTCATTCTACATTATAAAAACAAATCGTTTAGTTTTAAATTTATTCCGCTCGATTATCTGTCGGGCTCTAAATGCGAAATTTCATATTTATTGGAGGGTTTTCAGAAAGATTGGATAAATTTGGGGACTTCCAACACCATCGTATTCGCTAATTTACCAACCGGAAAATACATTTTAAAAGTTCGTTGGAGTAATGCAGATAAAATATGGAGTGAACAGTATTACACACTTCCTATACGCATGTTGCCGCCTTGGTGGGCAACTGAAGTTGCTTATATTTGTTATCTGTTGGTGCTTGTTCTGTTGATATTGACAGTTAAGCGATTTGTTAAATACCAACTGACTATACGCAATGATTTTAAAATGAAAGAACTTGAAAAGCAGAAGATTGAAGAAATTCATCAAGCCAAATTGCGTTTTTTTACTAATATTGCTCATGAGTTTTCCAATTCATTGACGCTTATTTACGGTCCTTGTGAGCAATTGCTTCGAACAAATTCAATCGATAGTTATACACGTAAATATATCAATATAATAAAGTCGAACTCTGAACGGATGCAAACCCTGATTCATCAATTAATAGAATTTCGAAAGGCCGAAACGGGTCATTTGAAGTTGGAAATTGAAGAAGTTGACATCCCTGAATTGGTCAAATTTGTTACAGATAATTTTATAGAGCAATTGGAAGAAAAGAAAATACAATTTCAAATAGTGTTTTCACCTGACAAAATACTTTGGAAAACAGACAGAAGTAGTGTCGAAAAAATTGTATTTAATCTTGTTTCAAATGCAGTGAAATATACCCCCGCCGATGAGAAAGTTGATGTGTTGGTTGAAATAAAAGAAAATCAATTGTATTTGCGTGTAACGAATTCAGGTGTTGGTATTAAACCTGCTTTTCAAAAAATCATTTTTGATAGGTTTGAAATATTGGAACGTTTCGAAAAGCAAGTGGCTAAAGGATTAGAAACACGAAGCGGAATAGGGTTGGCATTATGCAAAAATATTATAGAAGTATTACAAGGAACTATCGAAGTGGAAAGCGATGGTGAATCATATACTTCATTTGTAGTAAGTCTGCCAGCACTCATTTTGGACGAATCAGTTTCGGCAATGCAAGACCAAAAACCTTTATTGTCAATTCCATCATTTGAAAGAAAAGAAATTGAAACGGAAAAAAGAATGCAGTTGGCAAAAACAGACGTAAAAAAGAGAGGTCTTGTATTGGTGATAGACGATGATAAAGATATAAGAGAATTGTTGCGTGACTGTCTTTGTGATAAATACGAAATTGCTGAAGCTGCAAATGGACAGGAAGCCATTGAACTGATGCGAATCAGGCTGCCTCTTGTTATTGTTTGCGATATAATAATGCCGGTGATGAATGGTGTGGAATTTATAAAAATAATGAAAGAACACGAACTATCAAGACACATCCCTATTATTCTTCTGTCAACTAAAAGTTCTGTCGATAATCAAATTGAAGGACTTGAAGTGGGTGCGGATGCTTACCTGAGTAAACCATTTCATCCACGCCATTTGGAAGCATTAATCGAAAGTCTGCTACATCGGAATAAAGCAGTTTTGGATTATAGCGAATCTGTTTATGCTGCATTGGAACAACTCGATGGCAAACTGATACGTAAAGAAGACAAAGATTTAATGCTGCGTATCACCACTATAGTGCACCAGCAAATTGACAATGATAATTTGACACTGGATTTCATTGCAAACGAAATAGCACTTAGTAAAATGCAACTCTATCGAAAAATAAAGGAAATCATAGGACAAACTCCAACTGAATATATTCGTTCAATCCGGTTGAAACAATCCGAAAAGCTACTCAAAACTACAAGTAAAACAGTGCAGGAAATAATGTACAATTGTGGTTTTAATAATAAAGCCTATTTTTATCGCGAATTTGCTAAAAAGTACCACTTAACCCCAAAAGAGTACAGAAATCAGAAATAATTTCGTCGAAATACCCTGAATACCGTTTTTTTTTATCTTGAGTTGAAATCACCTTATTTGTTAGACTATTCTTGAAACTATTCGGTCAGAATTAAATTTCGTGAGAAAAATGTATAAATTCATAAAATCGCAAATTGTTATATAATGGTTTGATATACAATAATATAACAGACGTGAGAAGAGTTTTATATTCCAATAAAAAGATCTGCCAAAGGTCGGGAAGTATGAAATTCTATTAAACGTTTTGAAATTACTTGGCTTCAATCTGGATTGAAAATTGGAAGCAACCTGCCTAACCCTCTCCAATTTTTTATAACTTCATTGCGGAATGCTACAGTCAAATATACAACTTTTT
>JAURYY010000005.1 GCA_030653695.1 Paludibacter sp. | reverse complement strand
CCAGTTAAAACTGGGGTTTATGCACAGTAAACTCTTACAGAGTTTTTTATAATAACAATTTATTTGCAAACTTAATTCTGAGTTTACAAATATTTGTGTTACAAATATCTCGTTGGGTGTAAAACCCGATAGTCATTTTTTTTAATTATAAGAACAAAGTGTTAATTATTAATTATTAAGAACCCGAAACATTTCTAAATAACACTCAAATCCACCCCTAATGCTAATAACCTAATGCTAATAATACGAGCAAAGCAACTCCCAGCATAATTCTATAATATCCAAACGCTTTAAAACCGTATTTTGTAAGAAATCCTATAAAGAATTTTATAGCTGCCATTGCCACAACAAATGCAATTACATTGCCTATCAGTAGCGTGATTAAATTATCGGTTAAAATGCTTGCTCCTGCCGGATTGGTAAACAGTTTCAATAAGGTGTAACCTGATGCGGCAGCCATGGTGGGTACAGCCAGAAAAAATGAAAACTCAGCTGCATTTTTCCGCGACAATTTTGTGGTCATTCCACCTACAATTGAAGCCATGGAGCGTGAAACACCCGGTATCATGGCTATACACTGAAACAAACCGATTTTCAAAGCGCGTTTCCAGTCCATTTCCTGATTTTCTTCGGGTTTGTTAAACCATTTATCCACAAACAACATCAATATACCGCCCAAAACGAGCATTACAGCCACAATAAAAACACTTTCGAGCATAGCGTCAATATAATCGCCCAATAAAAAACCAAGTATCAAAGCCGGTATTACCGCAATGAGCAATTTCAGATAAAAATCGACTGATTGAAAAAACCGTTTCCAATACAGCACGATGACCGAAAGGATGGCTCCAAACTGAATATTTACCGTAAATACTTTTACAAACTCAGAACTTTCCATTCCTAATAATTTCTGAGCAATTATCATGTGCCCGGTTGATGATACCGGTAAATACTCGGTAATGCCTTCTACTATTGCAATTATAATAGTTTGAAATAAATCCATTATTTATCTTTTTTTGGTTTAAAAAGAATGGCAAAAATGATAAACAAAAAACCAAAAAATGAGATCATTGGTCCTACCGTTATTCGGCGTGTGCTGAAAATATCCGGATTAAAATCAATTGTGGTTGTGGAGCCTGTCATCAGAAAAAACCCGATAACAATGATGATAAATCCAATAGCAATCAATAATAGATTGATTTTGGACAAAATGAAATTCCTGTCTTTTTCCATAATGCTGAATTGTCTTTTTTTTGTATGAAAGAGGTTTGTTATGTTTAAAATTAGATTGAATAAATTTCTTCTGTTCTCATTTTCAGGAACCGTCCTACGGCAAAATAGGATGATACCGCAGTAAGCGTTACCCCCAGTACGATGACTATCAAAACTACCGAAACTATTGTCAGCGGATTGATAAACAATTCATTCAGTCCGAATTCAAACTGAATATAATAAACCATGCCTGCCAATAATACCAATGAAATGATGGCAGCAATTGTCCCGTTTAACATTCCTCTGTAAATGTATGGCTTGCGAATAAACCAGTGGGTGGCTCCTACAAGTTTCATGGTGTTGATTAAAAACCGGTTTGAATAAACTGCTATACGTACAGTATTATTAATGAGTACCAACGAAACTAATAATAAAACGATAGCCAGTCCAAGAAGTACCAAGCTGATTTTTTTAACATTTTCGTTCACTAAACTCACCATATCTCTCTGGTATGCAACACGGTAAATATTTTCGAAAGTTTTTAGTTTCGCTTCTATCATAAGCACGCTGTCGTTATTTGCATATTCTGCTTTTAATTTTACTTCGAGCGATGCCATAAGTGGATTATAACCCAAAAAATCCTTCGGATCTTCGCCCAAAGTGGTTATGTGGTCTTTCAATGCATCTTCTTTCGAAATATAAACCACTGATTTTACAAAGGGCGCACTTTCGAGATATGTTTTTATACGTTGAAAGTACGATTCGCTAATTTCATCTTCCAGAATTACCGATAAATTTATATTTTCCTTCACGTGAATGCTAACATCGCGTGCCGTAAAGAGTATCAGGCTCAATGACCCTACAAGGAAAAGTACAAGGGACATACTGATAATGGATGTAAAATGCACATGACGAATTTTATACTTACCTGCTTTTTTTTCTTTTGTCATATCTTATGAGTTCTGAATGTTATTTTTTACCAAAATATCTTACACTTATTTTTTATTTTAAAATCAACTGAAAATGGGATAGATATATGTCTCATTTTTCAATTTTCAATTTTCAATTTTTTTAGTTCTTTTCCATCGCCATACCCCGAATCCTAAAATTGATGCAATAAAAATAAGCGAGGAGATAAGCGCAATGTTATTCCCTGTTTTGTACGACTGCGGTTCAAATTTAAATTCCACCTGATAATTTCCGCTTTTGAGCGGCATGGCTCTCAGTAGATAGTTGGCGCGGAAATAAGGTGCTTTTTGTCCGTTGATGTAGGCGTTCCATCCTTTGTCATAGTAAATTTCGGAAAAAACAGCCATTTGGTCGGTTTTGGAACTGAAATCGTAAATCAAATGATTGGGTTTATACGATTTCAGGGCAATGTATGATGTGCTGTCGGCGATGATTGTTGCAGGCAATTGCGAAGCAAAAGTCTTGTCAACCACCATTTCGGTCTTTGTATTTATTTCTCCCAGCAATTTCATTTCTTCGTTTGCATCGGCTGCTACTCTGATGTTTTTTACAAACCATGCATTTCCGTTTGCAAAAGGATTAACGAGTGGAGATGCTTCTTTATTATATATCACATATTTCATGTTGAGCATATTGAGAACTCCCAGCGAGTCGAGCGTAGGCGCTATATCGTCAAATGTTTTGGCATGTCCGAACGCACCGAAAAGTTGACCTATTTCCCGTTCAATATGCATATTGATTAGTTCTTGATAACGACGAAGTTTTGCGGCATGATAACCGCCTATGTTTTTGTGAAAATGAGAGGGAGTTGCGTCATTAAATATGTTTACCGAAGCATCAAGCACTCTGTATTGCGATTTATCCTGTAGAATAATATTGTCGGCAGCAGAGGGTTGAACCATATTGTCGATACGAGATTTACGGACAAAGTTATCGTCGTTCAGGTAACGTTTATCAACAGGGAATAAATCGGCAAGAAATAAAATGCCCAAAAGTGCAATGGCTACATAAGTTTTCAGTTTTCCTTTTAAATAAAGCCATAAGATTCCTGTACTCAAAAGTATGAAAATCAACGATCGCCATGCATCACTGCTTAACATTGCTTTGCGGTCGAGCGGCAAGGTTTCGAGCATAAATGCATAATCGCCTTGCAATTGCTGTGCATCGGCAGGAGATGTAAAATTCCCTGATATGGAAGGTATTAATGCAAATATTAAAGCAATGCCAGCGGTAATGGCTGCGCTAATGAACACCGGCTTCAGCATCTTTTGTTTATCAATAGATGCATTTAAAAGTTCTTTGAGCGCAAGTATGGCAATCAGTGTTATACCGAAACCGGTAGCAACCAATGTCATCGAAACTGTGCGGAATTTATTGTAAAATGGCACATAATCAATAAAGATATTGGTGAGCCACATAAAATTTTTCCCCCACGAGAGCAGAAGTGTCAGTACAATCATGGGCAACAGCCACCATAATATTCTTTTTTCGACCAGAAAAAAGCCCAACACAAAAAGGAAAATTACAATAGCCCCGAGATATACCGGACCAGATGTGCCCGGTTGAGTACCCCAGTACAATGGCAATTGCATTTCGCTCATTACTTTGTCGATATTCGGTACACCCAGACTTTTAAGTTTCTTTGCGGTCGCACTGTTCGCGTCTAATTTTCCGCCACTGGCGCCTCCTTTGAAATTGGGTATCAGCATAGTCAGCGTCTCATCAATTCCGTAACTCCATTGAGTAATATATTCTTTATTCAGTCCATGTTGCGAGCTTTGGGTGTCAACGGTTAGTCCGTTTGATTTTCCACGCATGGTGTACTGCGAATATTCATAAGTGGTAATGAGCGAAGTGGCATTCATGCCAATGGCTATTGCAGCTGCTGCCAGCACTATGCCTGTCGATTGCAGAAACGATTTGATTTGTTTTTCCTTTAAACTGTAAATCAATTCTACAACTCCAAAAAATATGAGCATAATCAGGGTATAATATAATATTTGTACGTGGTTTGCCCTGATGGCTAAACTCAGAAAAAGCACTGTAATGATGCCTCCTATCAGTTTATTCCTTCTGAAAGCCATAAATACGCCTCCTATCAACGGAGCCATGTAAGCTATGGTAATGGCTTTGGAATTATGACCGGCAACAATAATAATAAAATTGTAAGATGCAAATGAAAAAGCAATGGCGCCAACTATTGCTAACCACGGATTTACACGGAATGCCAGCAGTAATATGTAAAAGCCAATCAGATAAAGCATTAGATTGTAAATCGTTCGAGGATATAAATGAATGATTTGTTCTACATGTTTTATCAGATTGTAAGGCTGACTCATGGATATCTGAAATGTAGGCATTCCACCAAACATCGAATTGGTCCATAAAGTAACATCATCGTGCGATTTGTTGTAGTCAATGGTTTCTTTTGCCATACTTTTCCAGCTCTCCGTATCGTGAGCGATAATTTGTTTACCCTCCAAAACAGGTAAAAAATAATAGAATGACAAAATTGTAAACAAAAGAACAGCAACGATGTGCGGAGTAAATTTTGAGATATTTTTTTTGTTCATGGATTGCTAATGTTTGAAGAAGAGCAGTTTTTGGGAAATTTCATACAAAAGTACTCTATTTTTTCACTTTTGATACTGATAGAGCGGTTAAAAATTAGTAAATAGTCGGATATATTTAAGTGCAGTGCATGTTTAGTGAGATGAAGCATTTTAGAAAAAAGCCGTTTAATTATAGTTTTTAGACTTTAATTATTATTTCGGTATATATTAAACAGTACTAACTTCAAGTTCCATTCAGGCTTCGGCGTGAGACTTCGCCGATAGACATCGGCGTGAGCTCAGTCGAACGCTCAGTCGAACGCTATCGGGGTACACCCATATTACTACAAAAGGATTTGATCAGATAAAAAGTCCATTGGATAATTTAAATATTTAGCAAATTACATTGTTTGTTTTTACAAAAAAAATGTATATTTGCGAACCTTTACGATTGAAAAACATCTTTAGTAAATAAATAACAAATTCCGATAAGAGAAACTACTCAAAATCGGACTCTTTTGCTAAGTTGTTGATAATCTTTGATTAACAAATATCAATAACTACTTCTAAGGCGGATATATGGGAAACTCCGTTTCTCATATAGGAAAATGAGTTTCTCATAGGGATACGTTATATGAAATTTTACGAATGAAACTGCCAAACAATCGGCAAACGTTTAAATCGAAATACGAAGCTTACCGCTTCGAAGTTGGTCGAAATCAAAAAGGCAGTAGAGAAATAGCTTTATCGGAAAGCCGATTTTGCTTTCGAGCATTGATTTTCTGTAGAAAACGAAAATCAATTTCAATTTAAACGTTTGCCGATTGGATTTTATTGTGTTGGCAGTGCATTCGTTCGATTTTTTAACAAAAAAATCTCTATCTTTGATTTTTGACCAAGCGTTCAACTCCAGCTCATATCCGAAACATATAAGCAAGAGTTGAAAGA
>JAURYY010000004.1 GCA_030653695.1 Paludibacter sp. | reverse complement strand
TTGACGACCAAATAATACTGGTAAAAAACACTACAACCGTTACACTGCCGACTGCATTTGGGATAGCTGGAAGAATATATACGATAAAAAGAATGGATCCCGGAAACGTTGCAACTCTTGCAGCAAGCGGTTCAGAAACCATTGACGGTACCGCAACCCAAACCATAAAGTCTAGGTATGCAGGAATTACCGTTGTAAGTGATGGCAATAATTGGTTAATTATTGGCAGGTTTTGAGCAATTTGTTTCAAAAAGGGCATAAGGTGGAATCATGAATATTTTACAAATGAAATTACTAAATTTGTAGTGAAGAAAAGAACAACGAACCGCTAACAGCACCTACAAGAAATTGGCGGTTCAGTGCTTCGTATGACAGTTTTGTGGTTGTACAAACATTCGTTCTTCGTATGAACATTTGTGGTGAAAATCGCCAACTTCTTGTAGCTGCAAACCGTTAGGTGCAATCCAAAAAAAAAAAAGAAAAGACAAACAATAGCGGTAATATCAGCCGAAATTGAAAATATAAAACCATGACTTTAGACCAATATATCGACAACATTAACCAACGTTACAAACTTGGAAACGCAACCGAACACACTTTTCGTGGAGACTTGCAAACACTAATTGAAACTATTGTTCCGACAATCAGAGCAACCAACGAACCAAAAAGACAAAGTTGTGGAGCACCCGACTACATTTTGACCAAGAAAGATATTCCTGTTGGATTTATTGAGGCGAAAGATATTGGCGACCGTGACCTTGAAGGAGTAAAGAAAACAGGAAACAAAGAACAATTTGACCGTTACAAAGCTTCGCTCGGAAACTTGATATTTACAGACTACTTAAACTTTTCACTTTATCGTGAAGGAGAGTTTGTAACCAAAATTGCAATTGGTGAAGTTACGGACAAAGGCATAAAACCTTTGACTGAGAATTTTGCAAGTTTCGAGAACTTCATAAAAGACTTTTGTTCGCATCATGGGCAGACAATAAAGAGTTCAAAGAAATTGGCAGAAATGATGGCGGGCAAAGCCCGCCTTCTTTCAGAAGTTATTGAAAAAGCGTTGAACAGCGATGAAGAAAATCAGGAAGATAGTACGCTGAAAGACCAGATGAACGCTTTCAAGGAAATTCTAATTCACGACATTACGCCTAAAGGATTTGCCGATGTGTATGCCCAAACCATTGCTTACGGGATGTTTGCCGCCCGACTTCACGATTCAACTTTACCCACTTTTAGCCGTCAGGAAGCATATGAATTGATTCCAAAATCAAATCCGTTTCTGAAAAAGCTTTTTGGCTACATTGCAGGATTAGAAGTTGACGACCGTATAAAATGGATTGTTGACGACTTGGTAAATATATTTTTGGCCTGCAATGTGGAGCAAATGCTCAAAAGCTATGGAAAGTCTACCAAAACGGAAGACCCGATTATCCATTTTTACGAAGACTTCCTGAGCCAATATGACCCTAAACTAAGAAAAGCCCGTGGTGTGTGGTACACTCCAGCACCTGTAGTAAATTTCATAATTCGTGCTGTTGACGATATTCTGAAAACAGAATTTAATTTACCACAAGGATTAGCCGACAACAGCAAAACTAAAATTAATCTAAACACACAATCTGCCGACAAACGCTCCACAACAGGTTACAAACAAGTAGAACAAGAAGTACATCGTGTTCAAATACTCGACCCAGCCACGGGAACAGCCACTTTTTTAGCAGAAATCATCAAACTGATTTATAAGAAGTTTGAAGGGCAACAAGGTATTTGGAGCAATTATGTTGAAAATCATTTAATACCACGTCTTAACGGTTTTGAATTGCTAATGGCAAGTTATGCAATGGCACACCTTCAATTAGATTTATTGTTGAAAGAAACAGGTTTTAAGCCGACCAAAGACCAACGTTTCCGTGTGTATCTGACCAACAGTTTGGAAGAACACCACCCCGACACAGGAACACTTTTTGCCAACTGGCTAAGCTCAGAAGCAAACGAAGCAAACCACATAAAACGTGATACTCCCGTAATGTGCATTGTTGGAAATCCACCCTATAGCGGAATTTCTTCAAATAATGGTAAATGGATTAGTGATTTAATTGAAGACTATAAATACATTGACGGTGTTCATTTCAACGAACGCAAACATTGGCTAAATGACGATTATGTAAAGTTTATTCGTTATGGTCAACATTTTATTGAGAAAAACGGTAGTGGCGTTTTGGCATTTATAAATCCTCATGGTTTTTTAGATAATCCGACTTTCAGAGGTATGCGTTGGAACTTGCTGAAAACGTATGATAAAATTTATACAATTGATTTGCACGGAAACAGTAAAAAGAAAGAAACTGCACCAGATGGAAGTGTTGATGTAAATGTGTTTGACATTATGCAAGGCGTTGCCATTACTATTTTTGTAAAAACAGGAAAGAAAAATCCCAAAGAATTAGGAAAAGTATTTCATTATGATTTGTACGGCAAAAGAGAAATGAAATATGATTTTTTATTGGAAAATTCATTAAAGACAATTGAATACGAAGAATTAAAACCTGAAAAACCTTATTGTTTCTTTGTTCCAAAATCGGATATTGGTTCTGTAGAATATGAAAATGGTTTTAAAGTTAGTGAGTTATTTCCATTGAATACTTCTGGGATGGTTACTGCTAATGACAAACTTTCAATATTTTTGACAGAAAATGAACTAATAAAAACTACCGAAAAAATATTAACTTCACTAAATCCTTATTCAGAGTTTGATATTCAAGATACTAGAAGAGTAACAAAAGAGCTCAGATTGGTTGAGTTAAGAGAAGCTCGAAAAAATGGAGCTACAAAAGTAAATTATAAGCCATTTGATATTCAATTTATGTATCATACAAAAAATAATGAGCATTGGATTAATTCACCTAGAAACGAAGTAATGCAACATTTTATTTTAGGTAATAATATTGGTTTAGTAATTGCACGGCAATGTTCTGATGATTGGAAATATGTATTTTGCACAAATGTAATTAACGTCTTTAATTTAACTGGAACAGCTGGTAGATACGGAAGCGGTAATACATTCCCTCTTTACTTATATCCACAAACCAACTCCCAACAAACAATTGACCAAACAACAGATAGAACACCTAACTTAAACGCAGAAATCGTAAACCAGATAGCGGAGAAATTAGGATTGATATTTACAAACGAGAAAGAAACGGATGAAAATACATTTGCACCAATAGATATTTTGGATTATATCTATGCCGTTTTGCATTCTCCAACTTACAGAGAACAGTACAAGGAATTTCTAAAAATTGATTTTCCGAGAGTGTCATATCCAAAAGACAAAGAAACGTTTTGGCAATTAGTGAATTTGGGTGGAGAAATCAGACAAATTCATTTACTGGAATCAACAACAGTTGAAAATTACATTACACAATACCCGATTGGTGGTAATAATGGAGTAAGTAAACCAAAATACGAAGATGGGAAAGTATTCATAAACGAAACGCAATATTTCGACCATGTTCCCGAAGTGGCTTGGAACTTCTATATTGGAGGTTATCAACCGGCTCAAAAATGGCTGAAAGACCGAAAGGAAAGAACATTAGAGTTTGACGATATTTTGCATTATCAGAAAATAATCTTTGCATTGTCGGAAACAGACAGATTGATGAAAGAAATTGACAAGATTGAAATTGAGTAAAATATGAGTAATAAAATGGGATATATTTTAATTGCATTTGGTTTAATGATTGTTGTTTGGGGAATTATTATTGTCCGCAAACCAAGCAAAACACAAAAAATAGAAATCAACAGCGAACAACCAGTAAAGGAAGTAACAAAATCGACAGTGAATGAAAAGATTCAGAAAGATGATTTTGACGAAAACAAGGCAAAAGGCGATGCATTCGAGAAGTTTGTAGTAAAGAATTTTGACCAGAAATACTTTACATTGCAAGAGTGGCGCAGCGACAAATATGTGGATGGAATTTATGCCGTCTCAAATCATTTCCCCGATTTGGAAGTAATTTTTGATTTCAAGCCAAAAGGCGTTAAAGAAGCATTCGCCATAGAATGTAAATGGCGCAAAAATTACTTTAAAAACGGAATTGAATGGGCGCAAAACTACCAAATTAGGAATTATAAAGAGTATGCTGAGAAACTTAAAATTCCAGTTTTTGTGGTAATTGGCGTGGGTGGAGAACCCGAAAAACCAAAAGAATTATTTATTGTCCCTTTGCCGAAAATGAAAAGTAATGTTATTACTAAGTCTGAATTAGCAAATTACAGAAAAGACCTAACAGATTCACGATTCTTTTGGAATTACGATGAAAACAAATTGCGGTAACTCGACAAATTAAAACTAATCGCCCCAAAAGCAAAAAAAGCCACAGCAAGTTAGAGCTTATTTTCAAATGTCTTGCAGTGGCTTTTATAGCTTTTTGATAATAGGCAGAGCGGTCACAGCACATTAGTTTTAGCTTTACGGCTAAGAAAAAAGAAGCCGATAAAGCAAAAACCAATGAACTGTAAGTTTATATATTGGCGGTTATGGGTTTGTTAGATTCTGGACGATTGAGAACCGCCAAGAATAATATTATCCAATATTAATTTGAAACAAGCAAAAAGTTTCATATTTGTGATAAATTCACTATCTTTGCACAATAAAACCATAATATCATGCTAATAAGATTCAGTATAGAGAATTTTCTGTCGTTTAAAGACAGAGTTGTGTTTTCGATGATTCCGGGAAGTGGAACTCTGAAACCAAATCATAAATCGGAGAAAGTAAAGGGCATTTCGGCACTTAAAGCATCAATCATTTTGGGTGCTAATGCATCAGGTAAATCAAATTTGATAAAAGCAATTGATTTCGGGAGAGAATTAATTCTAGTCGGCACTAAAAGCGAACAATTAATTAATTTTCAAAATTTTAGATTAGATATTGCTGCCCTATCAAGCAATTCAAGAATTGAATATGAAATCACTCATAATGGAAAAAATTATGCGTACGGTTTTGTTTTCAACTCAAAAGAAATTGTAGAAGAATGGCTCTATGAGTTGAAAAATAAG
>JAURYY010000055.1 GCA_030653695.1 Paludibacter sp. | reverse complement strand
TTTTTTTACCTTTGAAAATGTGTTGTTTTCAACAAAGTTTTTTCGCAGAAAGTTTTTTCCTTGTAGCCAGATATCTTCAACTGGATTTTGCTCAGGGGCATTTGGAGCAAATAATTCACAGGTAATTTGCCATTTTTCAGGTGGCAAATCTTGATTAAGCTCTGAAAGATAATCTCTGAAAGCAGAAAAACGGTGATAACTCGCTCCATCCCAGATTATCATTATCTTTTTATTCTCATATATTTTCATTATTTTTTTTACGTAATCGACTGTATTTTCTCCATTACCAGCACTATATGGAAAAATATGAAAATCACCAGTAAAGCAATTAACTGCTCCGTAATATGTCTGTCGTTCTTTTTCATTTAATACTGGCACTGTTGTTTTTTTATTTCTTAACCCCCATACATAACCCAATGTGTCACCCCAAAGTAAGTGACATTCATCCTCCATTAAAACGACCAATTCCCCGGATTGTATTTCTTTTTTTCTTTCATTGAGTTTTTTTTTAATTCTTCTTTCTTAAGAATTACTTTTGCTTCATCTTTTTTTGGATTAATTTTTTCAGACTTTTTCCAACTCATACCAGCATTTGACATTATATCATAATAGCTTTGTTTCGATTTGAATTCTATATCGTATGTATCTCTTATGTAAGATATTATGTCAAGTAAACTAATAGAAGATTTGCTTTTTACATATTCTAAAGTGTTCTGCATTTGTTCGTTAGTCAAAAGACCTATTCTCCCTTTATAACAGACTGGAAAACAAACCGCACCTTTTTTATTATATAATGCGCGCCACTTCTTAACAAAGGCTACCGAAACATTAAGCAGCTTAGATATTTCAGAAGTTGAATAACCCACTAAACACATCTTTACTGCAAGTGCCCGTTTTATTTCTAACGAACTATCAATTAGTATATCAATATCACTTTTCATTATCATTTTTTTAGGTCAAAGATAATGATAAAAAACTTATAAAACAAATAGGATATCTATATATCAGCATTCGGATCGAGCCCTATGGGATAAGTAATTCCGGTGCTTTCGGCAAATTTCAACACCGTTTCGAGCGGTTCGTCACGATCGATTGCTATTAATGCGAATTTTTTATTGTTTTTGTGTTTTTGCCAGATATCACTTTCGATAAAAGGCATTTCCTTGCGACAAACGCCACACCAACTGGCAGTGAATTGCAACATAACTACTTTTCCTTTCAGCGATGAAAGTTTTACTGTTTTTCCGTTTGTCAGTTTTATGCTGAAATCCGGAGCCATTTCACCCACTTTAACTAAATAACCACGCGTGTCCGATGTTTGAGCAGAAGCAGTAACTGTAAAAGCAGCAAAAAGAAATAGAATAAGTATTTTCATACAATATTTTTTTGCAAGATTACAAAAGTACTAAACTTTTCAAACACTTCAAACACTGAATTTTCAGTTTAATTATGTTTTTCAGCGTAAAACATATTCATTTGAGCACGCATCAGGTTAACCGATTTCATAATAATAACTTTGGTTTCGTTCAGAATATTCAGATACAATATACTGTTGCGTGTTCCTGAATCTTTTTCTTTGGTGCGCTTGATTTGTTTTTTTACCAAATCTGAATACAAGTCGAGAACTTGTGCACGACGGTCTTTAATTCTTTCTAAGCCCGAATAATCATTGTTTTGAATCATCTTATTAAAGTCGCGATAAACAGAAATAAAAGTTTCTCCCAACAAAGTTAAATCTTCAATTTGTTCCTTGTTGAACCCTTCGTGTGCATTATCGATAAATCTATAACTCGATTCGGTAATGAAGCGCAACGACATTGAAATTTCATAAGAATAATCAATAGCTTGCACATAATACTGTCCTATATCGAGCGATTCTTGTTCTAATCGTTGCAGTGTAGGAAGCACTTCATAAGCTCGTCTTTTTTTCGATTCACCATGAAATTCATCAGCTAATTTATAAAGTTTTAGCAAGCTTTTTCTGTCTTCTTTAAATAACCCTTCGAGCACGCCCTCATATATCTTCATGGTTGTATTAACCGTTTCTTCTATATGACGGGTACAATTATCTACTATGTCGTTTCCGTTGGCGATGTAAGTGTCTCCTTCTTTTTGTTCGTTTTTTTCGCGCTTTTTATGTAGGCGTGTAAACTGAAAGAATAAAAATATTACCAATGCAATAGAACCTATGACTGCATAAATTCCACCGTACATTAATGCAAAAGCAACCAATGCAGCGACAGTAAATGCAACAAAAGCTGTTATAAACCAACCGCTTATAACCGTTAAAACGCCAGTTATGCGGTACACAGCACTTTCGCGTCCCCATGCCCTATCGGCAAGCGACGTACCCATTGCCACCATAAAAGTTACGTAAGTAGTTGATAGCGGCAGTTTAAGCGAAGTACCTGCCGATATTAGCAGTGCCGATACAGTTAAATTTACAGACGCGCGAATCAAATCGAACGAAGCATCACTTACCTCTTCATCCGATAGTGGTCTGAACCTATTTTTAACAAAATCGATGACTGTTTGAGGTGTTAATTTGCGAAAAAACTTATTTGCAATCAACACATTACGCACTATAGAACGTGAAGCTCCGGTTGATGAGAATCGTTCGATGCCTTCACTCTGCCGCGATAAATTGACTTCGGTTTTAGTAACAGTTCTTGCTTTTTTCGAAAACCACAGTGCCAACACCATGATAATGCCTGCTCCAAATAAATATCGCCAATCCACATTCACAGGTTCCGACAATTGGCTCATCATCAATGTATCGACCGAGCCACCCGAAGCTGCAACTCCCGAAGCAATTTCGAATGAACTTAATCCTGCCATAAACACGCCAATAAAGTTTACTAAGTCGTTACCTGCAAAAGAAAGCGCTAAGGCTGCTGTACCTGCAAGAATTATGATTTTCAGAACATTGACTTTAAATAAATGTTGTAATATCGCCATAAATGCTGTCCAGCCCAACCAAGCGTATAACAAAGCTACTCCTATGTTCTCATAAACAAGTTTTATGAATTCCTCTGAAATAAGTGTAGTGTTTTTCAATCCTTTGAAAATAGCAAAGTACGAGATTGCGGTGAGGGCTATGCCCGTCCACAGCGGACCAAGGTATTTAAAGGTTTTTTGGTAACGAAACGAAAACATTAATCGAGATGCCCACATAATGGCTGTCCCTGTTACAAATGCAATTACTACTGAAATAAGGATTCCCGATATTATTGCCAGCGCTTTGCCTGAATTTATATAATCAATAAGCACGCCTGTATCAGTTTGCCAGATATTAACCAATGCTACTGCCACTGCTGCGCCAAGCAACTCGAAAATTAATGATACTGTGGTCGAAGTGGGTAACCCCAAGGTATTAAATACATCCAAAAGAATCACATCGGTAACCATTACTGCCAGAAACAGCATCATGATTTGCGGAAAAGTAAACATGCCGGGATGGAATACGCCGCTTCGGGCTATTTCCATCAT
>JAURYY010000054.1 GCA_030653695.1 Paludibacter sp. | reverse complement strand
TTTTATTTCAAAGAATGGAAACAGTAACAATAATATCAATTTATCGATACTGCGATACTTGACATTACAGGCATCGTTTTTGAAAAATAGCTTTTCAGACACCTGCATTGAATGAAGTACCCTGAAAATGCTCACAATCGCTTTTTCACTAGTAGTAAAAAAGTCGCTTATCTCTGAAAGTATTGTTGTATCTTTGTGTCGCAGCATATTGTTTTGTTTTTGTTTTGCGACACAAAGTTACTGAAATTCAGCGACATATCAAAATAAATATGCTGCTATTTTTATAAAAATCAAGTAGTTATACTACTTGCGAAAGTTGAGTTAATTATATAAAGAATTTATATTTCAATTACTTAACCAGATTATTTAAAAATTAAAAAAATGAAACAGAAAAATGGATTAATGGCGTTAATCTTAAGTGGAGCCATTGTGTTATCAGGCTGTAGCTCAATGAGCAATGCAGTAAAAGGAGGTTTAATTGGTGGGGGTGCCGGAGCAGCTCTAGGAGCAGGAGTTGGCGCTCTAATTGGCAAAAATGCCAAAAGTGCAGCTATTGGTGCTGGTATTGGAACAGCGGTAGGTGCTACAACCGGAGTTATTATCGGGAAAAAAATGGACAAAGCTGCTGCTCAAGCTGCAGCTATTGAAGGTGCGAGAGTTGACAGTATCAGAGATGCCAATAATTTAAAAGCATTAAAAGTTACTTTTGATTCTGGAATTTTATTTAAAACAGGTAAAAGTACACTTAACACATCAGCACAAACTGCTTTAACAAAGTTTGCTAAAATTTTGGTTGATAACCCAACTATGGATATTGCCATAATGGGTCATACTGATAATGTTGGTTCATTGGAAGTTAATCAAAAACTATCACAAGACCGTGCGCAAGCTGTAGGTAATTTTTTAATGACAAAAAATGTAACTTCCTCACAACTGAAAGAAATTGTAGGTAAGAATTTCTCAGATCCCATTGCCGATAATGCTAAAACTGCCGGAAAAGCAGCAAATCGTCGTGTAGAAGTATTTATGTATGCCAGTGAAAAAATGATTAAAGAAGCTGAAGCAAAATAAATTACAAAACCTTATTCATAAAAGCACCCGTAAATTGAACTCCCGGGGCTAATTCTTGTACAGGTGTGAGCATTCCCCATTCCATTGTTTTTAGTAAAGTATAAGAAATTGCGCCACCGGTTGATAAAATCTCTGATATTTTACAATTTTTCAAAAGTTTCTGAACAATCTGAGCCATTCTTTTGCCAAGAATTGTTGAACTATCAGCAAAAAAAATATTAGTTTCTGATACGGTTAAAATTAATTTTTTGTATTTATTCCACACTTCCGATAATTCATTCACCCATTCATCAATATTCTTTTCTTCCGCTTTCTCTTGTTTTAAATTTTCAGGAAAAGCGCTGACAGGAATGTTTTCACTTTTCATTTTCTCAATAAAATTGTGGCTTTCGGGATGGGTACTTCCTGAAATCAGCAAAAATCCAGCGGGAATTTTTAATTGATTTTCCCCTGTTAAAATAGCTTTATACCCTTTGTAAATCAAAATTTGCTCAAAAAACGCGGCGCTTCCACACATTAAGGTTTCATTGTCAGCCAACTCACAACTTTTTAGGAGGTCATTTACCGACGAACAGTCGGGAATAAAAACTCCGTTATCAGTAATTTCATTTATAATCCCGAAATAAATTTTGTTAGTGGATTTATGATAAGTTGAACGTTGAAGTAATATTTTTCTGACCGAAGATTCAGTTGTCGGGAAATCAGGATCAGAAGAAAATCCGGTATTTTCAATTTTCTCATTTCCAATAAAATATTCACCAGCCTTTATACAGCGTCCTGTCAATGGATTTGCCGGTTGCAAAATAATTTTAGTTAAGTCACTTACATCCAAAATAGCCGAAAGTTCGGTCAGGATAAAACCACGCAACGCAGAATCACATTTTTTAAAAACGAATGAATTTGGATATTGATAGATTTGTTCAGCTATTTTTTTGTGAATTATATAAGCTTCATTTTCAGTAGCAGAGCGACTATCAGTTGCTATAATTTTCACATCAGCTTCATCCTGAGGAACGGCATCAATCCCAAAAGAAACCTTTAACCCATATCGAAGACATACGCCGGCTATTTCGGCAGCGCCGGTCAAGTCATCTGCAATAATAATGACCCCTATCCCCTGAAGGGGAACTGAGTTAGTACCCCCAACCTCCGTCAGTGGACGGATAGACTCTAAAGGGGAGTTAGTATTAGTATATATTTTATTATTTTGAATTTTCATTTAAATACTGCGTCTTAAAGCCCCGCAATTTATCCCGCTATTAGCGGGAGGGGATTTAAGGGTCATTTAATCATTGTCAGCAGCATTTTGAACTTCTCGGTTGCCATAACAGCATGACGGATATTGGCTGGCATGATGATGCTTTCGCCCACATTTAATTCAAACGAATTACCATCGATCACTACTTCGCCAATGCCATCAAGTATCTGAACAATAGCATCGAACGGTGCAGTATGTTCGCTCAGAAATTCGCCTTTATCGAAGGCAAACAACGTAACATTTCCTTTATCATTGCGAATAATAATTTTACTTACTACAGATCCTTCGGCATAAGCCACTTTGTCTGTCATACTGAATTTTTCAGCGGTTGGGAATGCTTTATTTTCCATTATTTTGAGTTTATAAAGTTAATAAGTAGTAGGACGAATATAATGTCGTATTTATATCGTTTAGTTAATCCTTTCCAGATTTTGAATTTACTTAGTGAAACTTAGTGTTTTTGTGGCTTAGTGGCTATTTTTCTTGCCACAAATGGAACATCCCTACAATCGGGAGACCCTAAGGCTCAAAGAAACACAAAGAATTATATGACATTATTTAGTTCCACAGACTTAAGTTGAAAGTTTATAAAGATTCTGGTGCAAAAGTACATTCGATACAACAATAAAAGTGTAACAGTTGTTACACTCTGAAATAATAGTTCTATTTTTGTGTATAAAATAAAGTAAATGAAGAAAGTAGATTTGGCCGATTGTCCGGTTTGCAGTAAATTGGAGATTGATGATGAAGGAGCGTTTTTGGACGATTTGAAATGTTCAATCAAAGTTTACCCTAAAAATGAATTGATTATCAGACAAGGTGACCTTTGCGATGCTTTATATTTGCTGACCAATGGTTCGGTGAAAACGGAAATGATTACCGAAAATGGAAATGTATTAGGCATTGAAATCATCAAAGCCCCTCGCCCACTCGCTCCGGCATTTGTTTTTTCGGAAAATAACCGGCTTCCTGTTGACGTAACTGCTTTGGAAGAAGTGGAAATAATGAAAATACCCAAAGCAGAAATTATGCGGTTAATGACGACGAATCCAGATTTTATGAGCAGTTTTATGACTCACAATGCCAACCGCACCCAATTTTTAATAAATCGGTTGCAATTGCTTTCAATCAAGACTATCAAAGGAAAAGTAGCACATTTTCTACTTGAGCAAGTCATCGATTCGAAAAAGAGTTTTAGTATCAATCGCAATCAGACTGAGCTGGCAGATTTCTTTGGTGTTGCCCGACCATCGTTGGCACGCAGTTTATCTGAAATGGTAGGTGATAATATTATTGCCATTAATAAAAAAGAATATACTGTATTGAACTCTAAAGGATTAAGAGAGTTATTGGTATAAAATCAATTAAAAAAAAGCACCTTCAATAAAAATTATTTATTGCACTTTTTAACTTGTGTAACAAATAGATACAACCAATTTCCTCCTTTCAATACCTGTTTTTTTGAAAAATAAAATGTAAATTTTATTTTTCATTTCAAAAAAAAGTACTACTTTTGCATCGCTTTGGTTTTAGTTATCGATCTCTCGAGAACTAAATTAAAAGGGAAACAGGTGTAATTCCTGTACAGTCCCGCTGCTGTAAGCTCCAATAACGTTTTGAACAACACTTTTGCCACTGATTATTTCGGGAAGGCGTTCAAAAACGGGAGTAAGTCAGAAGACCTGCCAAGACATTAAAAAAATTTCAGAAGCTTTCGAGGAAAAAGCGACGAATCATCAGCAAAAAAAATTATCATTTTGCATTTGTGAGGTCATTTTCGGGAGCTATTTGAACGGTTTATTCATCGTCAAATAGTTACAACTGTGTCAAAAAACTTATTATTTACAACTGTTTTATTTTTATTTGCTACAATCACGGCTTTTTCGGAAGTTCCGGGAGGTGATTCACTTCGTACCCGCAATCTTAAAGGTGTGACTGTTAATGGACAGGCAATTAAAGCTGCAAGAGCTGCCCAACCTGTTCAGGTTTACTCCGAGAAAGAAATCGGAACCTTAAACGCTCTAAACATCACCGATGTGGCTAAGTATTTTTCTGGTGTAACTATTAAAGATTATGGTGGAATTGGTGGCATGAAAACCGTTTCTTTTCGTGGAATGGGTACTCAATATACCGGAGTAAGTTACGATGGAATAATGATGAGCGATATTCAGTCTGGACAAATTGATTTAGGACGCTTCTCACTGGATAATATATCAGAAATATCATTAACCAATGGCCAACCAAATGATATTTTTCAATCTGCACGTATGTTTTCATCAGGTGGTGTGCTTTGCCTTAAAACAAAATTACTCGATTATGATAAAAATAAATCATTTGAAGGAAAAATATCTTTAAAAACAGGTTCGTTTGGATTTTTAAATCCTTCCTTTTTTCTTGCTAAAAATTTCGGTAAAAAATGGGCATTTAATTTATCTACTGATGCCCAAATGGCGAATGGGAAATATACCTTTCTCCAATATTATGGTTCTTCAACCAGGAATATTTCGGAAGTTCTTACACGGAAGAATGGAGATGTAAAATCTTTACGCTCTGAAATAAACGGATTGTACCGTATAAATAGAAATGAAAGTGTTTCAATGAAAGCAAATTACTACGGTTCAGAACGTGGTTTGCCTGGAAGTATAACTTTTTATAATAACGATGATTCACATCAACGATTGAAAGATCAGACATTCTTTTCACAAATTCATTACAAAAACCGTGTGTCCGAAAGATTTCGACATCAATACTCTGCAAAAATCAACATTTCAGATAACCATTACACTGATGTAGATCCTAAATACTCTACTACAAGTGGAATTCTTCGGGATAATTATTTGCAAAAGGAGTATTATCTTTCTTCTACATTTCAATATAAATTATTGGATCCATTGCTTATATCGGCCTCCACAGACTGGTGGTACAACGATTTAAACATCAACTCCAATATTAATTTCAAAAACTTTCAGTATCCAACACGGCATACAGGTTTAGCAAATGTTGCAACTAAATATTTTTCAGAAAGATTGACAGTGGGCGCTAATCTGCTTTACACACTTACCCGTGAAAAAGTAAGAATTGGAGTTCCTGCTCCGAATAGAGATAAACTATCTCCTACCATAAACATATCCTATAAATTAATTGAAGATACAGAATTAAGGATAAGAGCATTTTACAAAAACATATACCGTTTGCCAACTTTCAATGATTTATATTATCAGGATATGGGTAATAACAACCTCCGTCCAGAAGATGCTAACCAATACAATATAGGATTCACCTATTTGGATACAGGAATACCATTCTTATCGGAATTTGCCATTACGGTCGATGGATATTATAACAGGGTAAAGGATAAAATTATTGCTATTCCACGTGATATGTTCCACTGGAGCATGATAAATAAAGATCAAGTGGATGTTAAAGGTCTGGATGTTAGTGTAAAAACAAGTATTAAAGTGGGAAAATCTGATCTGGTGAAACTGAAAAGCAACTATTCATTACAAAGTGCCAAAGATGCTACAGTTGGAAGTGATAATTACGGTGAACAAATACCATATACTCCGGTTCATTCAGGTTCAGGTTCAATTTCTTACCAACATGGAAAATGGGAAGCAGGCTATAATATGGTGTTTTCGGGTGTTAGGTGGATAGGACAAATGACAGACCCAAGGAATAAAATGAATGGTTATGCAATACATTCAATATTTGTATCAACCACTTACAAACAATGGAATGTAAATGCCGAAGTCATAGATATATTCAATACACAATATGAAGTAGTAAAATTTTACCCCATGCCCCGACGAAATTTTAGAATTACACTGGCAATGAATTTAGGGAAATAAACTTCTTATTTATAAACACTTAATTAAAATAAATCAAAATAAAAATCAATTATTTACAAACTATTTAAAACTATTTAATTTATGAAAACAACAAAATTCATTTCATTATTATTATTAACAACAATCTTTACTCCACTATTTACTTCATGCGATTCTAATAATAATGTAGAAAATCCAGAAATAGGCACCGGAGTTTATGTTTTAAACGAAGGAAAATATTTAGCTAATAATGCATCGTTAACTTATTATGATTTTGCTACTGGATTTGCTTCTGCCGACTTATTTTTAGATAAAAATAACCGTGGTTTGGGTGATACCGGACAAGATATGATTAAATATGGTTCAAAAATCTATATCGCTGTATACAAATCTAGTATTATAGAGGTAATTGATGCAAAAACAGGTATCAGTACAAAATCAATTGCCATGAAAAATGATGCCGGAGCCTCTATTTCACCGAGATCATTGACTGCTACCAATGGCAAAGTCTATATTGTATTATACGATGGTCACGTAACACAAATGGACACTACAAACTTTACTTTGGGTCAAAAAATCGCTGTTGGAGCTAATCCAGATGCAAGTGTAATTGCTAACAATAAATTATATGTTGCAAATACCGGTGGTATGGCAGCAGTGATGGACAGTACTATTTCGGTCATTAACCTTACAACATTTACACAAGAAAAAAAGATTACCGTAAATTTAAATCCGGGCACTATTAAAGCCGATAGTTATGGTGATGTATATGTTGTTTCAAACGGAAACTACGGTTCAATTCCTGGCAAATTTCAACGTATTGAAGCAGGTACTGATAAAGTTACTGATATAAACGTAAAAGTAAAGAATTTTGATATTGTTGGAGACAATGCATATATTTATAATTTTGAATATGATGCTAACTGGCAAGCTGCAAACAAAACAATAGCTATATATGATGTGAAAAACGAAAAATTAGTAAATGCCAATATTGTGACTTCAGAGATTATCAAAACTCCTTATTGTATTGATGTAGACCCAGTTTCAAAAGATATTTATTTAGGAGTTACCGATTATAAAAATAACGGCAAAATGTATTGCTTTACTCAAAGTGGAACATTGAAATTTAACTTTACAACAGGTTTAAATCCTAGTAAAGTAGTATTTATAATCAAATAAAACAAGCATTCATTCTAAGCAAAAAAAATGCATGTAATGGAATAACTGAAACTAAGATGCTGCCATATTTTAAGTTCAGTTATTCCTTTTATTTTAAACTTACAAATTATGAAAGGATATATCCAAGTTTACACCGGAAATGGAAAAGGTAAGACTACTGCAGCACTCGGACTTGCAGTAAGGGCTTTGGGAGCAGGTAAAAAGGTATTCATCGGTCAGTTTGCCAAAAGCAAACACTATTCAGAGTTAGAAACAATTGACAAATTGCTGAAAAGCATTACAATTAAGCAGTTTGGCATGGGATGTTTCATTTTTGAGAAGCCCAAAGAAGAAGACGTTTTGGCTGCTCAAAAAGGACTAAAAGAAATAGCTGATATTATCGAATCGGATGAATACGATGTGATAATTTTGGATGAAGCTAATATTGCTGTTTATTATAACTTGTTCAGTGTTGAAGAGTTAATTCAAGTGATATCACAAAAGAGCGAAAAAACTGAGATTATCATTACCGGCAGATATGCCACACAGGAGATTATGGACTTTGCAGATTTGGTGACAGAAATGAAAGAAATAAAACATTACTACCAACAAGGCGTTCAAGCCCGCATTGGCATTGAAAAGTAAAAAAAAAATTAATGCATAATTCATAATTGTGAGTTAGTAATACCAGTAACATCATTTTTCTTTATCTTCTATTAATTATGCATTTTTCATTATGAATTATAAATTATCTCCAATCATGTTTGCCGGTACAGGCAGTGATGTAGGCAAAAGCGTTATTGCAGCGGCATTTTGTAGAATCTTCAAGCAAGACGGCTACTCTCCTGCTCCATTCAAAGCCCAAAATATGGCTCTGAATTCATTTGCCACACCTGAAGGACTGGAAATTGGCCGGGCACAGGCTGTACAGGCCGAAGCTGCCGGAGTTCCTTGTCATACCGACATGAATCCATTGCTTTTAAAGCCTTCAGCAGATACCATTTGTCAGGTTATACTAAATGGCAAATCAATAGGAAACCAGCATGCTATCGATTATTTCACGTCGAATAATAAAGCTGTGCTTCGCAAAGAAGTCTGTTCGGCATTCGATAGGTTGAATGCACGTTATAACCCTATTGTGCTTGAAGGTGCCGGCAGTATTTCTGAAATCAATCTGCGGGAAGTAGACCTTGTAAATATGCCAATGGCTGCACATGCCGGGGCATCTGTCATTTTGGTGGCTGATATTGATCGTGGTGGCGTGTTTGCATCGGTTTATGGTTCAATACTACTTCTTAACGAAAATGAACGCAAACTGGTTAAAGGAATACTTATTAATAAATTTCGCGGTGACATTCGTTTATTCGAATCAGGAATTAAAATGATAGAAGATTTATGTGGTGTTCCGGTAGTAGGTGTTGTTCCTTACTATCATGATATTCACATTGAAGAAGAAGATTCGGTGATGCTGCACACAAAAAACAGAGCTGCTACTCTGGGCAAAGTCAATATTGCCGTGGTATTATTGCAACACATGTCTAACTTCACCGATTTCAATGCACTTGAGCATGACGAAAGAGTGCATTTGTATTATACGAACCAACCGGCTGAAATTTCCGAAGCTGATATTATAATCATTCCTGGCACAAAAAACACCCTTCACGACCTTCAGGTTCTTCGCCGTGATGGCATTGCACAAGCAATCATACAAGCTCATAGCAAAGGAAAAACCGTACTGGGAATTTGTGGAGGTTATCAAATGCTTGGTCGTGAATTGCACGATCCAAATCAAATTGAAAGTACTATCGGCCAATTACCCGGTCTGAACTTATTGCCAATAAGCACTATACTTGAAGGTGAAAAAATCACACGACAAGTCAATTTTTCTTTGGATAAGGGAAAAACAACCTGCAAAGGTTATGAGATTCATAACGGACGAACAGATATTTTGGCTGACATTGAGCACTTAAATTTGTTGGAAGATGGGACTCATGACGGTTGTATCGTTTCAAACTGTATTGGAACATATATTCACGGCATTTTAGATAATTCCGAATTCGTAGATTTTTTGATAGCACCTTTTCTAAATGAAAAATCAACTGAAACATTCGATTACTTCAAATTTAAAGAGGAACAATTCGACAAGCTAGCCGATCATGTTCGTAAACATGTGAATATAGAATTGGTTTATGAAATTATGAGATAATATGATAATGAAGAAATGTAAGAAAGAAATTATTGAAACTAATATCTTTAGTCTAGTGTCTTGGTTCTTGGCTCTAATGTCTTTTGTCTAAAAAATATGATAAACGGTCACGGAGATGAATTTTCAGAAGAATTGAAAGCCAATTTCAGTTCAAATGTTTGGTATGGAGCTGATAATTCAGCTTTGTATAATCATCTCTATAACAGCATGCTGTTAACAACTCGTTACCCCGAAACCGATGCAGTTTCTCTCAAAATTGACTTTGCAACTAAACACGGCATAAATCCAACTCAATTGGTGGTTTGCAACGGATCTACAGAAGCTTTTTATCTTATTGCTCATGCTTTTTCAGGTAAAACATCTTTAATTGTTTCTCCAACTTTCTCGGAATATGCGGATGCTTGCCGAATGCATAAACATCAAGTTCATTTTACAAAACGTGAAAGTCTGATTGAAAATATTGAAATTCTTTCGCCCAATATTGTTTGGTTGTGCAACCCAAATAATCCGGATGGATTCTGTTATTCGGTTCAAGAGCTTAAAAGCATGATTGCCATATTTCCACTTACAATCTTTGTCATAGATCAAGCTTACAAAGATTTTACTTTGAAAGAAAGTTTAAAGGCAAACGAATTAAAAAATTATCCGAATCTCATTCTGGTTCAATCGCTTACAAAACGTTACAGCATTCCAGGATTAAGATTGGGTTGTCTTATTTCCACTGAGCAACTGATAAATAAGATTAATCCATTCCGCATTCCATGGACTGTGAATACGTTGGCAATTGAAGCTGGTAAACATATTTTAAAAAATGATATTGGATATTTTCCAATAAAAGAATGGCTCATTGCAACTAAAATATTTCAAGAAAAAATCAATGCTTTGGATGTTTTTAAAACTATTCCAACCGAAACACCTTATTTTTTAGTTCAACTTAAAAAAGGAACTGCTAAAGATTTAAAATGCTTTTTACTAACAGAAAAAATACTTATCAGAGATGCAACCAATTTCGAAGGTTTGGAAGGTGAATATGTGCGACTTTGCACTTTATCGGAAGATAATAATAATTTATTAATCAGCAATTTAGAAATATGGAATCAAAATACTATACTTTAATTGCACTGATTATCGGGTTTGTTTTGGATCAAATACTTGGCGATCCTATTCAATTGCCACATCCTATTGTTGGCTTTGGTAAATTAATCTCAATGGCTGAAAATAAAATGAATTCCGGCAAACACTTACTCCTGAAAGGTGCTGTTATGACTACTATTTTAGTCTGTTTAATTTTTTATTTTACTAATTTAATTATCAACACTTTAACTGAATTTAATCAATTTTTAGGTACCGGTATATCTGCGATAATTGTCTTCTACTGTTTATCTGCCCGAACTCTTCGCAAGGAAGTTAAACAAGTATTTGAAGCCCTTGAAAGATCTACTGCTGAAGGTCGCACCCAACTTTCACGGATTGTTGGACGTGATACTGCACAACTGCAACCCCAGCAAATACGTACTGCTGCACTCGAAACTTTGGCCGAAAATTTAAGTGATGGCGTCATTGCACCGTTATTTTGGTTTGCATTGCTTGGTGTTCCGGGCATAATGGTGTATAAAATGGTGAATACGCTCGATTCTATGATTGGATATAAAACAGAAAGATACTTTTTATTTGGACGATTTGCAGCAAGATTAGATGATGTAGCTAATTTTATTCCTGCACGACTTACAGCTTTAATTATGCTTTTAGTGAGTGGTAATGTATCAAAAATAGAATTTGTGATATCGAATGGAAACAAACATGCCAGCCCAAACTCCGGTTATCCTGAAGCTGCATTGGCAGGAATTTTGGATTGCAGATTTGGCGGACCAAACTATTATTTTGGTGAAATAGTTCAAAAACCATATATTGGAATTACAAATAAAAATTTAAATAAAAAAGATTTAGAACGTTCATTAGCAACAAATAAACGATCTGAAACAGTCATGCTCTTACTTGTTTGCTTGATATTATTCATTTCCACATTATTCAATTCAATCATATGAAATTTAAAACCTTAATTTTATTGCTGGTACTTTTAGCTGCAGGTTGTTCAAATCCAAAAAAAAAACAAAACAGTTCTTTTTTAACGGCTGAATCCACTTCTGAAATAAAGTACGCTAAAAACTTTATTATTAAACATTTTAAAGAGTATACACAAATAATTGTCAAGAATCCGTGGGATTCTACAAAAGTGCTGGATACCTACATATTGGTTCAAAAAAACAAGAAATTACCGACAGAACTACCCGAAGGTACCATTGTGAGAATACCTGTTGAACGAGTTGCGTTTGCCGCTTCGGTACATGCCGGAATGTGGAATCAATTGAACAAAGCACAGTTAACCGTTGGAGTTTGCGAACCTGAATATTTCAAAATTCCTGTTATAATGAATGGTCTCAAAAATGGTACGATTGCAGATTTAGGAATGGCTACGTCTATTAATATAGAAAAACTAATAGCTGCTTCACCTGACATATTAATTGTATCACCTTTTGAAAACACAAAACGAACAGAATTTGAAAAAGTAAAATTGGTGGTGGTGAAAGATGCTTCGTACATGGAAGAATCACCACTTGGACGCGCTGAATGGATAAAATTTGAAGCTGCATTTACCTGTGAAGATAAACTTGCTGATAAGATTTTTTCTAAAATTGAAAAAAATTATAATGAACTCTGTGAAAAAGTGGCAAAAACCAGTAACCGCCCGACAGTTTTCACAGAAAAGAAATTTGGTGATATATGGTATATAGCCGGTGGTAAAAGCTATTTAGGACGTTTTTTGCATGACGCCGGTGCAAGCTATATTTGGAAAGATTTGAATCAAACCGGGTCAGTGCCTTTTAGCTTTGAAAAGGTTTATTATAAAGCCATTGAAGCTGATTATTGGTTACTTAAATACAATAATTATCAGGGTGATATAACTTTTGATGCATTAAAAAATGAGTATAATCTCTATGCCGGTTTTAAAGCTTTTAAGCAAAAAAATATTTATGCAATCAATACTGCCAAATCACCTTTTTACGAAGTTGGACCACTTGAGCCGGATGTAGTTTTGGCCGATTTAATAAGTATATTTCATCCAGAGTTAATGCCCAATTATAAAGCAAAATACTATTTTAAATTAAAATAAGAAATATGAAAAACGTCGCATGTTCGTGGAGCGGAGGTAAAGACTGCTGCATGGCTCTTTTGGAAGCAAAAGCTATGGGATATAATCCGGTAGTTTTACTTAATATGATGCATGAAGATGGTAAAACCTCCAGATCACACAGTTTACCGGTAAAAATGTTAAGGCAACAAGCCAAAGCTATGAATATCAACATAGTGACAATTCCAACATCGAGAGACCATTATGAGATAAACTTTATTCATGCATTAAAGCAACTCAAAAACGAATTTAATATTGAGGGAATTGTATATGGTGATATCGATTTAGTGGCTCATCGCGATTGGCAAGAACGGGTTTGTAAAATTGTTGAGCTTGAAGCAATACTGCCATTATGGGAAAGAAAAAGAATAACTCTGGCTCACGAAATAGTTGATGCAGGAATAGAAAGTATTATTGTAGCTGCAAATTCGGTGATGGGTGAACGGTTTTTGGGCGAAACATATAGTTCCAAAATGATAGATGAATTGCAAGAAATTGGCGTAGATAGCTGTGGTGAAGATGGTGAATTTCATTCGTTTGTAGTGAACAGCCCTTTGCATAAAAATAAAGTTCAAATTCCAGATTGTCCAAGGAAATTCAAGGATGATTTCCATTTCATCGATTGGCAAACCATTTAATAAAACCGACTACAATTATGCAAAGAATCATCTTAATAACTGGTGGACAACGTTCGGGTAAAAGCAGTTATGCTCAGAAACTGGCATTATCGCTAACAAGTAATCCAGTATATCTGGCCACTTCGGCCGTATGGGACGAGGAACATCGCCAACGCATAGAAAGACATAAACGAGACAGAGGACCTGAATGGACAAACATAGAAGAGCTGAAAGATGTACAAAATGTTGATGTAAATGATAAGGTTGTGGTAATTGACTGTATAACACTTTGGGCTACAAACTTTTTTACAGAAACAAACGGAAATGTAGAACTTTCATTATCAGCCATAACCGAACGATTTGAAGCATTTACGAAGCAAAACGCCACCTTTATTTTCGTAACTAACGAACTTGGATTAGGTGGAACTACAACAAACGATTTACAGCGCAAATTTAACGACCTACTTGGTTGGGTTAATCAACACATTGCGCAGCGTGCCGACGAAATGGTTTTAATGGTTTCAGGAATACCCGTTTACATCAAATAATTAAACTTCTGAATCCATCTAAAAAGTACTATTATAAATTCAATGAATCTATATTAAAATGAGATATTATGAAACAACGAAATTTCAATATTAAAGCTCCCGAAAAGCGTATTGTTCCATTTTTGATTGAAAAAATCGATAATCTGACCAAACCGAAAGGCTCTTTAGGTCGATTAGAAGAAATGGCTGTTCAGATTGGCACAATTCAACAAACACTAAGTCCTTCACTTCAAAATCCTTACCATGTAATTTTTGGTGGCGATCATGGAATCACTGCCGAAGGAGTTAGTTATTCGCCTGCCGAAGTAACGCCACAAATGGTTTTTAACTTTATGGAAGGTGGTGCCGGAATAAATTTTTTGGCCCGTCAGCACAATATTAAAATGAAAGTTGTTGACTCAGGTATCAACTACGATTTCAATGGTTTAGACCGTCTCATCGACATGAAAGTGCGCAAAGGGACTCGAAATTATATGAACGAAAAAGCTATTACTCTTGATGAATTTAATTTATGCATTGAGCGCGGTGCACAAATCGTAAAAGACTGTCATCAAGAATGTTGTAATGTGATTAGTTTTGGTGAAATGGGCATTGGAAACACCTCATCGTCCTCTATTTGGATGAGTCTGCTAACTGGAATTCCGCTCGATCAGTGTGTGGGTGCCGGCAGTGGTTTCGACAGTGAAGGTGTGAAACGCAAATACACAATTCTGAAACAAGCAATGGATAATTATAAAGGTGATGGTTCTATAGTCGACATCCTTTGCCATTTTGGTGGTTATGAAATGATTATGGCTATTGGAGGAATGCTTCAAGCTGCAGAATTGAATATGGTTATTTTGATAGATGGTTTTATCATGACGAATTGTATTTTAGCTGCATCCAAACTTTATCCGGAAGTATTGAAATATTGTATTTTTGGTCATCAAGGCGATGAATCAGGCCATAAATATGTGTTGGAGTATCTCAATGCAAAACCTCTATTGAACTTCGGCATGCGGCTCGGCGAAGGTACCGGGGCACTTTGTGCATATCCACTCATTGATTCGGCTGTGCGAATGATAAACGAGATGAGCACTTTTAAACATGCGAAAGTAACCAAATACTTCTCATAATGAAGAAATTACTCTACCAATTTGCTGCTGCCATTACATTTTTCACCAGAATTCCTATTTGGAAACTTATTGATATTCCAGTTGAAAATTATGCCAAAATAATTTGTTTTTGGCCGCTAACAGGTTGGATTACGGGTGGAATCACAGCAGTAGTCTGGCTGGGTTTTTCAATGATCTTCCCTCCTATTGTGGCCATTATCCTGGCTTTTGTAATCAGGATATTACTTACGGGAGGATTCCACGAAGATGGATTGGGTGATTTCTTTGATGGATTTGGCGGTGGAAAAACGAAAGCTGATATGCTGCGAATAATGAAAGATTCGCATGTGGGCAGTTATGCGTTAATTGGTATGATTTTTTATTATTTACTGCTAATAAACACCTTGGTATCAATGCCAAAAGAAACTATAGCAGTTGTAATTTTTGTAGCCGATCCGCTGGCCAAAATGATGACAGCTACCATGATGAACTTTTTACCTTATGCCCGAACCGAGAGCGAGAGCAAAAGCAAGACCCTGTACGACAAATTAACCCCGACTAGACTTATATTTACCAGTATTTTTGGACTTTTGCCATTATGTTTACTACTAAACCAAACATTGTGGTTATCTGTAATAGCACCTTTCTGTGTAACTTTTTTCATGTTTTTATATGTAAAAAAGAAGATTGGAGGCTATACCGGCGATATTTGTGGTGCAACTGCTTTATTGTGCGAATTGAGTTTTTATTTGTCCATTTATTTGATAATAAACAAATTATAATCAAATGGAAATCACTTTAATCAGACATACTTCAGTAAATGTGGATTTGGGAATTTGTTACGGGCAAAGTGATGTAGAAGTTTCGAGTAATTTTGAAACTGAAGCTAAACGAGTTGCTGAACTTCTGAAAGATGAGAAGTATGATGCTGTTTTTTGCAGTCCGTTGAGCCGTTGCACTATACTGGCTAATTTTTGCGGTTTTTCGAATCCAATCTTAGATGAGAGATTAATGGAATTAAATTTCGGAGACTGGGAAATGAAGGCTTGGAATGATATTAACGATCCACAACTACGACGATGGTATTCCGGCTGGATAAATGAAATTCCTACAAATGGAGAGTCATTTAAGGAACAAATTCTTAGAGTCAGTAATTTCATATTTGAATTGCATAACACTGGATATAAAAGCATTGCAATTTTCGCACATGCAGGAGTCATACGGTCATTTGGAGTAATATT
>JAURYY010000372.1 GCA_030653695.1 Paludibacter sp. | reverse complement strand
ACAAAGGACTGGAGAAATTAGGATTTAGAAAAATGAAATGAAAAAATTTAAATCAATATAAGTCTGATAATAAATAGAAAATCACATAATTATGAAAAAGAAAATCGCACTAATTTTATTTAGCGTATTTGTCAGCACAAGCACTCTTTTATCACAAAACCTAAGAATAGAAGGATTGATTGTTGACAAAAAGACAGGAGAACCGCTAATTGGGGCAACGGTAATCCAAAAAGCGACCAATAATGGTACAATAACGAATTTTGAAGGACATTTTGCCATTTCCACTCCACGTGAATCGACGTTAATTATTTCCTACATAGGATATCTGGCAAAGGAAGTTGTGGTGAAGAATGAAAACAAACTTCGAATACAGTTAGAACAAAATACCGAATTACTCGAAGAGGTAGTAGTGGTAGGCTATGGTTCACAAAAAGCGAAAGACTTGACTGCTCCAATTGCAACGATTAAAGGAAGTGATTTGAGTAAGCAAATTGCCTCGAATCCCATGTCGGCATTGCAAGGCAAAATGTCAGGGGTTCAAGTCATAAACAGTGGAGTTCCAGGCTCAGGTCCATCTGTTAAAATACGCGGAGTGGGATCAATCGGTGATTATGGGAATCCTTTGTATGTAGTTGATGGAGCTTTTGTTGATAATATTGATTTTTTAAGTAGTGGAGATATTGAAGACTTGACAGTACTCAAAGATGCGTCCGCAGCAGCAATTTACGGCGTACGTGCTGCCAACGGAGTAGTGTTAGTAACAACTCGAAAAGGTAAAATTAATCAAACAAATATTAGTTATGATAGTTATGTAGGCTACCAAGTTCCTACTAACGTTATGAAATTGGCAAACACCTTACAATATGTTCAATTAATGAATGAGGCTAATGCCAGCATATCGGGATATGTCCCATTAGCAGCTGATAAATTTCCTGCAAGTGTAGATTGGTACGCTGAATTGGTTCGAAATGCGATTATGCACAATCACAACTTAGATATTTCAGGCGGAACGGAAAAAACGAGCTACGCCATAGGCGCAAACTATTTTTACCAAGAAGGAATTATGAAAGCAAAAAACGACTACAGCCGTCTGAATTTTCGGTTACGTTTAGATCAAAAAGTAAATGACTGGTTAAGCTTTGGTGTAAATAGTATAATTTCAAACCTTAACAAATACTTACCCAATAACGAAGCATTTTTTAAAGCTTATGTTGGTTCACCCGTATATCCCGTTTATGATCCGGCAAACACAAAAGCGTTTCCTGTTAATTTTGGCGCACCTCAAGATTATGGTTATGGAAACTCTTATGCAAATCCTGTGGCAATTGCCTATTATAACAACAACAAAGAATTTGGATTCAAAAATGTTACCTCAATTTATGCAGATATTGACCTGATTAAAAATAAATTAAAATTTCGCACTTCATACAATATGGATTTTAACGAGTGGCGATCACGTAATTATACTCCAGAGTATTTAGTTGGAGGGTCGCAAGGTGCAACCAGTTCGGTATTATCTAAAACATTTGGCACAAGCTACAAATATATTATTGATAATTTATTGACATTAACCGGAAAAACGCAAAATAGCAAGTATTCTGTTTTATTAGGACAGTCGACTCGTATAGAGCGTAGTTATAATTTGGTTGGAAGTGGATTAAATGTTTCTTTTGTCGACGAACAATCTCTGTTTTTAAGTTTGGGTTCTATTGCTGGACGATCGTTAAGCGATGTAAATGGTGTTTACGGGAATAACGGAATGTCGTTTTTTACACGAGGAACATACAATTTATCAGACAAATATTTAGCCACTTTTACTTTTCGTGCCGACGGAAGTTCAAAATACCAACAAAAGTGGGGATTCTTTCCCTCTTTAGGATTGGGTTGGGTGCTCACAAGTGAAGATTTTTTGAAAGACCAAAAAGTTTTTAATTACTTTAAATTTAGAACAAGCTGGGGTATGTTGGGAAATGATAATATCCCTGCAAATTCGTCTCAAGTTTTAGGTTCGACAGGGGCAGGAAGCTCTGGCGTATTTGGAGACAGACTTGTAGACGGCGTAGGCTCACAAACAGTTGTACTTAACTACTTAAATTGGGAAGTTGTACGTGAATTTAACGCAGGTCTGGATTTTGTTTTTACCAATCAAAAACTCAAAGGCGAATTAGATTACTATAATCGCACAACAAATAATGTCGTTTTTTATGCACCTATATCGGCGGGGGGTGGAACAGCAAATTTGCTGGGAAATTACGGAACGGTTCAAAATCAAGGAATTGAGTTTAGTTTGCATTGGAACGAAAAAGTAAACAAAGATTTTAATTATACAATTGGTTTTAATGCAACTACAATTTCGAATAAAGTATTAAGCTTAAATGGTGCTCGTGATTATATACCTGGTGCTTATGTACGTGGCAATTATACTACACGTACTGCTGTGGGTCATCCAATCGGTTCGTTTTACGGATACGAAATAGCGAGTGTTTACGCATCGGAGAGTGAAGCGCTGCGCGACCCTGTAAGTCAGGATATTAAAGACGCCGGATATTTTAAATATAAAGATCAAAACAAGGATAATATCATTGATGATAAAGATAAAGTATACTTAGGGAGTGCTATTCCCTGGTTGATTGCGGGAATTGATTTTTCGGCAAATTACAAAAATTTAGATGCCTCAATTTCGTTTCAAGGACAAGTTGGAAATAAAATTTTAAATGCGAAACGAATGATACGAGACATTTTTACCGATGGAAACTATGATTTGGATTTTTACAAAAACAGGTGGAGTGCTGACAACAAATCCAAAACTTACCCATCAGCTGCCGCATACAATAGTTCTTACACACAACAAGCAAATAATTTTTTTGTAGAAGATGGTTCTTATATTCGTATCCAAAACATTCAGTTAGGATATAATCTGAATAACATAAAACAAATCAGCAATGTGAGAGTATTTCTCTCGATACAACGCCCATTCACTTTTTTCACTTATAAAGGATTTACACCCGAAGTGAGTGGAGGTAATCCTACCGAAGTTGGTGTTGATTACTCTACTTATCCTATGCAAGCAGTGTACTCAGTTGGTTTAAAACTTAACTTTTAATAAATTACTATCATGAAAATCAAACTATTATTTATTGCAACCATATTTTTAAGTGCATGTACAGATTTTTTGGATGTGCGTCCTGAAGGTACTGTTCCCTCCGTAGGGTTGGATTACACAAAAATGGAGAATATATTTAAACCTGTAAGTGCAGCGTATGCTAGCTTGCGTGAAAACGCTCACGACTTTGCTTATATTGGAGCATTTGAGATTGTTGCAGACAATGCAGACAAAGGCAGCACCCCTGCTGATAATCCGGAAATGAGAAGCATAGATGAATTTACTTATACCAGTGGCAATGGTTTAATAAATGGACTATGGGTTGGCTATTTCAATGTTGTTAGTGCTGCCAATAATGCAATTTTTCAAATGCCAAAGTTCGAATCTGTAATGAAAACCGAAGATTATAAGGCATATACTCGTCAATGTGCAGCCGAAGCTAAAGTTTTAAGAGCTTATGCTTATTTCAATCTAACAAGAGTATTTGGCAGAGTTCCCTTAATTGATAGCATAATGTCCTCTGATCAACTCTCTAAAATAAAACAATCTTCAACTTCTGATTTATATAAATTTATTGAGAATGATTTGGCTGAGGCAATACCATTATTACCATCATCTTATTCAAAGGAATGGGCAGGAAGAATTACCAACTTTGGAGCAATGGCTTTAAAAGCCAAAGTACACATGTATCATGCATCCTTAGAAAACAGTGTTGCCAATTGGGATTCAGTAGCTTCATTAACAGATAAAATTATGGGTTCAGGAAAATATGGTTTATTGCCAGATTTTAGATCTGTATTTTCTATTGACAATGAGAATAGCAAAGAGTCGCTTTTCGAAATTCAAAGTTCTACTTTCGGACAATCAAATGGCGAGGATACATTTTTGGAATATGCTTATGTTCAAGGTCCACGAGGCAATTCACCAAGCAATATGCAAGGCTGGGGATTTTGCACGCCTAGTCAAAGCCTACTCAACTTTTTTGCAGTTCGCAATGAAGTGGAAAGAGCTAAAGTTACATTTTTATATAGAGGTTCAAAAACCCCCGAAGGCGATAGCATAAAAATGGCTTGTGCTAATCCTGTTTATAATGGAAAAGTATATACCCCATCGCCGTACAATAAATGGATTTATAATGGATATGGGTTTGACTACAACTTGCGCATTCTGAGATATTCAGATGTATTGTTAATGTTTGCTGAAGCAAAACTTAATGGTACAACCAAAGGTTTTACAAGTGGTTTTTCTGCTCTGACTGCGATTAATACAGTGCGTGAACGTGTTAAATTAACTCCTTTGTCAAATGTCAGCAAAACAGATATCTGGAACGAAAGAAGAGCTGAATTCGCTCTCGAAGAAGATCGATTTTTTGATTTGATACGCACGGGACAGGCACAAAACACCCTTAGTAGTTTAGGATATGTACAAGGTAAACACAATCTATATCCAATTCCGGCAAGTCAATTACAATTAAACATTAATTTAACTCAAAATCCCGTTTATTAATTCAATTTATTCAAATAGTTACTCAACAATTTTTATTCACAATTAAATTTTTATTTTTATGAAACAATTAAATTTTCTGAGCTTAATAGCTCTTATCTTATTTGCTGGTTTTTCATTATCATCGTGTGACCCAAAAACGCCCGATGATCCGAATGCAGGAAAAACTGATCCTTCAACTATTGCTGCTTCAAGCTTAGTTGCTTACTTCCCGTTCGATGCAGACGGTGTTGATAAAATTTCAAGTCTTACACCTGCTGAAAAAATAGGTGTAACTTATGTGAAAGGACGACGTAATAATTGTTATCAAGGTGCTGAAAATGCCTATTTATTGTACAATTTAGGCACAAGTAAATTAGCTACCATGACTAATGGCTTTACTGTGTCAGCTTGGGTGAAAAATCCAAAAGTCTTTGGAGATCCAGTTCCTATGATTTTTCAAATTGGCAAAACATCGGATCGTTTCTGGGGTAATTTAACATGGATGCAAGAAAGAGCAGGCAATGCAGTTGATGGTGCTAATATTGATTCTTTGTATTATAAATTTAATTTCCAAGCTGGCAATGATTCGCGTTGGGCTGCTGATAATTCATGGAAAAAATTTACCGCTGATACATGGCAATACCTTACTTTATCTTATAATGGATCTACCTCACAATTTAGTGTATATGTCAATGGAATTCTTTATGCAGAACGATCAAAGATTTTTAAAAATAATGAGACTAACATACTTGCCGGCAATCTTACTTTTAAGGAAGCAGACAAAATGGTCGTTGGTGGTTGGTTAACTAAAGTTATAGATAATGCAACAGACGTATGGATGGGTTGGTACAAAGGAAATATGGATGAATTACGCATTTACAATGCAGGTTTATCTGCTTCTGAAGCAAAAGCTCTTTACGATGCTGAAGTAACTCAAATTAACTAAATTTCAAAATATAGTTAGGAGTTAATGTTTAATTCCTAACTATATTTTTTTATACTATGAATACACAACGAATCTTACTATTTTATATCATTTTCAACTTATTTGCTTGTAAGTCTCCTATTGAAATACCGAACACAGTTGTTGAATCGGTTAATGTCAACGGAAGTTTCCTTGCATCGGGTGGTATAAAGTTCAATGTCCCAGTTGACTCTGTTCTATATTCTATTGTTTTTTCGACTAAGATTGACAAAAGCAAATTAAATCCTGATTTATTTTTTATCACAAATGGGGTTGACACTTCCTTCGTAATTTTAAAAGATACATTTTCACGCCAGATTAATTTTAAAATCCGTAAAAACTTATCATATTACAATACATACACACTTCATATCTTATCAGGAAATAATTTTGGTGTAAATTTTACAGATGATACAAATTATTCATTTATTACTGAATTAAACACAACTGACAAATTTCTGAGAATCAGCAATGATAGTTTATTAACTTT
>JAURYY010000369.1 GCA_030653695.1 Paludibacter sp. | reverse complement strand
AAGTTGAACGATCAGTGGCAAATTCACTTCGGTCAATGTTTCGTCCATTGGTTTTGCTTTTGGTGCATTTCCTTAAGTATAAAACCTTTTTAGCGTTACAAACGCTCAACCATTAACCCCTCGTTACAAACGAGGGGGAGTGTGGGTAACGCATTCATTCCCCATAAAGAGTGAAACCAGCACCGGCAGAGCATATCTTGCCACAGCGATTTGTAAAAATCAGGTATTACGGGATATTGGGCAGCCGATACAAAAAAGAAGTGCAACCACTCAAAGATAAACCCGATAGTACCAAACCGGTAGAATCAAGAGCGGAACGCTTGGTGAGATTGACAGGTTTTGATCCTTGCAAATGTCCGTATTGTAAATGGAACATTCCGTGCAACGGAAACCGGAATCATGCGCACGGTGGAAGAATTACCCAAGATACGCTCGCCAATCAATGTGCTTTATCCAAATAACATGACAATAAACCGATGATAAACAACCGTTCGACCCACTGGTAAAAGTGGGTTAGGCTTCGTATTGCCTAATGCGAGCAAAAACAGGTGAAACAGAACCGTATCTGTTTGCTTTCAATGCAGAAAATGGATTTTTTAGCAAAATAAGGCGACATTTTGCACAAAAACGGACTATATCAACTCTCCAACCAAACTGGCACCCACCCAAAATAGGGCGCTTTCTCCATAACAACAAAACTACTTTTTTAACCCAGTCCTATATCGCAGTAGGGTTGTAGTGCAACAGGGAGCTCATGTTGGGTCTTCGTGCCTCAGACCACACGAGCTCCTATGTATTAGGCGGTCGGTGTTTGGTTTTATTTTATCATTTCAATAATAACAGTGTCAATTTAAAAATTAATATGTATCTTAAAATTAAAACTACGAAAATCGTATTAATAGTCTATTAATTTCTAAATTGTTAGATGTATTAATTTTATATTTAGGTCTCTTAAGTCGGTAGGATAAATTTCTATCAAAGAAATGCCTAAATCACAAGCTAACATTTGTTTATCCATAAGCTTTTGTTCGTATTGTTTATCCCCAATTAACCCGAAGTATTCTATAAAAATATTTTTCACTTTCCAGTCACCACGTCTTTTCCCCGAAATATTATAAAGAATGTGTTTTGGGTACATAGGTTCTTTTTCATGTAAAATATTATGCTCAAATAGCCAATCATCTATTTGCTTCTCAGCGAGCGAATTACACAAATGACCATCTAAAGAAAGACATCTAACGCCACGACTCGTTACAATTGTTTCAATAACTTTTGCGTCATAAAGAGCTTTGAACCAGCTTCCAAATTTCGTGTTTATATACCACGGATGTCCAACTTTTGAATATATATTAATTATTTCTTTCCAATTATCACCTATTCGAACAGTAAATTCTTTATTAAGAAAGCTATAATTTGAAGGAGGAATAAAACCGCAGCACTTTACAAAGTTTTGGATGTGAATTAAAATATCTTCGTCGCTATTTTCCTCGACTATATTACAGTTAAAGCAACAATCCTTATAAGGATAAACATTTATATAAATCCAATCTGGAATATTTACTGTTCTAAAACTATTACCACATATTGAGCACGTCTTTAACTGATTGTTTGTTTTAAACCAACCAATAAGTTGGGAGCGATTTTCAAAATTGTCAATATTGAGAAATGTAAAATATCGTAAAACTTCGAGCTCAATTAGATTAAATAATTTCAAATTAGCTTTGTTGTAATCATTGATGTTCAAAAATGGATAATACTTTTCATGTATATACTGTTGATTCAAATTTAACGATAATAGAATTGGCCTAATTACTTGTCTAATATATTCTTCAATAAACTTTTGATAGAATATGCCGTGATCTTTAATAGTTTCTGTATAAATTTCTTCGATACAGTATTCTAATATTTGAGACAATCCAAATTCTTTTAGTTTTGAAATTACGTTATTGATATCTATATACAATTTTTGTTGCGAAATAAATAATTCAATATTAAGCTCATTGTTTTGGTCAGTAAGATAATGTTGTCCACTAAGTCCGTTAGTCCCAGAATTATATTGTATTATGTTTTCCATTTAAATATTTTGTTCCCAACGACCGAGTCATGATTTTCTGTTGGGTATTGTTAGAATTCGTAAGGTAAATAGAAAGTGTCTTTTCGTATTCTGTCACATATTATTTCTGTTTCTTGTGTATTTACTAGTTGTGCTATAAAAGTTTCACTAGCATTTGGGTCTTGATAATAAATAGTTGTTTTTCTTCCTTTTAAACAATCAAACAACATTTTATCTATTTCTTTATTGAAATTTGGAAAGGAATAACCAATTATTACAATTATGTCTGTTTCTGAAAAAATCCGTTTTGCTTCATTTCTTGTTTTTTCAGCTAGTTCATTTGATTCCCAAGCATAATTGATATGATTTGAAATATCAAGCTGTTTTCTTCTTTGTGAGCTCGCAATATAATCTAAAGATTCTAAGATTTTATTTATATTTTTTGAATTTGGAACAGTTAAGAATTCAATTTCGTTTTTTTCTGTATAATAAAAACCATGATATCCATTCAAATGACAAACTTGCAAATTGGAAGTATCACCAATTTCGCAGCGGAATTTCAAATTTCTTGATATAGAATCCCATGAAGCGTTATGATTAAATTCAGCAAATGCTGATTCAAGTTGTAAATCATAATTCCATGTTACAAATCTAACATTCTCTTTTATTGTAATTTCCGAATTTCTGTCTTTTTTTGTGATTGCAGCTAAAAGCGATATGTATCGCTTGTCAATTTCTTCGAATTTCTCGTTGTCGTTCTTTGTATTTCTCGATTTTAATTCAATGTCGTCAGTTAAATGCCACAACGTAAAAAATATACTGACTGCAACTTTTAATTTAGATAATTCTGTGTGTGATTCATTTAAAAATAGTTTTCTTGCATATGTATCAATTGTGCCGAATTTTTTCGCTTTTAATCCAAAAAAACCAATATCCCATAGTATACTTTCTTTTTCAGTTAGATTTTTAGGAATGTTTTCAAAATCTTGTTTTGTAGAGTCAAGATACTTAATTGCCAATTCAATCATTTTTTCGCCCTGCTCACCCCAAATCGGGCATGATTGATAGCTTGCACCTGCTCCTAATAGAAAAGTGATGTTTTTCATTTTTTGTTTTTTTTACACTGCCGCCTAACGACCGAGGCTATGGGCATTTGGCGATTTGCGGGAGCTTTCACTGTCGTACTACGACAAAACTACATGCGGGAGCAAAACCTCCTAAATGCACTTCTGCCGCCATTGCTCATAGGTAGGTGTTGCACTAAAACCCCGCACACGGGGTCAGCTTTAACAACCTCATTAGTTGATAGTTGTGATATATTATTTACACTTTATAACTGTTTATTTGTTTAAGATGTTGCGTGTGGGAAGAGCGATTTTTCCTCCTTGAAAAT
>JAURYY010000048.1 GCA_030653695.1 Paludibacter sp. | reverse complement strand
TTTTTTTATTTTTTTATTCACAAATAATAAAAATAATAATTATAAGTGATATAAAAACAATGTTTTTATACTTAAAAACATTTTAATCTTCTATTTTTCTTTTTTAAAACACACAAAGATTATTTTTGTTCAAAAAATTCCGTTAATTTAATTAATTCATCGCGCAATTGAGCAGCTTCGAGAAAATCGAGTTTTTTTGCAGCTTCCTGCATGGCTTTTTTAGTTTTAGCAATAGCCTTTTCGAGTGCAGGTTTAGTCATATATTGCACCACAGGATCAGCTGCAATTCCTTCCATACGTGCGGGTTCGATATACGCATTGGGTTCAGCCTTACTCAGCGAATTTCGCTCTCCTTTCACAATTTGTTCAGGCGTAATGTTATATGCTTCATTGTATGCTAATTGCTTCTCACGCCTGCGATTTGTTTCGTAAATAGTTTTTTTCATGCTTTCAGTTATTTTGTCGGCATACATTATTACTTTTCCATTCAGGTTACGGGCTGCACGACCGGCAGTTTGTGTGAGCGAACGATGCGACCGGAGGAATCCTTCTTTGTCGGCATCGAGAATGGCAACCAATGAAACTTCGGGCAAATCGAGTCCTTCGCGAAGCAGATTAACTCCCACCAACACATCATAAACACCCCGACGCAAGTCTTCCATTATCAGAACACGATCAAGCGTTGTTACATCTGAATGTATATAATTGCTCCGCACTCCCATTTTTAGCAGATAATCAGCAAGCTCTTCTGCCATGCGTTTGGTTAGGGTCGTAACCAATGTTCTTTCATCTTTTTCAGTGCGCAATGTTATTTCCTCAAGTAAATCGTCAATCTGGTTCAGACTGGGACGAACATCAATGATAGGGTCAAGTAATCCGGTAGGTCGGATTAACTGATCGATCACAATACCTTCGCTTTTTGCCAATTCGTAATCGGCAGGTGTAGCACTTACATAAATAGTTTGAGGAGTAAGTTTCTCGAACTCGTCGAACTGCAAAGGGCGATTATCTTTGGCAGCAGGCAAACGAAAACCATATTCCACCAGATTAAGTTTACGGGCAGCATCGCCACCATGCATGGCACGTATTTGCGGGATGGTAACATGACTTTCGTCGATGACCATCAAATAATCATCGGGAAAATAATCGAGCAAACAAAATGGTCGTGTTCCGGGAAGTCGTCCATCGAAATAGCGTGAATAATTTTCAATTCCTGAGCAATAACCGAGTTCTTTTATCATTTCCAAATCGTAACTGACCCGTTCGTAAATGCGTTTTGCCTCATAATCTTTTCCTGCCGAACGAAAATAATCAGCCTGCAAATCGCGGTCATATTCTATCTGACCAATGGCAGCAGCTATACGCTCTTTGGTAGTAACGAAAATACCTGCCGGATATATTTTATAAGCATCGAAATGTTCGATAACGTGAAAATTTATAGGTTCAAGCGTCAGAATTTCATCCACTACATCGCCCCAGAAGACCACCCGCACCAAAAAATCGGTATATGCCGGAAAAATATCAACGGTATCGCCCTTCACCCGAAAATTTCCACGATTCAGTTCTATTTCGTTGCGCGTGTACAAACTATCGACTAAACTTCTTAAAAAAACATTTCTGACTAATTTCTGACCGCGCTGAATTTCTATTAAATTACTCGTAAAATCTTCAGGATTACCTATACCATAAAGGCACGAAACCGAAGAAACCACAATAACATCCCTCCTACCCGACAATAACGAAGAAGTAGCCGAAAGTCGGAGTTTTTCAATTTCCTGATTGATGGAAAGGTCTTTTTCGATATAAGTGTCCGAGATGGGCAAATATGCTTCAGGCTGGTAATAATCGTAGTAGGACACAAAATATTCAACGGCGTTTTCGGGGAAAAAGGCTTTAAACTCGCTGTACAGCTGAGCTGCAAGAGTTTTATTATGGCTCAACACCAAAGTAGGACGTTTTACCTCGTTTATGACATTGGCAATGGTAAATGTTTTTCCCGAACCTGTAACTCCCAACAAAGTCTGAAAAGGAATCCCCTGATTCAGCCCATCCACAAGTTGCCTGATGGCTTCCGGTTGATCGCCCGTGGGTCGATAAGGTGAGGTGAGATTAAAAGACATTTATTTAAAATTAAATTGCAGTTTTATACTGTATGTTGCAAGCATTCAGCATTATTGAAAAGTAAAATAACGCTCTTTGAAAAAAACATCCATGAACAGTACAGCTCCCGACAACTAATCTTCTAAGGGCATAATAATCATCAAAAGTATATACACAATAATTCCCGGAAATCCGGCAGATAGAACGGAAAGTAATACATAAGCTATCCTGATGATTGTAACATCAATATTCAGATATTCAGCAATTCCGGCACAAACACCGGCAATCATTTGGTTCTTTGAGCGACGAAGTTTTTTTTGCATAAGTATTTTTTTTACAAAGAAACAAAAATAATCCGAATTAGTTGAAAATTTTCACTTAAAATAAAAACGAAAATTTCAATGATAAAAAAAAAGAACAGCAAACAATTTATTGTAAAGTGTTTGCTGATTTTTTTTGATTGTAATTAGATTTCTATCGTCCCGATTGAAAGATATAATTTTTTAATTCATCATTAAATGCATCATTTTCAATCAGGTCTTCCATATTTAAATGCAACCTGAAACGCCAGCTGAATTTGGAGTTTGAAGGCACATTGATACGCTCATCATGGGGATTTTCGCGACGAATTGCCTCCGAAATGCTCAACAAATCCTGCATTTGAAAAACTGCCCACATGGCAGGCGAGTATAAATGCTGCAGAAGAATATCGCGGCAAATCCACCCATCGCAAAACCAAGGCGCTTCGCCCCAATGACCAAGTTGGGAATTATAAAATCTTTGTGTCATAGCCCGATCTTCTTCCCACCAGCCGCGTATTGTACTCATATCATGGGTCGACGGGGTAACAACCGACAAATAAGGAGCATTGACCGGATGAAAAAATTCTAATTTATCAGATTTCGGAGCACGTTGAACTTCCAAACTCAGTATTCCCAGTTCATTCATAACCGTAGTTACACAATGTGTCATCATTCCCAGATCCTCGCCGCAAATAAGCATATTGGTAGCACGTTTCAATGCAGGAAGTTTTTCCATTCCCGAATGATACCAATGTTCATCTTGCCTTCGATAAAAGTAATCTACATATAACTCACGGAGTTTGCTCTGTGTATAACCATCAAGATCGCGGAAAGTGGGCAAACCCTCCATACCGTAACGCGGATAGAACTGTGACCCGTTCGACTCCTCCACCTCAAAGAAAAGTACATTGGATATCAAATCGAATAAACCCCACTTGATTTTTTCGGATATTGTCCCTTCATTAAATAATTTTTCAACATAAGTCTGACTTTGAAAAGGAGTTTTTAACTGCAGTACCCATCCATTTTCTATTTGCAAACAATTGGTTTTCACCCATAACACATCTTCTCCGAAAATATCGTGCAAAATTATGTCTGTAATGTAGGGTTTGCAGTACCGATTGTAATCGAACCATAGCCCTTTCTCGGCAAACTCCCTTAAGTGAATTGGAATAGACGGATTCAGATGTCCCATAATTCCTTCTGCTTGATTAACCGGAATTTCCCAGATTCGGAAAAACCCGAGGATATGATCGATTCGGAAAGCATCGAAATAATTCGACATTTGAGCGAATCGCTTTTTCCACCAATCAAATCCGGTGCGTTTTATTTCATCCCAGTTATAGGTGGGTAATTCCCAGTTTTGACCTTTCACTGCAAACATATCGGGCGGAGCGCCAGCCTGACAATGCATGTGGAATAGTTCGGGCGAGACCCAGGTATCCACACTATTGCGATTTACGCCAATGGGGACATCTCCTTTGAGTACCACTCCCTGCTGATGAGCGTAATTGGCTGCTTTCGAAAGCTGAACATGCAAATGATATTGGATAAAATAGTTGACGGCAATAGCATCGTAATGTAATTGTTCGGGCGAAGTAAACTCGTCAATTTCTAAAGCATCAAATTTTGAAAATTCTTTCCATACACGATAATCGGGGGTTTTATTCCTATCTCGCAATACACAATAGGCAGAGTATGGAACCAACCAAAACTTATTTTTAATAAAAAATGTCTTATAATCAGTGTTATTTAAAAATTCTTCTTTTTGAATCTGATATAATTCTTTTACATATTGCGTTTTTAAATTGATAACATCCATGAAAGGAATTAACTCTTGTTCATTAAGCTCTGCTTGTTTAACTTCAAATTCTTTTTGCATCGGATTTTTGGCATGAAGTTTTCCAATAGCCGGCAAATTCAAAAATAGAGGATTCAAAGCGAAAGCCGAAATAGCGGCGTAAGGTAAAACGTCAGCATCGGTATGAGTTCCAATGGTATCATTCAACGGTAAAACCTGTATCAGTTTAATTCCTACACGTTTAGCCCAGTCGATAAATAACAACATATCGCCAAAATCACCTACTCCCAGACTCTTTTTAGTACGAATACTGAAAACAGGCAACCCTACTCCTGCCCCACGCCAAGGTTGCGCTTGTACGCGAATAAATCCATCAGCGAGCCTAACGATTGTTTTTTTGGAATTAAAAACTGGTGCAATCCGATCGGGACCTGATTCAAATGCACAAAATTTCTTTTCGACCAAGTCATACGTTCCATATTTGTAATGTACATCACTCATTAATTTACCAAAACTTAATTCTGTCTCCCATGCACCTTCAGCATTTATCATAAGTAATCGAGGTTTGATGGTTGACCAGTTTCCGAGTTCCTTGCAATTTCCGATAATACAAACTACCTGATTTTTTGGAAGTCCTGGTGCTTCAATCCGAAAAATATGTGAAAATTTACCTGAAGGTTTTTCAATATTGACATCGTGTTCTTCACGAAGCAAAACTGTTGCAAAAGGAGCAGTCAGAAAAGTATTTTCAACTGATGCCGGAGAATTCCAAGAGTCGTAACAGAAAAAATGATCTGTTTTAGTTGTATCGGCGGTAACAGTGCGGTGTTGTCCCCATTCTTCGGTATAACGACCGGTTTGTTCAGTAAATAATAAATATTTGTACTTTATCTCACCACTATCGGGATAATTTATGTTAATTTCGCCGACCCAATCTTGTATATTACTAAAATTGAGACGAAGTGCTTTTGTAATATCACCATTTCCTAATTCAGGTATATTTCCTGAAACCAGGATCTGTTGCCCCCAAACTGTAAAGTACGAAATTTTAAAATGAATTTTCATAAATGCTTGAAATTTAAAAAATATGAAATTAACTCTTATATTCAATTTCAAAAGTACAGCATATCTTATGAATATTGAGTTCATGCTGTAAAAAAATTGCGGAAAAAAATTTCAAACGTTTGCGGAAAATAAAAACATGTCAGCAAATACTAAACTTATTTGTTTGTGGATTGTAAAAAACGAATAGAAATATACAAATCAAATTGTTTTTTTAATTTTTTTGTATATTATGCTAATAAATATTCATTGATTTTTTATGAATTTATCATGTATGTTTTAGAATATATTTCAGTACTTTTGCAAAATAATTCTGTAACCTATAAAAACAGATTTGCCTCATGACAGCATTTACCGCTCCCTTCAAAATTTTCTCGGGCACAAAAAGTCGATATTTAGCCGAAAAGATTTGTCAAAGTTTAAAGTGTCCGCTCGGAAACATGAGAATCGAGCACTTCTCGGATGGCGAATTTTCGGTTTCGTACGAAGAATCAATACGGGGACAATACATTTACCTTATCCAATCCACCTTCCCCAATTCGGACAATTTAATGGAATTATTGCTTATGATTGATGCTGCAAAACGCGCATCAGCCTATAAGGTAATTGCTGTAATCCCGTATTTTGGATGGGCTCGGCAGGACAGGAAAGATAAACCCCGTGTTTCGATTGGCGCTAAGCTGATAGCCGATATGCTCAGCGTTGCCGGAGTGGACAGGGTAATAACGATGGATTTGCATGCGGATCAGATTCAGGGATTTTTCAATGTGCCGGTCGATCATCTGTATGGTTCTACTATTTTTATACCTTTTATCAAATCGTTGCAACTCGAAAATTTAGTAATCGCTTCGCCTGATGTGGGAGGTTCGAAACGTGCCGGATCGTACTCAAAACATTTGGGTGTACCTATGGTTTTATGTCACAAAACGCGCGAAAAAGCCAATGTTGTGGGCGAAATGACCATCATAGGAAACGTGGTTGGAAAAAATGTGATTATTACTGACGATATGGTCGATACAGCTGGAACCTTGTGCATGGCAGCCGAGCTGATGTTGAAAAACGGAGCCAATAGCGTTCGCGCCATTGTTACACATGGTGTAATGTCGGGAGCAGCTTCAGAACTAATCATGAATTCGGCTCTAACCGAAATCGTATTCACCGATTCAATTCCTTTCGACCTAAACAAATGTTCCAAAGCAAGAATCCTGACCATTGCCGACATGTTTGCCGATACTATTTACCGCGTTCAGGAGCATAAATCAATCAGCGAGCAATATTTGATGTAGAAATTTTAAAAAAAATCAATATTTAATTGCAACCCTTATCTTTTTCTGAAAATAGTGGTCAAAAATAAAAAAAACCGTTTCATTCGAAGCGGTTTTTTTTTATTTAAGTTGAATTACATCCGATTAATCTTTAAATTTCGCTACCAAGAACTCGCGATTCAAGCGTGCAATGTGCGAAATTGAGATAGCTTTCGGACATTCGGCTTCACAGGCACCGGTATTAGTGCAGTTACCAAAACCCAGTTCATCCATTTTGGCAACCATCACTTTGGCACGGTGAGCTGCTTCAACCTTTCCTTGTGGTAACAAAGCCAACTGACTTACTTTAGCAGCTACAAACAACATGGCTGAACCATTTTTGCAGGCTGCTGCACAAGCACCGCAACCGATACATGAAGCAGCATCCATTGCTTCGTCGGCATATACTTTCGAAATTGGAATGGCATTTCCATCAGGTACTCCGCCGGTGTTAACCGATACAAAACCGCCCGCCTGAATAATTTTATCGTAAGCACCACGATCGACCATCAAATCTTTGATAACAGGAAATGCTGCCGATCGCCAGGGCTCAACGGTGATAGTTTCACCATTTTTGAAACGCCGTATATGTAGCTGACAGGTAGTAGTTTCGCCATCCAAACCGTGTGGATGACCGTTGATATACAAACTACACATACCGCAGATACCTTCGCGGCAATCGTGATCGAAAGCAACGGGTTCTTTGCGTTGTTTTACTAATTTTTCATTCAACACATCCAACATTTCAAGAAATGAACTGTCGGTGGACACATGATCCATATTATAGGTTACAAACTCGCCTTTTGCTTTCGGCCCAGCCTGACGCCAAACTTTTAGCGTTAAATTTATCGTTTTGTCCATATCTTTTTATAAGTAAACGAGTAAACAAGTAAACGAGTAGACTGCGCGACTCAAATTACAAGCGTATTCGAAATTATTATTCTGTTACTGTATTAGAATTATCTGTATTTAAATTTACGAGTTGTCCGTTATTTTTTGAACGAATTAATGCAACAAGCATTCTTATAATTTCATTATTCAATTCATTCAACTGATTAAAACCTTCTTCCTTTAGAAAATCTAACTTATTTGAAAGTAAAATTTGAGTTTCCAATTCAGAAGCCGAACCTAACGAAATAAACAAGAAACGAATCAATTCCTTATCTGAATTTCTTCCATGTCCTTCGGCAATGTTCGAAGGAATGGATACAGCAGCTCTACGCATTTGCGAAGACAAGCCAAACAATTCTTCTTTAGGGAATTGACCTGTAAGCCTGTAAGTCAGAATAACCATATTCATTGATTTTTTCCAAACATTCAAATCCTTATGTGTTGTCATAATTATTTAAAACAAATTAGGCAATATCAATTAATTGTGTACTCGTTAACTCGTAAGCTTGTTTACTTTTTCTACGCTTTATAATTACGTTGCTGCCGGTTTACAAACTCATATTCTAATGCTTCTTTAAGCAATATAGGTTCTTCGCCTTCTCCGTTGAATTTCCAGCACGAGGCAAATGAGAACTCATCGTCGTTACGAAGTGCTTCTCCTTCCGGTGTCTGATATTCTTCGCGGAAGTGACCACCACACGATTCTTCGCGCATCAAAGCATCGCGAGCCATCAACTCTCCAATTTCGATAAAGTCTGCAACACGTAACGCTTTTTCAAGTTCCATATTCAAATCCGCACTTACACCAGGCACATAAACTTTTGTCCAAAATTCATGACGGATGGCTTTAATTTTCTCTAATGCTGTTTGTAAGCCGGCTGTGTTGCGTCCCATTCCTACAAAGTCCCACATAACCAATCCTAATTCGCGGTGAATAGAATCTACTGATTTATCTCCCTGAATTTTCATGATTTTTTCGATTTTCGCGTGTACTGCTTTTTCGGATTCAGTAAATTCAGGTAAATCGATACTCATACGTGGCACCTGAATCTGATCAGCCAAATAGTTTTGAATAGTATATGGCAATACGAAATATCCGTCAGCCAATCCCTGCATCAATGCCGAAGCTCCTAATCGGTTAGCACCATGATCGGAAAAATTGGCTTCACCAATACAGAAAAGTCCTTTGACAGAAGTTTGAAGTTCATAATCGACCCAAACACCACCCATGGTATAATGAATAGCAGGATAAATCATCATTGGGGTTTTATATGGATTTTCGTCAACAATTTTTTCGTACATCTGAAATAAATTTCCGTACCGTTCACGAATCGTATCTTCTCCCAACCTTTCGATTGACGATGAAAAATCGAGATAAACAGCCAATCCGGTATTACCTACACCAAAACCGGCATCGCAACGTTCTTTGGCTGCGCGCGAAGCAACATCGCGTGGCACCAAGTTACCGAAAGCAGGATAACGACGTTCAAGATAATAATCCCGCTCGTTTTCTTTTAAATCGGTAGCCTTTTTCTTACCCAGTCGAATGGCTTCGGCATCTTCTTTTTTCTTTGGAACCCAGATTCGCCCATCATTACGAAGCGACTCAGACATCAAAGTCAGTTTCGATTGAAAATCGCCATGAACAGGAATACAGGTTGGGTGAATCTGCGCATAAGCAGGATTGGCAAAATAAGCACCTTTTTTATACATTTGCACTGCTGCAGAGGCATTGGAAGTCATCGCATTGGTCGAAAGAAAAAAAGCATTTCCGTAACCACCGGTTCCCACTACTACGGCATGAGCAAAAAAACGCTCAATTTTACCTGTAACTAAATTGCGGGCAATGATTCCGCGAGCACGACCTTCAACAACAACAACATCTAACATTTCGTGACGGGCAAATAATTTCACTGAACCTTTGCCAATCTGACGACTCAGTGCCGAATATGCACCCAACAACAATTGTTGCCCGGTTTGACCTTTGGCATAGAAAGTACGCGAAACCTGTGCGCCACCAAACGAACGGTTGTCGAGCAAACCTCCGTATTCGCGGGCAAAAGGAACACCCTGGGCTACACATTGATCAATAATACTGTTCGACACTTCGGCCAATCGGTACACATTGGCTTCGCGGGCACGGTAATCGCCGCCTTTGATAGTATCGTAAAATAGCCGGTAAACAGAGTCGCCATCATTCTGATAATTTTTTGCTGCATTGATACCACCTTGCGCTGCAATGGAATGTGCGCGGCGAGGTGAATCCTGAATACAGAAGTTCAGTACGTTAAAACCCAGTTCAGCAAGAGAAGCTGCTGCCGATGCTCCGGCTAAGCCTGTTCCGACTACAATAATTTCGAGCCGACGTTTGTTGGCGGGATTTACTAATTTTTGATGAGCTTTGTAATTGCTCCATTTCTCAGCCAAAGGTCCCGCAGGAATTTTAGCATCTATTTTTGTTTCATCTACCTGAGCAGATGCTTGTTTGTTAGCCATAATATAATTTCTTTATTTTCAATTTGGGTATTAAACAATCCAGTTCGTTCCGCCACCTATTAAAAAGTAAACCGGAATGGAAATAAACATCAGAATGATGAGTGTAGCAATGATATTCGAAATTATTTTTACTCGCGGCATCCAGGTGTCATTGTTTAATCCTAAAGATTGTAAGGCACTCCAAACCCCATGTGTTAAATGCGCCCATAAAGCCACTAACCAAACTATGTAAAGTACTGCGTAAAAATGCCGGCTAAAATAATACTTTATCCAGTAGGCGCCATTGGCAGCATTTGCCAGCAATTCTTCTTCTATGTGACCTCCTAATTTATGACTGATTTCTATCAATTGCATTTTTGCCCAAAACTGATACAAATGCAGTAACATAAAACCTAATACAATAATGCCTAATACAAGCATGTTCTGCGAAGCCCATTCAACACCTTTTTGCTTTTTGGTAACGGCATATTTTACAGTGCCACGCGCTTTCTGGTTTTGAAATGTCAGATAAATGGCATAAACAATGTGTACCACAAATCCGGCAGCGAGTACTTTTGTTCCGACTAAAGCATACCAGTTAGCACCCAGAAACTCACAAATCGCATTATAGGCATCCTGAGAAAACAACACAACGAAGTTCATTATACCGTGAAACAATAAAAACAACACCAGGAAAACACCCGTGATGCTCATAATAAGCTTTCGCCCGATTGATGAATCCATTAACCACATAGAATTTTGTTTTAGTTTGAAATTTATTTAACAGTTCGTAATTTTAAAATAAAGATAACCAGTTGATTAGAATCGATTGATGCATTTTTAAAAAGTTTCACAAAATTAGTAATTAGATTTCGATAATGCAAACTATTACGGAAATAATTCTTTAATTAAAAGTTAATTCCAGACTAAAAATAACGTGCAAAATAGTCAATCCAAAACGACATCTCAAAGATATGCAATTTTTAAGAAACTAACCAACTCCTTTATTCCACTATTTCTAAGTTTAAAGTTTAAACAAACAGAAAAAAAAATTCGATTTTATTCAAATTAAAATTAATCTGCCTGCATTTATTTTTAATCGAACCCAAAAATTAACCTTATTATTTACGCACCACAAATTGAAATGATTTCAAACTTGAGATTTAATATTGTACCTTTGCACTTTAATTGAAAAGAATTTCATGCCAATAATCAACCTAAGCCAAGATATCTGACTCACTTCAAATCATCAGATTTAACCAGAAAACAAAATGAAATTTACCCCCGAGACATACAATATTACCGACAAGCCAATGACTCCCTTCATTGACAGTGACGAAATATGGCAGTATATCCACAAAACGATTTCTACCAAAGAAAGTGTTCAACAGATAATTGCAAAATCGCTTTCAAAGAAAAGACTGAATCTGGAAGAAGTTGCCGTATTAATTAATGCCAACGATCCACAATTAATTGAGGAAATAAAAGAAGGTGCTAAAACCTTAAAGAAAACTATTTACGGAAACAGGATAGTACTTTTTGCACCACTTTACGTGGGTAGCAAATGTACCAACAACTGCACCTATTGTGGTTTTCGGGCATCAAACAAAGAGGCGGTAAGAAAAACACTCGACGACCAGGAATTGATTAACGAAGTAGAATCTTTGGAAGAAAACGGACAAAAACGTCTGATTCTTGTATATGGCGAACATGCGCATTACAGCCCCGAATATATTGCTCACACCGTGAAAGTGGCCTACAGCGTCAGAAAAGGGAACGGCGAAATCCGTCGGATAAATATCAATGCCGCACCAATGGAGATCGAAGGCTTCAAAACGGTAAAAGAAGCAGGCATTGGAACTTTTCAGGTTTTTCAGGAAACGTATAACCGGGAAGCCTACAAAATCTATCACGTGAGCGGTAAAAAAGCCGACTTCGATTATCGGTTGACTTCGTTGGATCGTGCTCAGGAGGCAGGATTAGACGATGTGGGTATAGGTGCACTGTTTGGGCTATACGATTGGCGATTCGAAGTGCTAAGCCTGGTTCGACACACCAACCATCTGGAGGCTTGCTACAATGTAGGGCCACATACAATCTCCTTTCCGCGAATTAAAGATGCTTCGTCATTAAACTTTAGTGACAAATACTTCGTTTCCGATGAGGACTTTACAAAACTGATTGCCATTCTCCGACTTGCAGTTCCCTACACCGGAATGATTCTGACTGCCCGCGAACCGGAAAAACTGCGAAACGAAATTATACAATATGGCGTTTCTCAAATTGACGGCGGAACAAAACTCGAATTGGGCAGTTATTCAAAAACAGAGAAAGAAGAACAAAACTTGCATAATGAGCAGTTTAAAATAAACGATGACCGTTCGCTGAATGATATTATCGACGAATTGCTCGACCAGGAAATGATTCCTTCTTTCTGCACATCGTGCTATCGTCGCGGACGAACGGGTGAGCATTTTATGGAATTCTCTGTACCGGGATTTATCAAACGATTCTGCACCCCCAACGCAATATTGACCATGGCCGAATACATCGAAGATTATGCTCCCGAACAAACTGCCGCAAAAGGATGGAAAGCGATAGAGAAAAACATTGAATCGCTTGATGACGATAAAATAAAAAAATCGGTACTCGAAAAAATCGAAAAAATAAAAGCCGGGGAAAGAGATTTATACTACTAAGAAGAAGCAAAAGCTAAGGATTAAGAGGCAAGAAGTATCTATAAAATCTTAAGAAAAAGAGCATGAACAAAGGAAAAGATTTAAAACCACATATCGGCATTTTTGGCCGACGCAATAATGGTAAAAGTTCGTTCATCAATTTATTGGTTGGACAAGACCTTGCCATTGTATCCAACCAAGCCGGAACTACCACCGATCCGGTAAATAAATCGGTAGAAATTTTTGGCATTGGACCGGTGATAATTATCGACACGGCAGGAATTGACGACAGCGGGGAACTTGGCGATAAGCGGGTAAAAAAAACCATGGAAGTAATCAAAAAAGTGGATTGCGCCATTTTACTGTTAGCCAACAATCTATTCGGGGAATATGAATCAGATCTGATTCGAAAATTCAAGCACTTTGACATCCCGTTTCTGATTGTACACAACAAAAGTGATTTGGAAAAAATCACCCATGTAACTACCGAAACTATAAAGTCAGCCTGCAAAGCCGAAATCATTGAATTCAGCACAGTCGACACAACTAATTGCGACAAACTCATTGACCTTATAAAAAGAACAATTCCTCAGACGGCTTACCAAAAACCTTCGCTCTTTGCCCACCTTTTAAAACCGAAAGATGTAGTACTGCTCATTACGCCCGTCGATAGCGAAGCACCCGATGGACGTCTGATTTTACCTCAGAACATGGCTATACGCGATGCGTTGGATAACGATTGCATTACAGTGGTGGTGAAAGAAACGGAGATTGAGGATTTTTTAAAACTGGGCATCAAACCGGCACTTGTCGTAACCGACAGTCAGGCATTTGGAATGGTCTCAAAATTAATTCCCGTAGAAATACCTTTAACTGGTTTCAGCGTTATTTTTGCCCGCTTAAAAGGTGATTTTGAGAAATACCTGGAAGGCACTTCACATATTTCGAACTTAAAAGATGGCGACAAGGTTCTGATTTTAGAATCATGCACCCATCAAGTTAGTTGCGACGATATCGGCCGATTTAAAATTCCCAACTGGTTATTAAAATTCACCGCTAAGAAATTAGAATTTACGGTCGTTTCAGGACTTTCGGAAATTACGGAGGAGATAAGCAATTTTGCCATCATCATTCAATGCGGAGGTTGCATGGTGACAAAAAAACAATTGCAAAGCCGATTGAAACCAGCCATCGATGCCGGAGTGCCTGTAACGAATTACGGATTGACCATAGCATATATGCATGGCATTTTTGACAGAGCTACAGCACCATTTAGAAAATAACACCGAAATCCTTCGTCATCCGACAGAGATTACAAGTCCCGTTAATATACAACTTTTTATGTCAATAAACGAAATTCTAGAAAAACCTGAATTCACAAAAAGTGATATTGTACAGCTTTTGAGTGCAAATGGAGAGGAAGAAAAATTACTTTTCAAACATGCAGCCAACACAAAAGAAAAGAGTATTGGTAATACTGTGTACTTGCGTGGTCTGATTGAAATGTCGAATGCTTGTGCTAAAGATTGTTTGTATTGTGGTATCAGAAAGTCGAACAGCAAAGTCAACAGATATTTGCTCGATGAGAAAGAAGTATTGACAGCCATTCGATTTGCTCACGAAAACAGATACGGATCAGTGGCTATTCAATCGGGCGAAATAAACAGTCCGGCTTTTACTGACAAAATCGACCATATCCTCAAAGCATCAAAAGAGCTGACAAACGGTGAAATTGGTATCACACTCTCGTGCGGGGAGCAGTCTGAAGAAACCTACAGAACCTGGTTCGAAAGTGGAGCGCACCGATACTTGCTGCGCATCGAGTCTTCGACAGAGGAATTGTACACTAAAATCCATCCTAAAGATGCCAATCACAACTTCAGCACACGACTAAATGCCCTTAAAAGTCTGAAGAGAATTGGATATCAGGTGGGAACAGGTGTAATGGTCGGATTACCTTTTCAAACTTTGGAGCATTTGGCCGACGACCTTTTGTTTATGAAAAATTTTGATATAGACATGTGCGGCATGGGTCCTTACATCGAACACAAGGACACGCCACTTTATGCCTGCAAAGACAGTTTGCTTCCTCTGAAAGAAAGACTCAAACTAACACTTAGAATGATTGCCATTTTGAGAATAATGATGAAAGACATCAATATAGTGGCTACTACCGCTTTACAGACCATCGACAAAATAGGGCGGGAAAAAGCAATTCAGATTGGAGCCAACATCCTTATGCCCAACATTACTCCCGGAAAATACCGCAACAGTTACGCACTTTACGAAAACAAACCCTGCACCGACGAAAATGCAGATGATTGTAAAAACTGTATCGATGTAAGAGTTCATTTGGTAAATCATCAGGTGGGCTATGCTGTCTGGGGCGATTCGCAGCATTTTAAACGAAAGCTGAAAGCAAATAAAAAGTCCTGATTGCACTCAGGACTATTTGTTTTTATGTCAAATTATTTTACTCAACCACTTCCCCAATCAGTGTAGCTGAGGAAACAGAAAGAACTTTTATTTTTATAAATTCGCCAATATGTCGACCCTCACGAGGGAAAATTACAACTTTATTTTGCGATGTACGTCCGAAAAGTTGTTCTTTTGAACGTTTAGAGAAACCTTCAACCATAACCTCGAACACTTTACCAATATCATGTTGATTGCTGAATAACGACATTTCGTTTTGCAGTGCAATTATTTCGTTTAATCGATGCACTTTGACATCTTCGGGGACATTATCAGGCAAATTTTTAGCTGCCATAGTACCTGAACGTTCGGAGTATTTAAACATAAAAGCCATATCAAAACCCACTTCACGCATAAGCGACAAGGTTTGTTGATGATCATATTCCGTCTCGCCGTGGAAACCGCAAAACACATCGGTTCCAATCGAAGCATCAGGCACAATCCGACGAATGGCTGCTATGCGGTCGAGATACCACTCGCGTGTATATTTACGGTTCATAAGTTTCAAAATCGCATTACTTCCTGACTGAACCGGCAGATGAATAAACCGGCAAATATTCGGATAACGGGCAATAGTCTCGAGGGTCCGGTCGCACATGTCTTTAGGGTGCGAAGTTGTAAACCTAATGCGCATTGAGGGAAATGCTTCGGCAACTATTTTCAATAAATCGGAAAATTCAATCGGGGTATTTTCATAAAAAGCGCTATAAGAGTTTACATTCTGACCCAACAAAGTTACTTCTTTGTATTTTTTCGACTGCAAATCGTACATTTCATTTAATATACTCTCAACATCACGACTTCGTTCGCGCCCGCGTGTATAAGGAACAATGCAATAAGAACAAAAATTATTGCACCCGCGCATTATGGTAACAAATCCCGAAATTGAATTGCCTATACGCGATGGCAATATATCTTTATATGTTTCGGTGGTCGAAAGTTCTACATTAATCGCTTTATTACCATTCGCTACTTCTCCAATCAGGTGTGGTATATCTAAATAGGCATCAGGACCGACTACAATATTGACTCCGTGTTGTTCAATTAACTCATCTTTTACACGTTCGGCCATGCAACCGATAACTCCGATGATCAACTTTTTGTTTTTTCGCTTCAATGACTGAAAGTATTTCAACCGTTGAATCACTTTTTGTTCGGCATTATCACGAATTGAACAGGTATTTACAAAAACAGCATCAGCGTCAGTAATTTTATCAGTAATTTTAAATCCATCCATTTGCATGATAGATGCAACTACCTCACTGTCGGCTACATTCATTTGACACCCGTAGGTTTCGATAAATAATTTTTTGTCGTTCAGAGCAGATTTACAGTCTGTAGAAACAACGGATTGTTCGTTAGAATTCATTTTTAAATCTTTAAAATGTATGTCGACAAAGGTACATCAACTTATCAAAATACGAAAATACAACTTATTAAATTTATTTAACATAACTGCTCGCACATATTCAACATATTAATATTCTTGCATTTATATAACTACACACCCAAAATTGGACAACCAATTTATAATATTCAAAAACTTTTTTCAAAAAACATTTGGAAATTATTAAAAGAGTATATACATTTGCAGAGTAAACAAACAGATAAATTTTTCATAGTTAAGGTTTAGGTTAAAATGTGTAATGGGTGGCTGTGAAGTTACCCATTACTTTTTGTGTTAAACGATACCGCCGTTCCGATTATTTTATAATTTCACACCACACACGTTCTGACAATTTATATAGTTCGAAAATTTCCATAGCTCAATATTTTGTAAAGTTTGTCTGTTTTTAAATAAAATAACGAATAGAAAGTATCAATTTTCTATAAATTATTTCATTTCAAGTTTATTTTCAACTATCATCCTGCTGTAAATCAGACCTATTTTATTCAGAAAAAATAAAAACTGCAATTTGTTCAAAAATAAACCACAAAACATTTGGAAATTATTAAAAGAGTATATACATTTGCAGAGTAAACAAATAGATAAATTTTTCATAGTTAGGTTTAGGTTAAAATGTGTAATGGGCGGCTGCGAAGTTACCCATTACTTTTTTGTATTAAAGCTAAACTATTCTGATTGTTTTTTTAAAAAAAATTTACACCCCCCTGTTTTGATAATTTGTATAGTTCGACAATTTCCATAGCTCAATATTTTGTAAGGTTTGTCTGTTTTTAAATAAAATAACGAATAGAAAGTATCAATTTTCTATAAATTATTTCATTTCAAGTTTCTTTTCAACTATCATCCTGCTGTAAATCAGATCCATTTTATTCAGCAAAAATAAAAACTGCAATTTGTTTAAAAATAAACCACAAAACATTTGGAAATAATTAAAAATGCATCTATATTTGCAGAGTAAACAAACAAATAAATTTTTCATAGTTAAGGTTTAGGTTAAAATGTGTAATGGGTGGCTGTGAAGTTACCCATTACTTTTTTTTGATGTTTCTTTCAAAAATGTTTTTCTTTTCTGAATTGATTGTTTATCTTTGTATAACAATAAAAAAAAATCAACATGGATAGCTTAGGAGATTACATTTATCTGATCATTATTGTTATAGCTGCATTAAGCGGATTATTAAAAAAGAAAAAGCCGGCAACGGTTTTACAGTCGCCTCAATATGAAGATGATGAGGAAGTAGAAGTGTTAGAAGATGTTCATCCTAAAAAAATAAGTGAGCAAAAAATAATTGAGCAAAAATATAAAAGCTATGAAACTGACTATAAACAAATCAGCCACGATACTGCCACAGATTTCTCGAAATTAAAAGCACAAAAACAAGTTGTTATCACTTCGAAATTTTCAAAAACCAATAACTTAATAACCTCACAAGAAGTTGAAGATAAAGAAGTAGAAAACAACGAATATAAGTTTGAAACATTAGACGATGTAAAAAAGGCTGTTATTTTTACTGAAATTTTCAACAGAAAGTATTGATTTTATCATAATTTTAAAAACCAGTTTTCAAATATAATTTTAAAACGAAGTTTTCAAAGAAAAACACATATCTTTGTAAAATAAACATAAAACAGAATCAAGAGTTCCGGCATTTAGCCGGAATTCTTTTTTGTTTCCCCGTAAAATAACTTCAAATAAAAATAAATTATGTCGGTAACTTACATGACCGCTGAGGGTTATAAAAAACTCAATGATGAATTAAACGAATTAGAAAGGATACAACGTCCTGCAATCTCGAAACAGATAGGCGAAGCACGTGATAAAGGCGATTTGTCGGAAAATGCAGAATATGATGCAGCCAAAGAAGCACAAGGAATGCTTGAAATGAAAATTTCTTCGCTGAAAGATACAATTGGCTCGGCACGAATGATCGATAAATCGCGCATCAACACAAATGAAGTTCAGATTCTGACAAGAGTTAAAATCAAAAATGTGAAAACAGGACAACTTATGTCGTATATGATAGTTTCGGAAAGTGAAGCAAATCTGAAGGAAGGGAAACTATCGGTAACAACTCCTATTGCTAAGGGATTACTTGGTAAAAAAATTGGAGAAAAAGCCAATGTGACAGTTCCGTCCGGAATTATGGAGTTCGAAGTGCTCGAAATCTCCTTGTAGCTCCTTTAACCGGGACATCAGCTAATCTGAAATTAAATAGTGTGTCTATGCAAAATGGAAATTTGAATCAATCCCACAATACAGAGAGAACGAATTAACCAACTAATACCCCAAACTCTTATGACTATATTCAGTAAGATAATTGCAGGCGAAATACCATGTTATAAAATTGCAGAAAGCGAAAATTATTTTGCTTTTCTTGACATCAATCCTATGACCAAAGGTCACACCTTGGTTATTCCCAAAACAGAAGAAGATTACATTTTTCGTTTGGATGATAAAAGCATAAGCGGGTTAATGGTTTTTGCAAAAAAAATTGCTTTAGCAATAGAAAAAGCTGTTCCGTGTGTGAGGATAGGAGTTGCTGTTTTAGGAATGGAAGTACCTCATGCGCATATTCATTTGGTGCCGTTGCAAAAAGAATCGGATTTAAATTTCAGGAATCCGAAATTAAAACTCAGCGTTGAAGAAATGACAGAAATAGCTGAGAGAATTAAAATGAAATTATCATAAAACAGGCGGAGGAGAAGGCGGAGGAATGGGTAAATAGGCGACTTGGCGCACTAATCAAATTATATAAAACGAACTATAGTATAAAAAAAACCGCAACATACTGTTGCGGTTTTTTTTTATTGTTTTTTCAAAACGAATGCCGATCGGGCAGGAATATATAACCGCAGCCATTCTTTTTCTGCTTTTTTATCCATATTTGGCAGTGTATAATGCTCAATGGACTCGTCAATTAGATTAAAACCTCCGAACGCTGGATTGTCGGTGTTTAACACTACCTTATAACAACCCTTATCAGCCAGAATACCATAATCGGTGAAAGATTTCGAACCGCTAAAATTAAATACAAATACCAGATTTCCACGTTTATACACTACAACCTGATCATCTGCTTTATCCCAAAGCAATTGTACAGGAGTTTTGTTAAATTCCGCAACCGATTTGATAAGTTCAATCATTGCTCTGTCAAACTCGCCCAAACAGTGATAGAGGTATTTATCATTATCGACTAATTCCCACTGACGACGAGCATATTTATGCGACCAGCCATTTCCTTCGCGCGGAAAATCAATCCATTCGGGATGTCCGAATTCATTTCCCATAAAATTGAGATAACCGCCATTGATGGTGGTGGCAGTGATCAGCCGAATCATTTTGTGCAGTGCGATACCACGATCAACAATTAGTGTATTGTCGCCGCGCTGCATGTGCCAGTACATTTCGGAATCTATCAGTCTGAATATTATAGTTTTATCTCCTACCAAAGCTTGGTCGTGACTTTCAGCATAGTTGATGGTTTTTTCATCTTCCCTCCGGTTGGTGAGTTCCCAGAAAATATGTCCGGCTTTCCAGTCCTCATCTTTCACTTCTTTAATATATTTTATCCAGAAATCAGGAATTCCCATTGCCATGCGATAATCGAAACCAATGCCACCATCGTTTACTTTTGCAGCCAGTCCGGGCATTCCGCTTACTTCTTCGGCCACAGTAATTGCATTCGGATTAACTTGATGAATGAGTTTATTGGCTAAAGTAAGGTAACAAATAGCATCTCCATCCTGATTCAAATTATAATAAGCATCGTAGCTTCCGAAATCTTCACCCAATCCATGACTGCGATATAACATAGAAGTGACCCCATCGAAACGAAAGCCATCGAATTTATATTCGTCGAGCCAGAATTTACAATTAGATAGCAGAAAGTGAAGGACAGCCGGTTTTGCATAATCAAAACAAAGCGAATCCCAAGCTGGATGTTCGCGGCGTAATCCTCCGTGAAAATACTGATAAGGCGTTCCATCAAATCTGCCCAATCCTTCAATTTCGTTTTTAACAGCATGCGAATGAACAATATCCATAATAACAGAAATACCCATTCCGTGTGCATCATCGATCAAATGTTTCAAATTGTCGGGTGTACCAAACCGCGATGATGCTGCAAAAAAACTTGAAACATGATAACCGAACGAACCGTAATAGGGATGTTCCTGAATAGCCATGATTTGAATGCAGTTATATCCTGCTTTGGCAATTCGAGGTAATATTGAGGTTCTGAACTCTTGATAAGATGAAACTTTTTCTTCGCTCCCCGACATTCCGATATGACATTCATAAATCAAAATCGGATCAGTTTTGGGTTTGAATTCTGTATTTTTAAAGCTATATGGTTGAATAGGATTCCAGACCTGAGCACTGAATATTTTTGTATTCTCATCCTGAATCACTCTTCGCGACCACGCCGGAATACGTTCGCCGCTGCCACCCTCCCACTCGACCAACAGCTTGTAAAGCTGCGTATGCGCCATGGCATAATCGGGTAGTTTAACTTCCCATATTCCGTTTTGATGTTTTTTGAGTTGATAATCGGGATGCCGTTGCCAGTTGTTGAAATCGCCTATTAAAAAAATTGAAGTCGCATTGGGTGCCCATTCTCTGAAAATCCATCCTTCAGTTTGATGATGGAGTCCGAAATACAAATAACCGGTTGCAAAATCGGATAAAGTCTGTTTTTCGCCTGTTAATTTTTTTTCCAATAAATTACAGTATTCATACCGTCCGTAGATTGCTTCGGCAAAAGGTTCGAGATACGGGTCAGCTTTAACAATTGGAAGAGTTTTCATATATTTAGTTTTTAATATTTTACGATTTTAAAAAAAAAATGCGATTTTCAACAATAAATCATTCAGCACATTAAAATAATCAACGGGTAAAGTTTAACGATTTGCGGCTTGGCGAAGCAGCGTAATTAGAAGCACAAATGTATATTAAAATTCCGAATGTTCAATTAAACACGAAACCCCGACTTTTGTCAAATTGCTGTTATAGGCTCTTTTTTTCATTTCCCCGATTTTATTCTGTTATCGTGTTTACATAACATTTGGCAATTTTCGGCAGTTGTTTTTCCGCCTTCGTGCCAAGGTGTAATGTGGTCTGCTTCCATTTCGTTGAGTTCAAATTCAACTCCGCACTTTACGCAAATTCCTTTTTGGCGTTCATAAGCTTCTCTTTTTTGTCTGTCGGTAAAAGCTCTTATGTTTAAATATTTTTCTTGTCTTGTTAGTACATATTCGTAGATGCCAGATTTTTTTGTAACGTCTTCATCTTGCATTAATTTGGTTATTTCTTCTTCCAATTTTTTAGCGTCAAATTGCTGGTCTTTGTATGTGTTATATAAAACGCCATAGTTTACGCCTTTCATTTCTTTGCGATATTTTGGGAAAACAACTTTTATCCAATTTATCAAACTATTGAAATATAGCCACAATTCATTTGCATTTGGTTTGTGTTGGTTTTTTGCCATATATTGCTCAATGTTGTCGTTGCTTAACCAACTAATTGCAGTTTCTAAATAATCTTGTCTTATTGGCGAACCTGTCATATAGTCGCTACCAATATTGTAAGCAGGGCAACCTGTTTTACTGAAATATTTTTTGGCTTCTGTCAGCCAAGTTCCTGTATAAATGGCGTTTCTTAATTCTTGATTGGTTAGTTTTTCTCCTGCTATGTTTATGGTTTTGAACCAATCCAATTTTTCTTTGTCGTTGCCTTCGCAGAAGTAAACCATCAATTTGTAATCCAAAATTTGGTTTTGCTCAACATCTGTAAGGTTGTTGAAATACATTGAGTTTAAAGAAAAACTACCTGCAATATATTCGCACACGCTTATTGTTCTTTGTTGTCCGTCCAAAACTTCGTAAGTATCATCTTCGTTTTTTACCCAATACATTACATTTAAAGGGAAACTTTTTTCAACGGTTTCAATTACAGCATCACGTTGTTTGTCTTTGTAAACAAATTCACGTTGGTATTTTGGGCGAATGTTGAGTTTACCGCCATAGCCAACAACGCCTTCTTCGTTGTCGTTTAAGTACCTGTTTGATACTTCTTTTATGCTTATTTCTTTAAGTTCTATTTTCATCTCAATAATTTTCTATTTTCTATATTTTGCAATATACACATTTGTTGAATGGCTATTTGGTTCAGTTTTATCAATCGCTGTTTTTGTGGTGTTTTTTCGTTGATAAATACTGCATTCAAGTTCTCCATATTCGACAAACAAATCAGGTGGTTGATAGAGGCATAATCTCGAATATTCCCTTTTAAGTTGGGATTAGCATCACGCCATTGTTTAGCCGTTACTCCAAACAGTGCCACATTCAACACATCGGCTTCACTGGCATACACCACAGCCGTTTGAGTGGGCGATAACTCTTGTGGAATTAAATTTTGTTTTATTGCATCGGTATGAATGTGGTAGTTTAGCTTCGAAAGTTCTCGTTTGGCAGTCCAGCCCAGTAGTTTTTGTTCTTCTTCTTTAAGCCGTTGAAATTCACGAACTAAATAGATTTTAAATTCGGGGCTTATCCATATTCCAAATTCAAAGGCAATGTCTTTATGTGCAAAGGTACCTCCATATCTGCCAGTTTTTGCTTGAATACTGATAGCGTTTGTCTTTTCAACAAATTCTTTCACACTAATTTTAAAACTGTTCAATCCTGCTTGATTTTTAATTAGGGCGAATTCGCCATAATTAAAATCGGGATTATAAAGTTTTTCCCAAATACCAAGATATTCGAGTGTATTTCTATTTCGGAGCCAATCGGAAATAAAAAAATCGCCATCTTTGGCTTTTAGCATATCGGTTAATGAAATATATTCATTATCATTGATTTGAATTACCGTTACTTCAGTATCTTTTATGATTAGTTTTGCCATAATTTAGTACCCTTCTCTTATGGTTATTTCTTTAAGTTCTATTTTCATAGTTTCTTATTTCTGATTATTACACGTGCATAAATCTCTTTTCCATTTATACGAAAACGACTTACTTTTCCTGTCGCTTCTTCAACTAAAACTCTGTCAATTCCTAAAATTTCAAATTGTTCAGGATTAAATTTATCTAAAAAAGTGATTGGCACTCCCATTGCACCTTTATAATCCATCGGAATATCTTTTGTTTTATCAACATTTATTGCTTCGTAATTGTCGTAAGTTGGGTACTCACTTTCGTGTCCGTAATATTTTTTGTAAAGGATAAGGTCTTCGTGGCGTTTTCTTGTGTCTAAATTGGTAAACCAATACACACTACCCATACTGAAATACTTTTGACCATCAACAGTTTTAATTCTTGTTTCAGTTTCAATTTCATAATGGTCGGGAACTTTAAACCATTTTGTGCCACCATTGTCAACGCCAGTCCAAATTTTATCTTCTTTTACAAGTTTGAAAATTTCTTTATACGTTAAGTTGTTTTGGTTGCCAATGATTATAAACTTTTTGTCGTATTCTATCAATTGAGCTACATATTCACGAAAAAGTGAAAAGGGTGGATTTGTAACCACTATGTCGGACCTGTTTAAAAGTTCAATACTTTCCGGGCTGCGAAAATCGCCATCGCCTTTTAGTGGGTGTATTCCAATTTCTTCGGGGTTTGGCACTCTGTCGTTGTTTTTGTCGCCATTGTATTCGAGCCAAATTGCTTTTTCAGATTTGTGTGTGCTAAACAAATCCATTTCTTGGTTTTTGTAGCAAGTGGTTATGAGTTTTTTCAGTTGTAAATCTTCAAATTTATGTGAGAAATAGTGAAAGAAGTTACTCACTCGCGGGTCGTCGCAATTGCAGAAAACTGTTTTGCCTTTAAAGTGTTCTTTGTAATGTCGTAACTCTTTTTCAATATCGGTAAGCTGGGTATAAAACTCATCGTTTTTACCCGTTTTGGCTTTGTGTAAGTTTTTGTTTAAAGATTTTGCCATTTATTTTTAAGTTCGTTAAGTTTAATGTGTCGTTATAAAATCAATTAGCACTTTGATAATAAGAATATTACACTGATAATTATAAAATACTTTGTTATTTATCTCGAAATAG
>JAURYY010000047.1 GCA_030653695.1 Paludibacter sp. | reverse complement strand
GGTTATTTCTTTTTTTGAGGTGCTATGAAAAATTTATATCTTCGCACCTTATGGGACAAAAGAAAAAAAGCCGTCCGTCTACGGACACATTATTCGAGACCGTATCTCGTATGTTGGTGCCAGATTATATTTTGGAAAACTTCGAGATCTACGGAGCCAATGAGTTGCCAACATGTTGGATAATAGAATTACGCGAGAAAGAAGACAAGATACCAATTGAGTTAAAAGGTTTTCATGAAGTGGCTTTGGATGGTTATTGCAATCCGATAGAGACCTTGAGTCATAGTTTTGTTTGTAAGCCAATTTATTTAAAGGTTTATCGCCGGCGATACAAACGAGTTGGTGAAGACAAACATTACAGCAACACATACGATTTGACCTTAAAAGGTGTAAAAATGGTTCCCGAATTAGGGCTTTTTTTAAAGTAATAAGATTGAACAAGAACCGGTCAACATATCAACAGTAGCTCGGGTTTTCGGCCTCAAACCCAAGACTCTTTATCATTGGTATCGCAATCATTTAAGTGATTACAAGCCAGATATAGATAACAAGATATGGCATCCAAGGTATTTGGAAAACGTAGATGAGCAGACCGGAGAAATTACCAAAGGCAAACCATTGTACGTGTTCAAACCCGAAAACATTGGGTCGAAAATGAGTATAGATGACAAGGCAATCGGACATGAAGGATTTAGCATTTTGAGCAATGGAGAAACGGGCAAAATTGCCATGATGATAGAAAGTTGCAAGAGCGTTGAAGTAGCCCAAGCGGTTTCATTATTTGGGAATGATTTGAATAAAGTTGTGAGTATCAGTTGCGATATGGCAGCAGGTTATCTAAACGTTTGTTCCGAAGAATTGCCTCGTGCAAAGGTTGTTATAGATAAGTTTCATGTAATGCAATATGTGTATGATGCGGTATTAGGAGTGCGAACAAGAATCATCCCGATAGCTATCGGGAAGAGCTATCCGGGCAATTGAGCCAAGGCAAAGAAAAGACAGAACAAGACAAGGAAATACTCAGAAAATTGGATGTGCTAAAACATTGCCGTTACCGCCTGACACAATCACCAGAGAAATGGAGCGAAGCAGGTATAGATGTTATGTATCAGGTATTTGAAAATCACAATGAACTAAGTATTGCATACGATTTGACACAGAAATTTAAAAAGTGGTATGACATTTCAAACCATATCAAACCCAAAACAAAAATCATTCACGAATTACATGAATGGTATTTGGAAGTTAAACAAAGTGAATTTGACGAATTTAAATCGGTTGTTAAAATGATAAGGAAGCATCAAAATGAAATTATTAACTTCTTCGAATGCAAACAAACCAACGCAAAAGCCGAAAGATTAAATGGTAAAATTAATAGATTCCTATCCAATAATTATGGCATAAAAGACAAAGACTTTGCATTGTACAGAATCGCAAACTATTTTTCATAGCACCTCAAAAAAAGAAATAACCCTTTAAACTCCACCGTTAGTTTGTTGTTGGTAGAGTTTTGTAACTGCATTTTAGCAAAATTAGCTGTAAATATCCGGTTAGCACGTTTTTCGGCGGGCGAACTGTAAGTCTCGGTTTGTAACTTAGGTTTCGATACCGAGACAATTTTCAGTCCGGAAGTAAAATCCACTTCACCTTTTATGCCCATTTGCGAGGCTAAAATTACAGGACTACCGTCTTTTTTTACTTCATAAACTACTGTACCTTTTTCATTCAGTTCTGCCTTAATGCAAAGCCTGCCATCGGGCGATTTTAGATTGATTTTTTTTGATACTGCCTGTATTGAAAATACGGCTAAAACGAGCAGGAAAAATGATAAAATTTGTTTTCTCATGGATTTATTTTTTTTTGTAAAAGATAACTAATCGGTTTTTCATACAATCTTTGACAATTAAAAAGTTGTAATTTTTCAGCGATTTATGATAAACTTTTTCATTAATGTTTCTTTATGAGTGGTCAATTTAAGCAAATAGATACCTACCGGTAAGTTTGAAACATTAAGATTTTTATCGCAATTATTTTAGTACATGACAAAAATTATATAGCGATATAATTATTTGATATTCAATAAAATAATTGTCTTTTTATTTGGTAAAGACCTTGAAATTTCGTATCTTTATAGCTAACTACCAATCAGTTATAATGAAAACGAAAGATTCCAAGGTCTCACACAAAAGTAGTGATTTAACCTCAGTTTTGTTTTCCACTTCGGCAATGCGTTTGAATCCGATTACTTTCGGAATCTGTGTATTGGCATGCATTCCGGTTAGTTTGTCTTCTTTTTTCAGCAAAGGCTGCAGCAAATACTGATGCGAAAACTGATGTGCTAATTTTAGATATTTTGCATCGCCGGTAATCACGGCAACATCAGCAAAAACTTCATTCAGCCCGCCATGTTCGCTGCGCAACATAGTCTGAATCTGTTCATCGGTAAGGTTTTGCACTAATTTCACAAACCATTCCGACATATTGATCAGCATTTCTTTTGCCACTAAGTTTCCGGTGTGAAGCCAAGCATCGCGCAATCCGGCGTAAATTTTATGGATATTGTACAGTGGCACCCATTTTTTATTCAAATCAAACGAACCGGCCTGAATTTTCCCTGCGGCAACATCGTTCCACAGACTTACGCCACCTGGAACGCCACCCAGATAACCAGTTCCCAAATGATCCTGACAGCGTTTCAATTCCGAAATCATGTAGTCGAAACGTTTTTCAATCTCTTTATCGCCAGTCGAAGCAAGCATCAAGTCCAATGCCGATACATAATGTCCGCCGATATGTCCATCAAGTCCGGTATTTTCCCAGTTTCCATAACTTTCGGCTTTGGGCGAGAGTCCCGCTTCGCGCAAATAAGGCGACAGCAGTTTGTCGGCATCTAAAGCAAGCAAATATTGTTTATCTGTATTTTGTGCCTGCTGAAACGCCCCTGATAATAACCGAACATCTTTCAGTGGAAATAATTTAACTTTGGGCTGAGCAGCAGCCAACTGAAACACTATGAGCAGGAAATACAGAAAGGTGGATTTTTTCATTGGACAAAAAATTTGGAAAAGAAAATGGTAAAAAAGGAGAATGATCATTGTACAATAATTGATTCTCCGTTTTTTTTAAATTGGTTTAAAAATCACTATTGTCGGGTACGCTTCAACTTATATGATTTAGATTCTTCGCTTCACTTCGTTACTTTTGGTTTCTCACTTCGTTCGACATGACAACTATATGTGTTTTTCGATGCGGTTGGTTGGCGGCTTCGCCGCCAACCAACCGCATTCGCTACAAAACGTACAATGCACTGTCATTCAGAGCGAAGCGAAAAATCTTTGATGTTTTACCGGACAACAATATTTAAAAATATCTTATTTTAAACGCACGGTTACTAACGACTTGGCAGGAAGTTTTACTGAAAGTGTTCCGTTTTTGTATTTGGCATCCTTAAAACTTTCGAGTTGAATCTGATTTGGTTTATCAAAAGTGTTGTGTGTACCAATTTCCTTACCCGTGATAATTTGTCCTTCGCTAATTTTTGTAGTTTTTGTTCCGCGCACATCGCATGTTACTTCGATGGAGTTATTGGGGTCGATATTTACTAAAGTAACATTGATCACGCCATCTTTATCAATCGAAGCTGTTGAAGAAATATTCTGCAGCTTACGACGTCCGAAACCGTATTCGCTTGTATTCAAAGTCATTGGCAGCATAATAGCATCTTGATGCACTTTGTACATGTCGAATACATAATAAGTAGGCGTCAAAATCATTTTCTCTTTATCGGTAAGGATAATGGCTTGCAGCACATTGACCATTTGCGCTAAATTGGCAATTTTAACCCGTTCGGCATGTTTATGGAAAATATTAAGAATCATACCGGCTAAAATGGCATCGCGCAAAGTGTTCTGCTGATAAAGGAATCCTGGATTTGTACCTTTTTCCACATTGTACCATGCTCCCCATTCGTCAACAACGAGCGAAATGCGTTTTTGCGGGTCGTGCTGATCCATAATTGCGGAGTGACGTGTTATCAGCTCATCCATTCTGTAGCCATTGAGCAGCGTTCTGAAGTATTGTTCTTCATTAAAACCGGTGGCATCACCCTTGTTAGTCCAACTGTCGGTAAATGTATAGTTATGTAACGAAATGCCCTGCATCATGTGGTTTGGTATGTTTTTCATCAGCGTTTCAGTCCAGCGATAGTCATCCACATTAGCTCCTCCGGCTACTTTGTAAATTTTGTTTTCGCCATAGTTGCGTACGTAAGTGGCATATCGGCGATAATCATTGGCATAAGTCTCGGGAGTCATGTTACCGCCGCATCCCCAGTTTTCGTTACCTACCCCAAAGAGTTTCAGGTTCCACGGTTTTTCGCGTCCGTTTTTTTGCGTAGTTTTGCCATGGGACTTTCGCCATCAAAGGTCATGTACTCCACCCATTTCGACATTTCTTCAACCGAGCCACTTCCCAGATTTCCGCAAATATAAGGTTCGGTACCCAGCAATTCGCAAAGATTCATAAACTCATGAGTACCGAATGAATTGTCCTCGACTACTCCACCCCAGTGCGTGTTAATCATTTTAGGACGTTTTTCGCGCGGACCGATACCATCCATCCAATGATATTCGTCGGCAAAACAACCGCCGGGCCAGCGAAGATTCGGGATTTTAATCCGTTTCAATGCATCAACCACATCATTCCTATATCCATTGGTGTTAGGTATTGTTGAGTTTTCGCCCACCCATATTCCCTCGTAAATACACCGACCAAGATGCTCGGCAAAGTGACCATAGATATGTTTGTCGATTTTAACTGTGCCTTGATCGGCATTAATTACGGCAGTAGCTTTTTGTTGAGCTAAAGCAGTTCCGGTGCTTACTGTCAGCATCAACAATAAAGCTGGTTTTAAATAAATGTTTTGCATGATGTTTATTTTAATATATTTGTTTTGAAAATGTTTTTAAAAAAATGGCGGTGCAAATCACTCCATCGATTTTACAAAAATAGGTCAATTATAATTTCGTTAAGTGGACAAAATACCCTTTAAAGTGGACAAACAAAGCGATTTTTACTTCGAATAAATAAAAAAAGGACCAAAACCATTTCCGAATGATTGGTTTGTAAAAATAAGTCAATTTACGTTTAAATACGCTTTGTTTTATGTATTTAGTTGATTTTTCATATAGCAATTTTCTAAAATCGCAAAAATTACGTAAATTTGCAAGCAATATTTTTTTTCATAGCAATATTTTTTTCATTCCCACTGAATTTTAAACTAATTAAAAAATAACTACTATGTCCTTTATTGCCGAAAGAGTACAAATTGAAGGATTAACATTTGACGATGTGCTCCTAATTCCCGCTTATTCAGATGTTTTACCCCGTGACGTAGATCTTTCTACCCGCTTTTCGCGTCGTATCGAATTGAAAATCCCGATTGTTTCAGCCTCGATGGACACCGTAACCGAAGCCAAAATGGCAATTGCCATAGCCCGCGAAGGAGGTATTGGCGTGATTCATAAAAATATGACCATTGCGGAGCAGGCTAAACAAATTTACGCTGTGAAACGTGCTGAGAACGGAATGATTTCGAACCCAATTACCATCCAAAAAGGTGCTACTGTAGGGGAAGTACTATCCATCATGTCGGAGTATAAAATCGGAGGTATTCCGGTAGTCGATGAAGGTGGATATTTAGTTGGAATAGTTACAAACCGCGATTTGCGTTTTCATAAAGATATGAATACAAAAATCGATGACATCATGACCAAGGAAAATCTTATCACCACCACACATACAACCAATTTAGAAGCTGCAGCGGATATTCTGCAACAGTATAAAATTGAAAAACTTCCGGTGGTTGATAAAGATAATAAATTAATAGGACTATTGACTTATAAAGATATTACCAAGGCAAAAGACAAACCTATGGCTTCGAAAGATACCCGGGGACGGTTGCGAGTTGCAGCTGGAGTTGGAGTAACAGCGGATGTTTTCGATAGAATTGATGCGTTGGTTCAGGCTGGTGTGGATGCCATAGTTATCGATACTGCTCACGGACATTCGAAAGGTGTAATTGATACTTTGAGGGCAGCAAAACAACGCTATCCTGAAATTGACATTATTGTCGGGAATATTGCCACTGCCGAAGCAGCATTAGCGTTGGTTGAAGCTGGAGCCGATGCCGTTAAAGTAGGAATTGGTCCAGGTTCAATCTGCACAACCAGGGTTATAGCAGGCGTTGGAGTACCTCAGCTTTCGGCTATTTACGAAGTGGCAAAAGTGCTGAAAGGCACTGATGTTCCGGTAATTGCAGATGGTGGAATTCGCTATTCGGGCGATATTGTAAAAGCATTGGCAGCAGGTGCATATACAGTTATGGCAGGGTCGCTTCTGGCAGGCGTTGAAGAATCGCCGGGCGAAACAATTCTTTTCAATGGACGCAAATTCAAATCGTACCGTGGCATGGGCTCGCTCGAAGCGATGGAAAAAGGGTCGAAAGACCGCTATTTTCAGGATGTGGAAGCTGATATTAAAAAACTCGTTCCCGAAGGCATTGCAGCACGGGTACCTTTCAAAGGTTCGTTGTTTGAAGTAGTTTATCAGATGATAGGCGGACTACGCGCCGGTATGGGTTATTGCGGAGCAAAAACAATAAACGATTTACATGTTGCAAAATTTGTAAAAATTACAAATGCCGGAGTTGCCGAAAGTCATCCGCATGATGTAACAATTACCAGCGAAGCACCCAACTATAGCAGGGGAGAATAAAAAAAATCTTAAAAAATTGCTTAAGTTAATAACATAGTTGTACTTTTGACCGTTAAAATATTTTTTTCAATCAAATTTGTAAATTCAATTCATCCAGTTTATGAAATCACGTTCTATTTTATTTTCTCTCTTTTTATTTTCAGGAGTATTGCTCGCGCAAACAAACGACCCTGTTCTCATGACGATTAACGGGAAACCGGTACCAAAATCGGAATTTGAATATATTTATAACAAAAACAATTCGAACAACTCTTTGGACAAGAAAACGCTCGAAGAATATGTAGATTTGTTTGTAAATTTTAAATTGAAAGTAGAAGAAGCTAAATCGCAGGGTATTGATACAACCAAATCGTTTATAGATGAACTTGCAGGATATCGGACACAACTAACAAAACCATATCTGACCGACCAGAAAGTTGATGAAGAAGTACTCAGCGAAGCTTATAGTCGAATGAAAGAGGATATTGAAGTGAGTCACATCCTCGTGCGTTTACAGCAGGGCGCTACACCCGCCGACACGCTTGCTGCCTGGAAAAAGATACAATCCATTCAAAAACGTCTTGAGAAAGAAGATTTTGCTAAAGTTGCCAAAGAAGTTTCTGAAGATCAATCGGCCGAAGAAAACAAAGGTTACTTAGGATGGGTTTCTGCTTTCCGCACAGTTTATCCTTTCGAGACTATGGCTTACAACACACCTGTAGGCAAAATTTCGAAACCGGTTCGTTCATCGTTCGGATATCATATTTTAAAAGTGCATGCTCGCCGCAACTCGCCGGGTGAAATTTTAGTTTCGCACATCATGCGTTTCACCGCACAGGATGATAACGAAAAAAATCTCAAAGCCAAAGCATCAATAGATTCAATATATCAACGGATTCAGTCCGGTGATGATTTTGGTAAATTAGCATCTGATTTATCAGAAGACCGCGGATCGGCTACAAAAAACGGCGAACTACCCTGGTTTGGTACCGGACGCATGATTCCCGAATTTGAAGAAGTTGCGTTTGCTTTAAAAAATATCGGCGATGTTTCGGCTCCAATTAAATCGGCTTATGGCTGGCATATTATTAAATTGCTCGACAAAAAAGGAGTGGATACTTACGAAAACCTTAAATCGAATCTTGAACAGCGTGTAACGCGCGATGAAAGAGCAAACCTGGGACAACAGGCATTTTTATCGAAACTACGTAAAGATTACAATTACCAACTAAATGCTGTGAATCTGAAAGACTTTACCAAATTAGTTGAAAATAAAACATTGGCCGATTCAGTTTTTCAAGTTGAAATTTCGAAATTAAATAAACCGTTATTCAGTTTTGGAAATAAGAATTTCAGCCAGACTGATTTTGCGACATATCTAAAAAAGAATAATTTCTCCGAAAAAACCATTGCCACCGAAATAATTAACGAGAAAATCAATGCTTTTGTTGACCAGGAACTTTTGGCATTCGAAGATAGCCAGTTAGAAAAAAAACATGATGATTTTCGTTTTCTGATGCAGGAATATCACGATGGAATTTTGCTGTTCGAAGTCAGTAACAACGAGGTCTGGGAAAAAGCATCGAAAGACACCGAAGGTTTGGCACAGTACTTTAACAACAATAAAACCGATTACAAATGGGAAAAACCACATTTCAAAGGTCGGGTTATTCAGTGTAAAAACAAAGCAACTTTAAAAGCAGCCAAAACGATTGTAAAAAAATCGCATAACGATTCGATTGACAAGTACTTACGTATTCGTCTGAATGACAGCATTCAATATGTGAAAATTGACAAAGGGTTGTATGTTCAGGGCGATAATAAATATGTAGATAAGCAAATTTACAAATCGAAAGCTCCGGTTGAAACCGACAAAGCGTATCCTTACGTTTTTGTTGTGGGCAAAAAACTTAATTTCATGCCCGAAAGTTATACCGATGTTCGTGGGTTGGTTACTGCCGATTATCAGGAATATCTTGAAAAAGAATGGATAATAATGCTGCGGTCAAAATATCCGATAGTTGTTGATGAGAAAGTATTGAAAACAATTAAGAAAAACTGATCTACATTTTAGTTTTTTTTAGAAAAGAGCCATTATCGAATGGCTCTTTTTCCGTTTTTGTATTCGCTTTTCAAACATTATCTTCATAGTAGATTAAAATTCGTTTATTCTGATTTATAATTCGTAATTTAGCATTATTTTAATAAAACCAATATTATCTTTGCTTTCAGTATGAAAACAAGCCGGTTGCTGATATTAATTTTTACACTCACTATTTCATCATCGTGCGTACGCAATGCAGCAGATATAAAGCGTACACCTTTGCTCGAAGTGGAAGGTAAATTTTTATATTTAGATGAAGTACAAGTTATTATTCCACCCAATGTAACTGAAAAGGACAGCACTGCAATTGCCGAAAGTTTCATTCGCAAATGGATTACCGATGTCCTACTTTACGAAAATGCCAAACGAAATTTCACAAACAAGGAAGAAATTGACCGATTGCTCGAAGATTACAGAAAATCGCTGATCATTCATCAATATCAGCAGAAACTGATCGAACAACGATTACCCAAAGAACCATCTGAAGCGGAAATGCTGGCTTTTTACGAAAAATACAACGAACAGCTACAACTGAAAGAAAATATTATTAAAGGAATCTTGCTTATTGTACATGCAAAAGCTCCACAACTGACACAAGTACGAAGCTGGATGCAATCGGGTAATACAAAAGCGTTAGAAAATATTGAAAAATACAGCATTCAAAATGCAATCAGCTATGATTATTTTGCCAATAAATGGACTCCTTTGTTTGAAGTATTGAAAAAAATTCCTGTTCAAATTGAAAACCCTTCGGCATTTGTATCATCAAACCGTTTGTTTGAAACTTCGGACAGTACGAAACACTATTTTTTACGCATCGAATCGTACCATATTACAGGCGATACAGAACCTTTTGAGTTAGCAAAAGATAAAATATCGAAACTGATTTTAAATAAACTCAAAGTAGAATTTATTTCCAATTTTGAAACGGAAATATATAACGATGCCATCAAAAGTGAATCGGTTACTTTTTTTAATAAATAATATTGATTTGGTTATTCACAAAACGCAAAACACGAAATAATTTCTTTTTATGAAAAAAAATATTTTATTCCTCTCCTTTTTTCTTTTCTTCTCAACAACTATTTTTGCCCAAACCAATATTATTGACGAAGTAATATGGATTGTAGGCGATGAAGCTATTTTGCGTTCGGAAGTTGAAGAGCAAAAATTGCGTGCTCAATACGAAGGTGCACCCATACAGGGAGATCCATATTGTGTTATCCCTGAACAGATTGCCATTCAGAAACTTTTTCTTCATCAGGCAATACTCGACAGTATTGTAGTCAACGAAAGCAATGTAAAGAACCAGGTTGAAAACCGTTTGAATTATTTTATTTCTCAAATTGGATCGAAAGAAAAAATGGAGGAATATTTTGGAAAAAACACCATAGCTTTGCGCGAAGACCTTCGTACCATGTTTCGCGACCAGATGATTATTCAGCAAATGCAGCAGAAACTTATTGGCAACATTAAATCAACACCAGCCGAAGTACGCAGGTTCTATAATCAGCTTTCACAAGACAGTATCCCTACTGTTCCGGCGCAGGTCGAACTTCAGGTTATCAGTTTTGAACCGCCTGTTTCTATTGAAGAAACCAACCGTATTAAAGAGCGTTTGCGCGATTTTACCGAAAGAGCAAATTCAGGTTCAAGTGATTTTTCTTTGTTAGCCCGTTTGTATTCCGAAGATACCGAAAGTGCCAAACGCGGAGGTGAACTGGGGTTCATGGGGCGCGGACAGCTTGTTCCCGAATTTGCAAGCGTGGCATTTAATATGACCGACCCGAAAAAAATATCGCGAATTGTACAAACAGAATTCGGGTATCATATTATTCAGCTTATCGAAAAACGCGGCGACCGCATTAACTGTCGTCACATATTACTAAAACCACGTATTTCGCTCACCGACAAAAACAGTGGAATTCAGAAATTAGACTCAATCGGCGGCTTGATACGTAACAATAAAATGACATTCGAACAAGCAGTAATTTATTTCTCGCAGGATAAAAATACAGCTATGAATGCCGGTTTGATGCTGAATGAAAAATCAGGAACATCAAAGTTTGAATATCAGGATTTACCTCAGGAAGTAGCAAAGGTAGTTTACGGAATGAGCGTTGGTGAGATTTCAAAACCATTTACAATGATCAGCCCGACTACAAATAAAGAAGTGGTGGCAGTAGTGAAGGTGAAATCGAAAACAGAAAACCACAAAGCCAATATGACCGACGATTATCAAATGCTGAAAAACTTTTACGAGGGCAAGGAAAAGGAAAAATTCTTGCATAACTGGATTCTTCGCAAACAAAAAGAAACATATATCAGTATCGACCCGGCATGGCAAAACTGTAAGTTTGAGTACCCCGGGTGGATTAAGAACTGATAAACCCACAACATTGGCGTTTGAATGAAAGGGGGAATACAAAAAATATTTAAAAGTAAAGTTTGCAATGAATATGAATGTCAATATTAAACGAATTGTATTCCGCGTCAGAGGCTCAAGTATTTTCAGGCACATCATTTTATTTGGTGTGCTCTGTTTTTTTATTGCGGCATCAGTTGCTCAAATTCGTCCGCGTCAGTTAAGAAATCAAATATTGCAAAGCAGCAATCCCGTAACAAAACCGACTCCTCAGAAAGCAACCCAGAAAGCAAAATCAATCAAAGCATCCAAGCAGGGGTCACTTGCTCCCATTGTAAATCCGCTCGACAATAAGAAAGCCACCCTTGTATTTCTCGAACATTCGGAGACAATGATGGTCGACGAAATAATGCATCCGGACATTCAGGTAATAAAAGGTAATGTGCGTTTCAGGCACAATAATGCACTATTGTACTGCGACAGTGCTTATTTTTACAAAAATGCCAACTCGTTCGATGCATTCAGTAATGTTCGCATTGTTCAAGGTGATACGCTATTTGTTTATGGCGATTTCCTGTTTTATGATGGAAATCAGCGGTTAGCCCGATTGAGGCAAAATGTGAAAATGGTGAATCGAAATACCACACTCACAACCGACAGCCTCAATTATAACCGAAGTACAAACTTTGCATATTATTACACAGGAGGGAAAATTGTAGATGCCGAAAATACACTCACATCGGTTTGGGGGCAGTATTCTACTTCTACCAATCAGGCATTGTTCAAAAATGCGGTGAATCTAACCAACGCAAACTTCATCTTGACTGCCGATTCGTTGCGATACAACACCAAAAGCAATGTGGCAAATATCATAAGTCCTACACATATTATTTACGACAAGGAAACAAATATAGACTCGAAAAACGGATGGTATAATACCCGTACCGAACAAATGATGTTACTCGACCGTTCGGTAATAACGCAAAAAGATGGAAAAGTAATTATTGGCGATACTGTTTTTTACGATAAAATAAAGAAGTACGGCGAGGTGTTTTCGAAAGTGATATTAAACGACACGGTGCAAAAAACAACACTGTACGGCAATTATCTTTATTACAACGAAAATACCGAAGTAGGTATAGCAGCCGATTCGGCGTTGTTGGTCGATTGGTCGAGTAAAGACACGATGTATATGCATGCCGATACGCTATTTACAGCTAAAGATTCGATTTATGATGTTTCGCGCGGATATTACAACGTACGGTTCTTCCGCAACGATGTTCAAGGGATTTGCGATTCGCTTATTTATTCAACGCGCGATTCGGTTATGCACATGTTTGGCGAACCGGTATTGTGGAATGAGAAAAACCAGCTTTCGGGCGATTTTATTAAAATCATCACTAAAAATCAGAAAGTAGAAAGCATTAATGTCGAAAACAATGCCATTGTGGTTCAACGGGAAGATAGTTTGTATTTTAATCAGATTTCGGGCAAACAAATTGTTGCTTTGGTCGATAGCGGTGCACTGCGAAAAGTGGATGTGAGCGGAAATGCCGAAACTATTTATTTCCCCCGAGATGAAAAAGATTCAACCATCATAGGGGTTAATAAAACCGAAAGCAGTTATGTTATATTGCATTTTAAAGATAGAAAAGTAGAACGGATTGTACTTACTGCTGCATCAAGCGGCACTATGTATCCTATTGACCAACTTTCGGGGGGCGATTTGTTGCTGAAAAATTTCTTCTGGCTCGAAAATCAGAGGCCGAAAGACGAAATAGACGTTCTGAAAACATATCCTAAAACACCCCGCAATAGTTCTGATGTGGTGAATAAATCTGTTTCAAATACTGAATCAAAAGACTTAAAAAAA
>JAURYY010000382.1 GCA_030653695.1 Paludibacter sp. | reverse complement strand
ATGCAGTCGGCAGTGTAACGGTTGTAGTGTTTTTTACCAGTATTATTTGGTCGTCAATTCCCAAAGTATACGCACTGTTTGTACCAACAATGGTTGTCGCAAATGAACCATTTACCTGCATACGTGAATGTGGAGCAGTAGTTCCAATACCAACGGTTACCGCATCGCTCGCAGTGCCTCCTATTACTATTGCATTGTTAATGGAAACTTTCGCATTATATCCTAGGGTAGTAGTGTTATTAAGTCCAGAATTCAAAGCAGATGCATTGTAACCTAAGAATGTATTATTACTGCCATTATCAAGTAAAAAATCCCCTGCATTCGCACCCAGTGCGGTATTTCCGTTTGACACGGTAGTGTTGGTAAGGGCAAGGTAACCTACAGCTGTATTTTCAAAACCCGTAATGTTGCTGTTTAATGCATAACTTCCATAACCTGCATTTCGAGACCCTGTTGTGTTTTCATTCATTGACAAATAACCACTTGCGGTATTATGTGTTCCTGTGGTATTGAAAAGAAGCGTCTGAAATCCCAAAGCGCTATTATAGCTCCCGCTAGTGTTCAAATTCAAAGCCCCCTGACCGATAGCTGTATTAACGCTTCCAGTGGTGTTGAACTGCATCGCAAAAGCACCCGTAGCGGTATTTTGCAGTCCAGTTGTGTTACTGTAAAGAACATGGCCTCCAATAGCAGTATTTTCTTCGCCAGTAGTGTTATTGCGAAGCGCATTTCCTCCAATTGCAGTATTTACAAAACCTGTTGTATTAGAGTTTCCTGCTACATAACCGAAAAAAGCATTATTTAGCATGTTGTCTATTCTTCCTGCTTTTTGATTATTTACACGGATATTGAATGGAACATTATCTGTTGTGCCAATAAAATCAGTGCCATCTGTTGTACCTGCGTTTCCAAGCAAATGCCAATCTGTACTTGAACCACTTGTTTCACTAAAAAGTGCATAAGGAACGCTCAGCAACTCACTACTACCTACAATAGTGTAAATTAGCCCTCCTGTGGTGCCATCAGGATCCGTTTCTGTTTTTAAAAAATAGGGACCTGTTGCCCAATTGATTCCACTGAATGTTCCCGAAACAATTGTGCCGCCACCAATTTCAAGGCTGACCACTCCGTTAAGATTTGTGGTCGGTAAATGCGTTTCAACATATACAGCAGTACCTGAACTAGAACCCTGCAAAACACTTATCTGGATACCTACTTGTGTGCTCACAACTAAAGCATTGGAACCATCCCGAATAATGGCCTGATAGCTCATTTTTTGTGGGGCTTGGGCAAACAGGCTTGCAGTTACTACTAAACCTGCGATTACTGAATAAATCTTTTTCATGTTTTTTAGTTTTTAATGATTTTAAATGTTTTTACTTCTTTGTTATTGTTGGTTACTTTTAAAAAATAGGTGGCAGTAGGTAAGTTTTCCATTGTAATGGTTTCGCTACTGCTTATTATTTTTCGGCTTTCAATTAATTTTCCACTAATGTCGTAAAGTTGAAAATTCAAAGTTGAAAGTTCAGCTTTGCCTACATTTAGTGTTAGATAATTGGTAGTTGGGTTGGGGTAAGCGGTTAATTCCAATTTAATAGAATTGTCTTCTATACCCAGCACAATAGAAATTTCGTAAGGTTGCTGCACACCTTGTGCTACCGAACCTGTGATTCCTGTGTTAGTGGTATAAACAATTTGCCCTACAGAATAAGCAACGGTTCCTCCGCTACCCGAAGCATTACCGCCTGTGGCAGTAGTTGCTTGTTGTGCCTGTGCTGTTATTCCAATGCCTAACAGCAAAACACTAAACTTGATTTTTTTGTGTTTCATTTTTTTTTGATTTAATTGTTACTATTTATTTTCATTTTTCTTTCGTTCGGTTTTTCTCTGCGGTTCGGTTCTTACAATGACCGCTAACGGTTGAGGCTATATGCAGTAAGGGATTGCGGGCTACTTCCCTGTCCATGTACACCGAAGTTTGAGCGGGGCAGAATGCTTGAATTACCACTGAAACCCTTATTGCATATAGCCTTTGTTACCAGCCGTATTTCTTTTTAGTCATAGTAGAAGTCAATTACGTCTCCTTTTTTTGTCTTTTCCAAAACTTTGTCAATGTCTCCACGAACACCGTTTCTATTGTAATATTTTATTCCACTTGCAAAGTGTTTTACGTTTGGCAATTCCTTTTCAACTGTCCGCCAAGCTAAGTTCCATATATTTGGAGTGTCTGTCGTATGTGGATGTTGTAAAATTATTTCAGGGTTGAATTTCTTGCAAGATGCTTTGAACCTGTCTGCCAATTGCTTTTTCCATCCGTTAGGATTTGCTGTCGCCTGTCCACGAGGGCTGAAAACATTTAGGTCGTGGCAGCCAAGAATTGCAACCTTTTGATTGTTTAGCTCAATGAAATGAGTGTCAAGAGTGTTTATTTTGATAAGGTCTTTTTTCTGTCCTTCGGTCGGATAGAATTTGCCAGTCCAGTAAATTACCTTTTCTTTTTTTAAGTCGTAAACTGCTACTAACTCAATTGATTGATAATTTGTCGGGTTAAAGCCGTCAATGCCAATTGTAAAAAAATCGGCCGTTTCTTTTAGTTTATTGAATATAGTAGGCTGCAAACCACCAAAAAAATCTGTTATTACATTGTTTGCTGCCTTTTGAAGTTGTGAAATGTTCTGTTTTTCTGCTTTTGAAATATCAAGGTCATATTGTAAATCGTCAGGAAACTTAAAAGTCAGAAAACCGCCTGGTGTAAGTATAAACTCAAAATGGTTTTTACCATATTCAGATGAAAGGAACTTTTCTATTAGCTTTTCCAGCTTTGTGAAGTTAGGATTTCCATATTTATCATACTGCTTTCCGGTTACTACGAGTCTTGCAATTTTGTGATTTCCAGATTTGTCTTGTTTGTCGGAAAGTGAAAGTAGCTCCCTTAAATGTTTTTCTGCATCATCAGCTTCCCAGTCAATATCTCCGTGTTTAATTCTTACCAGTTTATATTCGTGCTTAAAAGCTTCAATATCTCTTACTGTGTCGTAGAAGGCTCTTTTTTCGTCTCTATCAATCGGGCTATTGTCTTTTGCATTTATTTTTTCACAAGCCTTTATCCAAGCACCTTTTGAATAATGTATTCTTATATTGTTAGGATAATTTTCTAATGTAATTTGTCGTGCCTTACTAAAATGTTGGTTCTCGTCATATTCAATAATCAATTTATGGTCTTCTAATACTATGTCGCAAAGAAGTTGGTAATGAGATTTTTGGAAACCATTTTGATTTCGGTAGTTAGATAGTGCTTTTACGATAGGCAAATATTCTTTTGGAAGGTCATTATGGTCAGGTGTTTTGAGCCAATCAAACTTCTTTTCAGTTTCAATGTGTCCGAAATGCTTTTGAAACAGACGTTGTAAAGCGTTCTTCTGACTTACAACATTCAATTTTTTATTGGCTGTTGTTCGGATTTGTTTCGGTTCTGCTAACTTGGTATTTTCCTTTTGTTCAACAGTCTGCTTTATTGTTTCTTTCTTATATTGAACCGTAAAACCCAATTTTTTAAAAAAGTTTGCTGTTTCCTGTCCACCACTGTATTCACTTTTAGAAATTTCTTTTTTGTTTGCTATGTAGTATGCAAGTCCCCGAATGTGTTTAGCAGGATATTTTTTGTCGTTGTAGATTAAAAAGGTGTTACGTGGCATAGGATAATTTTCCTGTGTCTTGTCAAAAAGTTCTATTGCTTTTTTAACGTCATTCGTGGTTATATTGTCCCAAAGTTTTTTCATTGCACTATCTTTCTTAATATGGCTGGTAACGGTTTCGGGCTTGGCGAAGGTGGCGATTTTCACCACAAATGTTGATGCGGAGAACCAAACTTTGATTAACCACAAATGTGTCTGCGGAGCACTGAACCGCCACTTTTGCCAAACCCGTGTTAGTGGCTGCCCTTCTTTCGGTCAATGGTCTGTCGTGTCGAGTTTGCACTGTCCTTGTGCGGTTGGGCAGGCATACTCTTTTGCAAGCTTTGGTCTGTGCGTTGGCTTGTGTGGCTTGCAAATGTGTATGACTGTGAAGGGTCGGCATCATTTTCCTTTAATTATTTCTAATAACTTTAATTAAGTGATTTACAAAATCATCGATTGATTCTCCAAGCTTGACTATTGATTGTGGAATTGTACCACGATAATCACCAGATAACGTAATTTCATTATCTAAATCCTTTACAGCAAGCACACCCGTTAATAATGGTTCAATTCTATCACCAATATCATTTAAAACATTTATCCTGTCTAAAATAATATTTATGTCAGAAACTTTATATCGGTCAGTTTCCCCAACTTTGTAATTTGTCATATCAACACAGCAAAGCGAATACTTTGATTTGTTAATTACTGAATTTTCCATTTGAAGCGGACTCATTGTGATTGAATTTCTTATATCCCATCGTGATTTGACTTCAATGTAATAAACAATGATATTATTGTATTCCACAATGATGTCCTGACCACCTTGTTGTTCACGAACTTCGATTTTAAAATTAGTTAAATCAGATCCAATTTTTTCTCTTATGAGTTTTTCAATATGAGTTCCAATAGTATGCTTAAAAATGAAATCTGCGTTATTCCGATTTTCTTCTTCTAATGCTTGCTTTCCCAACATAATTATTCTCTCTAAGTCATCCTGTCTGGAAAGTTCACCTAATAATGCTATTTTGTATTTATCTAAGCCAATTATTAAATTTTTCATTTAATTCTGTATTAAAATGTTTGCTTACTCTATTCAGTTTTCAGCTACCCTGTGCCTACTAAATTATTTGGTGTCGTTTTTCTGCTCCTTCGACTTTGGGTAGGTTAGCCCTTTTTTCACCTGTCCGTTTGTGGTCTTTTTTAAATGACACATAACGGAACGCCACTAAGTGCCGTTGAAATTCTTTTTAAGCCTTGTGCTGAATTTCAATGGCACTTAGAGGCGTGTTATATGATAGTTTTTTTATTTTTGAACAAGTTTCCACGCGAAGCGTGTTTCTTTCTCTTTCAACT
>JAURYY010000381.1 GCA_030653695.1 Paludibacter sp. | reverse complement strand
TGACACGGATTGGACGGATTAACACAGATAAGAAATCATGTAATAAAGATTAGAACACGGATGACACGGATTGGACGGATTAACACAGATAAGAAATCATATTCTCAAAAAAATAAAAATCCGTTTTTATCAGTTAGATCAGTGTCATCCGTGTTCAAAAATTAAAAAATCCGTTTAAATCCGTAAGATCAGTGTCATCCGTGTTCTAAAAAAAAATCATCCGTGTTCAAAAAATGAAAAACGCAAATATGAAGTACGAAGAAAAAACAGAATTGATTATTAAAGCTTTTTATAAAGTTTACAATCATTTGGGATATGGATTCCTCGAAAAAGTATATCATAATGCTTTTCTGATTGAGCTTCAAAAGTTAGGCTTTGAATTAAAAAGTCAATTTCCAATATGTGTTTATTATGAAGGGTTTCAAGTGGGAGAATACTATGCCGATATCGTTGTTGATGGCTGCATTGTAATTGAAAACAAAGCTGTTGAGTCATTGAGAGAAGAGCATGAGTATCAACTGATAAACTATTTAAAAGCCACAGAAATGGAGGTTGGTTTGCTTTTTAATTTTGGTAAAACACCCTCGTTTAAAAGAAAATATTATACAAATGACAGGAAACCATGGATAGAATAGGCACACGGATAGGAATTAGAACACGGATGACACGGATTGGACGGATAAACACAGATAAGAAATTATGTTAAAAAGAATTAGCACACGGATGACACGGATTGGACGGATAAACACAGATAAGAAATATTTTTTTAAAATCCGTTTAAATCCGTTAGATCAGTGTCATCCGTGTTCAAAAAAAAAGAATTAGCACACGGATAACACGGATTGGACGGATAAACACAGATAAGAAATCATGTAAAAAAAAATTAGAACACGGATGACACGGATTGGACGGATAAGCACAGATAAGAAATTATGTAAAAAAGATTAGAACACGGATGACACGGATTGGACGGATAAACACAGATAAGAAATATTTTTTTAAAATCCGTTTAAATCAGTTAGATCAGTGTCATCCGTGTTCAAAATAAAAATCATCCGTGTTCAAAAAAAATAACCTTGAAAATTATCCGTGATAATTTCACGGATAAGAAATATATTATATCTTTGCAGCATAATTAATAAAACCACCGGTTATGTTACTACTATTTAAAATCAAGAACTTTCTGTCATTTTACGAGGAAACCGTCTTCGATATGTTTCCGAACCCAAAGCGCACATCTTTCCCCAATCATGTGTATAATGATATAAAAGTGCCTTTACTAAAACAAGCTGCAATTTATGGAGCAAATGGCTCAGGAAAGTCGAATTTTATCAAAGCAATATGGTTTTTAAAATCATTTGCTACAAATGAGAACTTCCTTAAAAGTGTTGATTTGGAAGATTATTTCTTTCAATTGGTTTCGGAAAAACAAACTAAAATAAGTTTTGAAATCGAATTTAGTAACAAGGGAAAATATTTTATTTATTCAGTTGATATTGAAAAGAAAAATATAAACGAAACCTTGCAGTTGAGTGGTTTAGGTAAAAGTGAAAATAAATTATTATTTAAGCGCAACGGCAATGTAATAAGTTCACCACATCTTCAAAATGAGAATTCGGCAAAGCAATTGTTGATGATGAATCAACAATCGTCCCTGCTGCCTTTAAATCAAAAATTTCCGGTATTGTCCGGCGAAGAAATAAAGGAAGCGTATCAATGGTTTGAAAATAAATTAGAAATTGTATCGATAAACAGCACAGTACCGCTGTTAATAGAACTAATGTCGCAACAAACTAATTTATTGAAATTTGCAAATGAAATATTCGAAAATATCGGAGTTGGTATTAATTCGGTAAAAATTGCAGATACCCCTTTTGACAATTGGATGTCGGACAATAAGAATGCCACATATTTACAACAAATTATCGAAAAAGACCCGTTAAAACCGAATATGGGAATAACAAGAATGGAGAACAACAGGAATATATTTTCAGTTTCGATAAAAAAGGGGGTGAAAACAGTTCAGGAGTTTTTATTCGAACAAGCAGGACTTGCCGGTTACCGGAAAGAAATGAAAATCTCGTCTCAATCGGATGGGACAGTGCGTCTTCTAACCTTGATACCTGCAATTTACAATGTAATAACAAGCCAAAAGGTAGTTTTTATCGACGAAATTGACAATAGTATTCATCCAAATCTCATGTTCACGTTGTTGCAATATTTCGCCAATACTAAATCGAAAGGACAATTGATATACACTACACATACTACAAAACTAATCAATCAACAAGAACTTCTGCGGCCGGATGAGATATGGCTAACTGAAAAAGAAAACGGGAATACCAAAATGTATTCGATGAACGATTTTAAGATTCACAACACCATTAATTTAGAAAACGGATATCTTGACGGTCGATATGGAGCTGTTCCTCAAATTAGAGATTTCAATGAGTAATGGCGGAAAAGCATCGAACATATAGTAAGTCTGGTCTTGAAAGAGAAACGTTACCACTACATCCGGCAGTAAAGTTGGTTAATAAAGATGTGGTACTCCCTCACGACCCTACATCTGAAATCATTTATCAGAAGCCCGATTTACAGGAAATTCCCAAAGCATTTGTTGTTATTGTTTCAGGTGGCGAAGACAGGGAAAGAAGATATTTCAAGTTATTATCCAATGCAGATAGATTTGAACGAATAAAAATTGACTTTATAGCTGACCCGAATAAACTTAATCCAACAGGGATGTTAGAAATAGCATTATTAAAAAATGAACGGTTAACAACAAGTCATAATGAAGAAGATGATCCTGACAGGATATATTTAGTCTCAGATGTTGACCAATTTATGGATGAATTGCTCGAAATTAAGCCTGTCTGTAGTGCCGAAAAGTTAAATTTGATCATTAGTAATTCGTGTTTTGAAGTTTGGTTGTATTATGCATATCATTCTGATTTTCCATCATTTGTCATAAATCCTGTTGATATTAAAAAAATTAGTTGGAAATTTAAAGGATGGTTGCCCACTGTTATTCGTGGAGGTGTGAAAACAAACAGTGCAATTTATAATATTGAACAAAATATTGAAAACGCAAAATCAAATTATCGCGAAGATCAAAATGGAATACCTGAATTATTTTCAACCAATATGTACCAATTAGCTGAAGATTTGTTGCCATTTATCCAACCTGAATTAAATAAACTCGAAGTAGAGAATAAAGAAACAGAAAAGAAATTTCGAAGTAAAAGAAACAAATAAATTGCTTGATAAACATACATATTTTTTCAGGAGCAAAGCAATGTAACTTACCTTGCAGATACTTCCTTTAGATAAAAAAGTAAACTAAAAATACTCAATTGCATGTTCCAAAATCTCAAATCCCAACTCACCCGTAACCTCCTCAACATACCCGGCTGGCATACCCGCCGCAAGATAGTGGTGATCGAAAGCGATGACTGGGGAAGTATCCGAATGCCTTCGAGGGAGGTGTATGAAAAGTTTTTGAAAGCTGGTATTCGGGTTGATCAATGTCATTATTGTAGTAACGATTCATTGGAAAATGAAAGAGACCTGAGCGGATTGTTTGAGGTATTGACATCAGTGAAAGATAGTCAAGGGAAACCTGCATTAATAACAGCCAATACTGTAGTTGCAAATCCGGATTTCGATAAAATCAGAGAGAGTCATTTTGAAAAATACCACTATAAGCTGATTACAGAAAGTTATAAAGAGTCTGTGGGAAGTGCGAATAGTTTCGAATTGATAAAGGAAGGCAACCAAAAGGGTTTGTTTTCCTTACAATCGCATGGACGAGAGCATCTGAATACAAAGAGATGGTTGCATTATTTGCGTAATGATTATCCTGAAACAAAATTTGCATTTGAAAATGCTGTATATGGTATAAGTACCACGATAAGTGCTGAAAAACGAAAATCCTTTTTACCTGCTTTTGATTTTGAAACTTATGAGGAAGAAGAGGAAGCGAATGAAATTGTAAGAGATGGACTGCGTATTTTTGAAAAACTATTCGGTTTTACATCCGAATCGTTTATTGCTCCCAATTATATATGGTCTAAATCCTTAGAAAAAAGTATCGCAGTGGAAGGCGTCAGATTTATTCAGGGTGCAAGATTACACACATACAGAGTGCCTGTAGGTGAGAAGGCTACAAAACGTATGCGCTATATTGGGAAAAAGAATGAATTTGAGCAGATTGATTTGGTTCGTAATGCCTTTTTCGAACCCAGTGAGAAACCCGAAAAGGATTTGGTAAACAGTTGTTTAAATGAAATAAGTTCTGCTTTTTTGTGGAAGCATCCAGCAGTTATATGTACACACAGAGTGAACTTTATGGGTGGTTTGAATCAAAAAAATAGAGACCAGAACTTATTGTTATTGAAAAAATTACTGAGTGAGATTGTAAAATGCTGGCCAGATGTGGAGTTTATGAGTTCCAACGAATTAGGAAATATAATATTGAAGGATAAAAATGAGTGAAGACATAAAAATATTTATATCTGGCGATTTTGCGCCTACATTAAGAATAAGTGAGCTTATAACTTCAGGAGAATATGCAAAGATTTATAACAATATGTTGCCGGTTATTCAGGATGCCGATTTTTCGATCACAAATCTTGAATTACCGTTAATTGACAATGGTACTCCTATTGCTAAAACAGGACCCAATCTAAAAGCTTCGCCTGAAAGTATAAAAGCGCTGAAATTTGCAGGATTCAATTTGGTCACTTTAGCCAATAATCATATTATGGATTATGGTGACGAGGGACTATTTTCAACTATGCAACTATGCAAAGACAATGGAATTGACTATGTGGGGGTAGGTGAAAATCTGAAAGAGGCGAGCAAGATAAAATATATAAACTGTAAAGGTAAAAAAATTGCTTTTGTTAATGTTGCCGAAAACGAATGGAGCACTACAGATGGAGAAGAAGCCGGAGCAAATCCATTAAATGAAATAAATCAATACTACCAGATACTAGAGGCAAAAAAAAAAGCCGATTATGTACTATTGATTGTACATGGAGGTCATGAGACTTATGGGTTACCAAGTCCCAGAATGAAAAAAATATATCATTATTTTGTCGATTTGGGCGTTGATGCAGTTGTAGGTCATCATACGCATTGTTTCAGCGGACATGAAGTGTATAAAGGCAAACCCATTATTTATAGCCTCGGGAATTTTATTTTTGATAAAAGAAATAAAAGAAATAATACATCGTGGAATATTGGTTGTGCTATTACTATATTGCTAAACGAAGACAAATTTAATTTTCAGTTATATCCATTTTATCAATGCAATGAAAAAGCAGGAATACAATTATTTAATGCAATAGAATTTGATTTGTTCATGAAAAATGCAATAGAAAAAACGGTTATAATTGAATCGGATGAATTATTGGAAGCGGAATATAAGATATTTCTTAAAAAACAAAAAAAAATGTATGCTTCGTTTCTTGAACCGATAAATAACAAATATATACTTGCAGCCATGAACAGAGGTTTATTACCTCTATTCATCAAAGGAAAGCAAAAACGCCTTTTGTTAAACATTATTAGGGGCGAAGCACATAGAGATATTGTAATGTCGATACTTAAGGAAGAGATTTAAAACAATGAAAATAGCCATACACGCCTCCGGCGGTTTCTCCGAGCGCTGGATTGCATAATTAATCTATTCAAAGATAGGAAATATTTAATGTGCAAATTAATATTTTTTATAACAATATAAAATAATCATAAAAGTATTTTAAAATGGAATTATCATTAAAATCAAAAATTCTAAATCGTATTCAAAATCCAAATTTATTATTTTTTTCATTATGGATTAAATGTTCGAGAATAATTAAATCTGATACTTTATATCTTAAGGTATATTATAGATTGAAAATGAAAGAAAAATTAGATATCTTAAATCCTGTTACATTTAATCAAAAATTACAATGGCTAAAACTATTTGATAGAAAAAAAATATACACTCAAATGGTTGACAAATATGAAGCAAAAAAAATTGTTGAGAACGTATTAGGGAGTGAATATGTAATTCCTACTCTCGGAGTTTGGGATGATTTCGATGATATTAACTTTAAATTATTGCCAGATAAATTTGTGTTGAAAACGACTCATGACAGTGGTGGAGTGGTAATATGTAAAGACAAGACAAACTTTGATATAAAAAATGCACGTAAAATTATTAATAACTCACTTAAATCCAATTTTTATTATATTTCTAGAGAATTTCCTTATAAAAATGTTAACCCTCGAATAATAGCAGAACAATATGTTGTTGATGAAAGTGGTTCTGAATTAAAAGACTATAAGTTTTTTTGTTTTAATGGTGAACCAAAATTATTATTTGTTGCATCTAACAGAAATATTGATACCAGGTTTGATTTTTTTGATGTTAATTTTAATCATTTAGATATTAAAAAAAATGGTTATATTAATGCAGATAAAAATATTCTAAAACCAAAAAATTTTGAAAAAATGGTTGATATATCAAGAAAACTTTCAAAAGATATTCCTCATATAAGAATAGATTTATATAATATTGAAGGTCAAATTTTATTTGGTGAATTTACATTTACTCATTGGGGTGGAACAATGCCTTTTGAACCAAAGGAATGGGACAAAATTTTAGGTGATTACTTAATTCTCCCAAAGAATGATATGTAAAATTTATGAGTTTAAAAAATAAAAAAATACTAATCATAAATAACGGTATAGCTGGTGGTGGTTGTCGGCGATAAAGCTTTTGCCATCAAACGCATGACGCGTGAAAATGATTTCCGCGCTTCGGGAAGCGGTTTTCTGATTTATAAAAAGGATGAAATTGATGAGCGTTGCGTGCAAATTGCCTTCGATGTGAACACAAAAATCAACAGCCAGAGCATTGCTTACGATTTTGTGTTCGATACAGATAATAACCCGCTGATTGTTGAAATAAGCTACGGCTTTTCGCCCGAAGGATATGTGGCTTGCGAAGGCTATTGGGATAAAGGACTGAACTGGTACGAAGGCGGGTTTAATCCGTACGGTTGGATGGTGGAAATGATATTAAATCAAAAATCTAATTTTTGCACAACAAAATATCTAAATAGTGCACAATAAAATTCCTAAAATATGCACAATTGGAATTTGTTTGTACCTTTGCAGAAAAATTATTAGATCATTATGACTTACATCAAAAGAATCATTGAAGAAGATTTGTTGGATAAATTATCCGCTTCGGGAGCAGTGCTTATCAAAGGACCAAAGTCGTGCGGTAAAACAGCAACAGCAAAACAATATGCAAAAAGCATTTTAGAGATGGACCGGGACCAGCAGGTTCCTGTTATCATGGCAACAAATCCCCAACTTTTACTGATAGGTAATACACCCAGATTAATTGATGAATGGCAGGAACAACCCGAAATCTGGAATTTTGTGCGGCACGAAGTGGACGACCGTAAAGCAAAAGGGCAATTTATTCTTACAGGTTCGGCTAATCCAACTGATGATGTAAAACTCCATAGTGGCGCCGGACGTTTTACTGTGGTTCAAATGGAAACAATGACCTGGCAGGAATTAGGTTATTCAACGGGGTCCGTTAAGGTTTCGGATTTACTGCAGGGGACTTTTCCAGACCTTTACAATGCAGGCGTTTCGCTTGATTTTATTATCGATAAAATGCTGGTAGGTGGTTGGCCTGCTTTATGGAATGAAAATACAAAAAATGCCCTGAAAATGAATCAAGGCTATGTTGATTTACTTTGCGAAGTGGATATGGGCAGGGTTTCGGGAGTGAAACGCGACCCGGTAAAAGTACGCAGTTTATTACGTTCCATTGCAAGGAACACAGCCACATTGGTGGATAATAAAACATTAGAGCAAGATGTAAAAACTTCTGATAGAAATGAATTGTCGCGAAATACGATATCAGAATATCTTGATGTACTGTCGCGCTTAATGATTTTGTACGAGCAACCTGCATTCAATCCGCATGTCCGCTCATCGGCTTCTTTGCGTAAATCACCCAAAAGACATTTGTGTGACCCATCTTTGGCGATAGCAGCATTGGGATTAGATAAAGAATCGTTATTAAAAGATATAAAATATACCGGATTTTTATTCGAGTCATTGGCAACACACGAATTAAATGTGTATGCTAAAGCAAATGACTCAACCGTATTTCATTATAATGATTCGTATGGGTTAGAAATTGACGCAATTGTACAGAAACGTAATGGCGACTATGCCGCTTTTGAAATAAAACTGGGTGTAGGGCATATCGACGAAGCAGCCGAGAATCTTAAAAAATTTACAGCAAATATCGATACATCTAAAATGTATCTACCAAAATCATTAAACATTATTACCGGAACTGGAATGAGCTATCGCCGTCCCGACGGAATAAACGTGATTTCGCTGGCCTCGTTAGGAAAATAATATTAAAAAAACAATAATCCTTTATTGGTAGAAATCAGCTATGGTTTTTCGCCCGAAGGATATGTGGCTTGCGAAGGCTATTGGGATAAAGGCCTGAACTGGTACGAAGGCGGGTTTAATACATACAGTTGGATGGTGAAAAAGGTAAAAAATGAACAATAAAAAAATACTTATCATAAATAACGGTCTTGCCGGTGGAGGTATAGAGCGTGCTTCGGTAAGCATGGCAAATTATTTTGTAACTTTAGGATACGAAATAAATGTTGTTGCTGTTTACAAAAGTGAGCATTTTTTTACTTTAGATCCAAGAATTTCGTTTACAGAACCAACGTTTAGCAGGGAAACTACAAACCGGAATTTATATGTACTGAAAATGATGGCGTTTGTAAGAAAAACCGTCAAAGAAATAAGACCGTATGTAATATTAGCTTTTGGTGAATGGACAAATTCTTTTGTTGTTATGGCAATTTCTGGCTTACAAATACCCTGTTTTTTGTCTGATAGAATGAGCCCTTCCCTTCACTTAACACCAATTCACCGCTATCTTAAAAAAATCTATTATAAAAAAGCAAAAGGTATAATTGCCCAGACAAATTATGCTAAAGATGTTATTAAATATAGAACCGGAGCCAAAAACATTAAGGTAATTTCAAATCCGGTAAACTGTATTGAAAGAGTTGATTGCGTACAAAAAAATCGTATTGTTACTGTTGGTAGATTATCAGTAGAAAAAGGTCATAGGTATTTAATCGAAGCATTTGCCCGGGTAAAAGATAAAACCTGGGAGTTAAGCATAGTGGGAGATGGAAAAGAACGTGAAACTTTAGAGTTATTAGCAACTAATTTGGGTATTACTGACCGGGTTATTTTTCACGGTCATCAGAAAGATTTTTCATTACAGCTTTCGGAAGCTCAAATATTTGTATTACCTTCGCTGAAAGAAGGATTTCCCAATGCACTTATCGAAGCAATGTCGGTGCCACTTGCCTGTATCAGCAGCAATTGTGTTGCAGGTCCCTCAGATATTATTGAAGATGGCGTGAATGGACTTTTAGTAGAAACCGGTAATGTAGATGCTTTGGCTGATGCGTTAAACCGGCTAATCGAAAATCCGGATTTAAGAGATAATATAGCCGGAGAAGCGTATAAAATAAGAGAAACGCTGGCTTTTGATAAAATAGCAAATAAATATCTGGAATTTATCCTGGAGCAAAACAATTAATTATGTACACTTTACGAAAAAATCTGAGTAATATACCCGGTTGGCGTACCAACCGAAAAATTGTTGTAATCGAATCGGATGATTGGGGAAGTGTACGAACGCGGAGTAAAAAGGATTATGATGAGATGCTTGCCAAAGGATTGGAAGTAAACAGATCAAATTTCACAAAATATGATGCACTTGAATCAAACGATGATTTAGAACAACTTTTTGATGTGTTAAGTAAACACAAAGATTCGACTGGAAGGCATCCAGTTTTGACACCTATGTGTGTGGTTGCCAATCCCGATTTTGAAAAGATAAAAGCATCCGGTTTTCAGGTATACCATTACGAGAACTTCGTGGATACCTGTAATTGTTATCCAAACCATAACAGAGTGTTGGATTTGTGGCGAAAAGGTATTAAAGATCGTTTATTTGTACCGGCACTTCACGGAAGAGAACATTTGTCGGTGTCGCGTTGGATGAAATTATTGCAAGAGAATAATGAGGGACTTCGTATTGCTTTTGATCACGAATCGTGGGGTGTGTCCCGATATAAAGGCAAAGAAATTTCCGAATATTTAGGCGCCTTTCATCCCGATCATGCTTCGGATATTCCTGATTTGGTAAAAATTATTGAGTCGGCCGGAGAGTTATTCAAAGAAAACTGCGGTTATGCACCTACCCATTTTATAGCACCAAACAGAGAATCAGCAAAAGCGCTGGATGAAACATTTGGTAAAATTGGTGTGAAATATTTAACCATGGCAAAATTACGCCATTATCCATTGGGGGACGATAAGTATAAAAGTGAATTCTTATGGTTAGGAAAACAGAATAAAGAATTGAATCAGTTATACATCACACGAAATTGTGGTTTTGAACCATCGAGCTCAACGATTGATTGGGTAAATAGTTGCATAAATGAAATCGTAATTGCATTCAAATGGCGTAAACCTGCTGTAATAAGTTCGCATAGAGTAAATTATATAGGCTCAATAAATCCCAATAATGCGAAACAAGGGCTTAATGAACTAAATAGATTGTTGTCAGAAATTATAAAGAACTGGCCTGAAGTTGAATTTATGACTTCTACTGAATTAGGTGAAATAATTGCTTTAACTAAGAAATAATTATTATGCCAACCTTATTTCAAATCAATTCAGGAGTTAATATTGGCTCAACAGGTCGAATAGTTGAGCAAATTGGACAATATGCTAAATCAAATGGTTGGGTGAGTTATGTGGCTTATGGACGGAAAAATAATAATAGTAAATCCAATACCATCAAAATAGGTAATTTTATAGATTTCCTTATTCATATTTTATACTCAAGAATTTTTGATAGACATGGATTAGGTTCAGTTAAAGCTACAAAAAAACTGATAAAGAAAATTTTGATTATCAATCCTGATATTATTCATTTACATAATATTCATGGCTATTATATTAATTATCAGGTTTTATTTGAATTTCTTTCTGGATCAGATATTCCGGTTGTCTGGACTTTACATGATTGTTGGTCAATGACCGGACACTGTTCGCATTTTTCAAATATCAATTGTGTTAAGTGGAAAACATCTTGTCATCATTGTCCGAAAATGAAAAACTATCCAACTTCATTATTTATTGACCGTTCATTTAAGAATTTCAAATTTAAAAAAGAGTTATTTAATTCTGTTTTCAGAATAACAATTGTAACTGTATCTAATTGGTTAGACAGCCTTGTTAAAGAATCATATCTTTCTAAGATTCCATTACGAGTTATAAATAATGGGATTGATTTAGATGTTTTTTATCCATTATCTGATTGTGCCGACATCAAAAATAAATATGGGATAAATCAAAAATTTATATTGTTGGGGGTTGCAACTGCATGGAGTGTTGGAAAAGGTTTAAATGATTATTATAAATTGAGAGAAGTATTATCTAATGATTATGCCTTAGTATTAGTTGGATTGTCAAAAAAGCAAATAAAAGCACTGCATTTAAATATATTAGGTATAGAAAGAACTGAGAATTTAACTGAACTTTCTGCATTGTATTCGGCCTCAGATATTGTATTAAATTTATCATATCAGGAAACATTTGGGTTGACAACAGTAGAGGGTTTTGCATGCGGTACACCCGGAATAGTTTTTAATTGCACAGCAAGTCCTGAATTGATAACTCCTGAAACAGGTAAAATAGTTGAGCCTGGAAATATAGGGCAGTTGAAACAAGCAATTGAAGAAATTAGATTGAATGGTAAAGATTTTTATTCTATAAATTGCAGAAAACGAGCAGAAGATTTTTACAACAAAGACAATCGATATGAAGAATATATTCAACTGTATGATGAATTGATAAAAAATTAAGTTGATTCTAAAAAACAGTAAAAGTAATTAATATTTTTTGTGTGATTAATATTTAATAAAACTGCAATGAATATTTTGTTTTTAACACTTTCTCAAATTGTCAGCGATATTTCAAATAGTGGAATTTACCCTGATTTATTACGGAGATTTGCGAATGAAGGTCATAATATATATATTGTTTGTCCTTTTGAGCGCAAATTAAGAAAGGAGACAAGTTTAATTCGTATGGATAATGTTCATACGTTAGGAGTAAAAACACTGAATATCACTAAATCGAATAAAATCGAGAAAGGAATTGGAATCATTTTAATCGAATATCAATATCAAAAGGCAATAAAAAAACATCTTAATGAAGTTCATTTTGATATGCTACTGTATTCCACTCCACCTATCACTTTCAATAAAGTAATTCGTTTAATTAAAAAGAAACATAACATTAAATCTTATCTTCTTTTAAAAGATATTTTTCCTCAAAATGCTCTTGATTTAGGAGTATTATCTAAATTCAATCCACTTTACTGGTTTTTTAAAGAAAAAGAAAGAAAGCTATATGTTTTATCAGATTTTATCGGTTGTATGTCGGCTGCTAATGTAGAATATGTTAAAAAACAAAATCCATTTATACCAAAGGATAAAATTGAAATTTGTCCTAATAGTATTGAATTGAATTTCAAAAAAGAAGTGCCTGATAAATCAGCTATTTTTAGTAAATACAATATTCCACAAGATGTAACGTTGCTTATATATGGAGGTAACTTAGGTAAACCGCAGGGTATTGATTTTTTGATTAAAGTATTAAAATCAAATTCAGATCGTTTGGATCTGTTTTTTATAATTGCTGGTAATGGTACAGAATACCCAAAGTTAGACAATTGGATAAAAAAAGAAAATCCAAAAAACGTATTACTTTTATCAGTATTGCCAAAAAACGAATTTGATAAATTATTACAGGTTTCTAACATTGGTTTAATATTTTTAGATAAAAGATTTACTATTCCGAATTATCCTTCCAGATTACTATCCTATATGGAAAATAGAATTCCTGTTCTTATGGCAACTGATGTTAATACTGATATTGGTAAGATTGCGGAAGAAAATGCTTATGGTTTATGGGTTGAAAGCGGTGATTTAAAATCATTTAATTTAAAACTAAATTATATGATTTCCGATAAAAAACGCCTAAATTCTATGGGAGAAAATGCATATCATTACTTATGTGATAATTTTACAGTTGATAAATCATATAATACTATAATGTCACATTTTAAATAACGATGTATAAGTACTATATAAAACGGATATGTGATGTTATTATTTCACTCTTTGGAATTATTGGTTTAAGTCCTGTTATTCTTCTGTTTACTATTTTGCTTTATTTTGTAAATAAAGGGGCAGGAGTATTTTTCACACAGGAACGCCCCGGTAAAAATGCACATGTTTTTAAACTGATTAAATTTAAAACCATGACAGATGAACGAGATTTAGAAGGAAAGTTGTTGCCGGATGCGGTTCGTTTGACAAAAATTGGTAAATTTGTACGCTCAACTTCGTTGGATGAGATACCTCAGCTGTTCAATGTTTTAAAAGGTGATATGAGTTTGATAGGACCACGTCCGTTATTGATTAAATATTTACCATTATATTCGAAAGAACAAGCTCGCCGTCACGAAGTACGCCCGGGAATTACCGGTTGGGCACAAGTGAATGGACGAAATAACATTAGCTGGCAAAAGAAATTTGAGCTTGATGTTTGGTATGTTGATCATGTGAGTTTTTTACTTGATGTAAAAATTCTTTTTATGACTATTAAAAAAGTGTTTAAACGGGAAGGAATAAGTTCGGATACGAGTGCAACAATGGAAGCGTTTATAGGAAATAAATAGAGAATAGCCATTAACTGTAGTGAAGCATCGCCATTTATTGTAGTTAAAGTTCGCCATTTATTGTAGTCAGGTGGCGACTTTTACCTAAAAACACTAATTTTGTACTGTTATTATCATCATTTACACGAAAACTAGAATGGAAACTCTTAATTATTATCCTCGTATTTGTGATAAAGTATTGAGCAGAAAGTTGCAATTAACAGGTGCTACTCTTATAGTTGGTCCAAAATGGTGTGGAAAAACAGAAACTGCCCTGCAAGCAGCCAGGAGTGTCATCTACATACAGTCTGATCCGCAATATAAAGAAACGGGAAAAATAATGCCTTCCTTATTGTTAGAAGGTGAAACTCCCCGACTAATAGACGAATGGCAAGAAGTTCCTGAATTGTGGAATGCTGTACGGCACAGTGTTGATCAAAGAAAAAAGCAGGGGCAGTTTATATTGACGGGTTCGGCCACACCTCGCGATGAAGTGATGGCTCATTCCGGTATAGGTCGTATTTCAAGAATACAGATGCGTCCTATGACACTTTACGAGTCGAAAGAGAGCACAGGCTCTGTTTCACTCAAAGCTCTTTTTGATGGTGAACAAGAGATTGCAGCTGTAAGTTCGTTGGATATTCCCCAATTGGCATACTCAATATGTCGTGGAGGATGGCCGGGAGCAGTAACTTTACCAAACGGTGGCGAATCGCTTGCCCGCGAATATACCGATATGCTTGTTGAGGCAGATATTAGCAATTTGGATGGTGTAGAACGGAATCCCCATCGCGTTCGTCAGGTTTTACGCTCATTAGCACGCAATATATCCACCCTTACCACTGCCAATACGATATTAGAGGATGTGAGAGCTAACGATTTAACAATCAACGAGCGTACACTCGACAGTTATCTCAATGCAATGCGGCGTCTGTTTGTTGTGGAAGATGTAACTGCCTGGTCGCCCTCTCTTCGATCAAAAACTACGATTCGAAACTCTGTTAAACGACAGCTGGCAGATCCGTCAATAGCAACTGCGGTGATGCGGGTGGATGTAAATGGCTTGCTGCACGATTTGAATACATTTGGTTTCTTGTTTGAATCGTTATGTACACGGGATATACGGGTCTATGCACAATCCAATGAAGGGGAAATATTTCATTACAGAGATAAAGATCAACTGGAAATTGACCTGATTGTATCACTTAACGATGGCAGATGGGCAGGTATAGAGGTGAAACTTGGGGAGCACCAGTCCGATGAAGCTGCCGCTAATTTGATTCAATTAAAAAACAAAGTGGATACATCGCGTATCGGAGAACCAAGTTTTTTGATGGTGCTCACCGGTGGAAAATTTGCCTATCAACGTAATGATGGAGTAATGGTAGTGCCAGTGGCTTGTTTAAGAGACTAAAAAGTGTCTGCCCCCTGTATTACAGGGTGGGCACAAGTAAATGGACGAAATGCAATCAGTTGGGAACAGAAATTTGAGCTTGATGTTTGGTATGTTGATCATGTAAGTTTTAAAACCGATATAAAGATTTTATTTTTAACAGTATTAAAAGTCCTCCAACGAAGAGATATTAATTCGCCAACATCGTCAACAATGGAAGCGTTTAAAGGGAATGAAATATAATGGTTTGAAAGTTTGAAAAGTTTGAAGTTCGAAAAGCAACTTTGTGTTTTTATTTCTGTTTCTTTGTTCTGAAATCAAGAAATTAGTACTTTTGCAATATGTATTATCGCAGAAAAATATTATTATCGCTTTTGCAGGTCTTTGGCGGAATATTAAATAGAATAAGCCTTCAAAAGCTTTTATTTTTACTTTCGTGTGAGCAAACAGAAAAATCTTTTCATTTTGTGCCATACAAATATGGCTGCTTTTCGTTTCAGGCAAATGCCGATTTGGGTACAATGGTCAAATATAAACTGATTGCTGAATCGGACAACAATTGGGTAAAAGCAGATAACGCTGATTATTTATCAGCATTGAAAGATCCTGATAAAATAGCAATTCAGCAAATTAAAAAACAGTTTGGTGAATACAATCAAAACAAACTTGTAAAATTCACTTATCGAAATTATCCATATTATGCCATAAACAGTACTATTGCTGCCAATATTCTTGATTTCGATGAACTTGCTAAAGTTGCAAATCAAAAACCGACGGTAACAGAAACTGTGTTATTTACCATTGGATACGAAGGTGTTTCGCTCGAAGAATATTTGAATAAATTAATAATTAACGATATACAGGTTTTATGTGATGTTCGTAAAAATGCATTAAGCATGAAATATGGGTTCAGCAAAAGCCAGCTTCAGAACGCCTGTCGGGGTGTTGGGATTGAATACGTTCATATCCCTGAAGTAGGAATTGAATCGGATAAAAGGCAGTCATTAAACACACAAGCTGAATATGATGGGTTATTCGATTTTTATAAAACAAATGTTTTAAGAAATGAAACAGAAAAACAAAAGGAAATTATTTCGTTGATAGAAAGTAAAAAACGAGTGGCGTTGACTTGTTTCGAAGCCAATATTCGTCATTGCCACCGCAAACATTTAGCTGAATCCATTTCGCTTATGTCGGAATTTAAGTATGAATTAAAACACATTTAATGGCAAGGAAAAAAGTATTAATAACCGTTACAACCTACCCTTTGCCATCGCGCAGTTACGATGAACTTGTCTGTACTGCAGGAATACTCGAAAATGGAGATTGGATCAGGATTTATCCTGTGCCGTTAAGTTTTCTGATTGATTTAAAAGGTACGGGACTGGTAAAAAAATGTAAAATACACATGGATAGAGATTGACCTAAATAAAAGGACAGACGATTTCAGACCCGAAAGTTTTTCGCCGGTCAATTATAACTTTAATGACATCGTAATTGGTCAAACCATAAGCACTGTCGGGAATTGGGAATTGCGGAAAGACTTGTGTCTGAGAAAAGTATATACCAACAAAAATAAACTTCTTGAAGACTCAAAAGATCCTGCAAATGTATCCTTAGCGGCATTTAAACCTGCCGTGATTTTGGGTTTTGATATTGAGGAAGATGGACGTGAATGGAAAGATGAATGGAAAGAACTCAGAAAACAGGGTAATCTTTTTGAAACTGTAAAACCTGTGGAAACATTAATACCAAAACTCCCCTACAAGTTTTACTATCGGTTTACTGATGATGGAGGCAATGTAAGCAGACTAATGATTGAAGACTGGGAAATTGGTGCATTATACTGGAATTGTTTGAGAAATGCATAGGGTAACGAAGAAGTTGCATTAAGCAAAGTCAGGGAAAAATACGAAATTGAATTTATCAAAAACAAAGATATACATCTATTTTTAGGAACTACAAAAGAATGGCACAGAAGGAGAGCAAACAATCCATTTGTTATTATCGGGGTTTTTTATCCCAAAAAGGATTTACAAGGAAAATTATTTTAAATTTGGTATTTTCAACAATGAAGTAATGGAAAAAATACAATGTACTTTAAATTTTTGTTTTTGCTCTTTTGTCTTTGTTCTTTAATCTAAAATTATGAAAGATATTGCTATATACGGTGCAGGTGGATTTGGAAAAGAAATTGCCTGTATGATAAATAATAAGATGAATGAGATTAAGCCAACCTGGAATATTGTAGGTTTTTTTGATGATGGGGTAAAAAAAGGAACTCAGATTTCACATTTGGGTACTGTGTTAGGAAGTATTGATGATTTGAATTTCTGGGAAAGTGATCTCTCAATAGTTTTTGCGATAGGAAGTCCTAAGATTATTCAATTATTAGTTAGTAAAATTATTAATTCTCGAATTGATTTCCCCAATATTATACATCCGAGTTTTGAATTAGCTGATCCTTCCACGGTAATAATGGGGAAAGGTAACGTAATTGCAAGAGGGGTAACTTTTTCATGTGATGTTACTATTGGCGATTTCAATCAGTTTAACAGCATTTCTGCATTAGCACACGATGTAGTAGTTGGTTCATATAATGTTTTTATGCCTCTTGTAAGGGTATCAGGGGAAGCAGTAATTGGTAATTTCAATTTCTTCGGAATAGGTGCTATAATTTTGCAACAGATAAAAATTGGAAATAATACCAGGGTAGGAGCAGGTAGTATTCTTATGAGTAAAACAAAAGATGGATTTTTGTATATGGGAAATCCGGCCAGAAAAATGGATTTTTAAAAAACTTAAAACAATGAAGTATGCCTTTATTTACATTTAATAACATCAAACTCTCGGGAATGGCCTGTGCTGTACCTAAAAACAAAGTTACAACCGAAAGTTTTAAAGGTTTGTTTGGTGAGGAGGAAGTGGATAAGTTTATGTTGATGACCGGTGTTACCGAAACCCGAAGGACTTCAGAACATCAGACTGCATCTGATCTGGGCTATACAGCTGCCTCAGCTTTATTGAATTATAAAAACATCGATCGGAATGAAATTGGTGCCCTGGTATTCGGCACTTCCAGCCCTGATTATCGACGTCCGGCATCTGCCTTTGTGATTCACAAACGACTTGGATTGTCTGTTGAATCTGCTGTATTCGATATAAGCCTCGGCTGTTCTTCAATGCTTTACGGATTGCAGGTTGTTGCCTCTATGATGAATAGCTCTGACATTAGTAAAGCGATCTTAATTGTGGGAGATACAGCCACAAAAACCACAAATCCTGAAGACAGGGCTTCCATTATGCTTGTTGGAGAAGCAAGTGTGGCTGTATTATTGGAAAAAGTAGAAGGGTGTGAACCTATAACTTCTTTGGTTCGTTCTGATGGGACAGGATACCGCTATCTGATTGTTCCGGGAGGTGGATATAGGAATTTGAATGCAAGTCACGAAGTTGAGATTTGTGCTGATGGCAACAAACGATCGTTACATAACTCATTTATGCAGGGCACATCTGTTTTTACTTTTACCATTTCCGACATTCCCAGAGCAATAAAAGATTTCTGGAATTTAACAAATACGACAGTTGACAATTACGATTGCTTTGCCTTTCATCAGGCCAACTTGTACATACTAAAACAAATTGCAAAAAAGTTAAAGATTCCCCTCGAAAAAGTGCCTCTATCTTTAGTAAAATATGGAAATACATCTGGTGCTTCACAGGTGATTACACTTTGTGATGCTTATGGAAATTGCGAAGGTGAAACAATAAAAACATTATTGTGCGGTTTCGGTGTTGGATTGTCATGGGGTGTATCATCGGTTGTTCTCAATACATCTGATATTATGCCAATCATCGAAGATGATACATATTTTGAAGAAGGAGTAATAAATTCAGTGTCAGATTTATAAAATTGATTATATGATTATAAATGTATTAGAGTATCTTGAAGAATCAGAAAAAAGATTTCCTGAGAAGGTGGTCTTTGAAAATGAAAACAGTTCATTAACATATTCGGAATTAAAAAAATATGCTCAAAGTATTGGATCGATGGTTTTAAATGAAACTAAAGATGCAGGCCGTCAACCTATTGTTGTTTATGTGGATAGGAATATTGAAAGTCTGGTGCTTTTTATGGGAATTGCTTACAGTGGAAACTTTTATGTTCCTATTGATATGCAAATGCCAAAATTAAGAATTGAGCTTATTATCAAAACACTTCATCCTGTTGCTCAAATTGTCAGGAAAAGTGACCTGAATTTTGCAAAGAGTGTTGCTCCCGACTTGAAAAATTTAATTTATGAAGAGGCAATTAACTGTGAAATAAATGAAAATAAATTACAAATTGTTCGTCAGAACACAATTGACACAGATCCACTTTATGCCACATTTACTTCAGGTTCAACCGGCATCCCGAAAGGAGTAATTACCTGTCAGCGTTCAGTTATTGATATGACAGAAGCATTGGCATATACCTTTAATTTTGACAATCATTGTATCTTTGGCAATCAGAATCCTTATTATTTTGATGCATCTATAAAAGACATATACAGTACACTTAAATGTGGAGCAACCATGTTTGTGATACCAAAATCATGTTTTATTTTTCCTGCCAAACTTGTTGAATTCTTAAAGAAAAACGAAATAAGTACAATACTTTGGTCAGCGGCTGCAATTGCCTTGGTGGCAAATACCGGTGCATTTGATTTTGATAAACCACTTTGTTTGAAGAAAGTTATGTTTTCGGGCGAAGTGATGCATAATAAAGTGTTGAATTACTGGAGAAAAGCTCTGTCTGAAACAATTTTTGTAAATCTTTATGGTCCTACAGAAATAACTTCTGTATGCACTCATTATATTGTTGACAAACCCTATGAGGATAATGAACCTTTACCAATTGGAATACCTTTTAGAAATACCCAAATTCTATTGTTGAACGAAGAAAACAAGATGGTTAAAAAGGATGAAATTGGTGAAATTTGTGTTCGTGGATGTTGTTTATCGATGGGGTATTACAATAATCCCGGGAAAACAAAAGAAGCATTCTGTCAAAATCCTTTAAATACAAGCTATCCGGAAGTAATATATAGAACAGGTGATCTGGCAAAGTACAATGAAGAGGGACTCATAATGTTTTTGTCAAGGAAAGATAACCAGGTAAAACACATGGGACAAAGAGTTGAACTCGGAGAAATTGAATTAATAATTAATTCTTTGGAAGAGATTCATGCTTCAATTTGTTTTTATGACCATGATAAACAAAAAATTGTATTGATTTATAAAGGTGAAAATGCAGATAAAAAATATATATTAAACGGAATAAAGGAAAGTTTACCAAAATATATGTTTCCTAATATTATGATTGGACTGGAGGAATTACCTTATAACCTGAATGGAAAAATAGACCGAACGTTGTTGAAAGCTTTGTATAAAAGTGGCGAGCTAATTTAAAACCGGAAAAGATGATTTTTAAACCAATAACGAATTTTTTGATAGCAAGTACGCTTATTGATAAGTTTTTTATTACTAAAACTATAACTAACTGTTTTTTATCTGCTGATTATTTTTCAAATCAAATTGAGCAGGGAAACTTGTATTTTGTTAATACTGAAAATAATCTATTTTTCTTAATCAGGAAAACCAGTTTTTATCAGCTGTATTATTACATCAATTGTTTTAATGAGCATGCCTCTTTTATAATCAACAATCCAATATCAATCGAAATAATTTACAGAGGTGAAAATTCTAAACCGAATGAAATTTTTAATTACTGGGAATTATATGGTTTTAAGAGGTATTTGGTAAGAGATAATCTTATAGCATTTTTCAAAGATATACCTCAATTTGAATTTAAAAACTCAAAAATTATTGTAAGAAAAGCTCAATTTGAAGAGGTTGAATTGTTAGAGAATATTTACACTTTATCATTTGATCGATTTACCGGAGATTTGCTAACTAAAATTGAGATTCAAAAAAAAGTCAGTACTGGTTGTGTTTTATGTGCTTATTTTGAAAATGAATTCTGCGGTTTTCTTGAATATGAAGTCAAGAATAATATCGCATGGTTAAATCATATTGCAGTTCAGGATAATTATAGAGGGAAAGGAGTTTCAAATCATTTGATTTCAGAATACATACAATTGAATAAAATTAATGATAATACCAGATATCAATTATGGGTAATTCAGGACAATATTGCCGCCGTGAATTTATATAAGAAGTTTGGTTTTAAATATAATAATAAATCAACAGCATCTATGTTGAAAATATAAATTTAAATTAATCGATGGTAAAATTAATCGAAATTCTGGAAGGGATAAGACCCGATGTAGATTTTCTCAATGAAACAAATTTAATTAACGATGGGGTTTTGGACTCATTCGATATTGTATCCATCATCTCTGAATTGAATGATGAATATGATATAGCTATTCGTGTAACAGAACTGGGTCCTGAAAATTTTAATTCAATGGAAGCCATTCATAAAATGGTAGAACGTTTAAGAACAAAAGAATAAATCATGATAAATCCAATGGAATTGACAGGCAAAAAGATTCTTGTTGTCGGTGCCACTTCCGAAACAGGTAAGGTTATTGTCAACCAGCTTTCCCTTTTGGGTGCTGAATTAGTTCTTATTGATAAATCTGAAGATGAACTTCTTGAGATACAACAAAAAACATCATTAGGTGATATTAAATACTATGCTTTCGATTTATATGATAACTCAGAAATTGAACCGCACTTCAAACGAATGACTTATGATTGTGGTGCTTTTGATGGTTTTGTTTATTGTGCAGGTATTGGAGGAGTACGTCCATTATCATTAACAAAGTATATGTTTATCCACGAAATGATGAATGCTAATTTGTACACATTTATTGAAATGGTACGTTGCATAACGAAAAGAGGTAGTTTTATTACGGGTGGAAGTATTGTTGCAATATCGTCAGTAAGCAGTGTGAAAGGTTTAAAATCAAAGACTGCGTATTGTGCTTCCAAAGCAGCGATTGATGCTTCTGTGCGTTCAATGGCAGCCGAATTAAGCGAAAAGAAAATCAGGGTAAATTCGATATTGAAAGGCTGGGTAGAATCAGATATGAAAATGGATTTTATTAAAAGCAACATGGAACTGAGTGAAAATGATGATTTTAAAAAACAATTACTTGGAGCTATTGAGCCAATTGAAGTGGCTAATACTGTTGCTTTCTTATTAAGCGATTGTACAAAAACCATTACAGGAACATCATTGTTGTTGGATGGTGGTTATACCTTGTAAAGTTAAATATAATATTTTTGTTCAAAATGATAAACCTGCTGAATTTTACTGACAAACAAATTCTTATTGCCGGAGCTTCTACAGGTATAGGTAAAGATACGGCAATTTTACTAAGTAAATTAGGTGCAAAGTTGATATTGCTCGACATCAATGAAGATGGTCTTAAAGAAGTATCAAATAGTTTAGAAGGTTCAGAACATCACTATTGTCGTTACGATTTAAGTGATTTAGATGGCATTGAACCTCAAATTAAAAACATAGTATCAACTTATGGTGCTTTAGATGGGTTTGTTCATTGTGTGGGGGTAAGATCCAGACGTCCGGTTTCAATGCTTACTCCTGATATAATTCGTGAAGTGCTGAATATTAATTTTGGTTCGTTCGTTGAATTAATAAGATGTATTACCAAAAAGAATCATTTCAATGTAGGATTAAGTATTGTTGGTATATCTTCAATATCATCACAAAGGGGTGGTCCCAGTGTAACTGCTTATGCTGCGTCAAAGGGTGCAATGGATAGTGCTGTGCGTTGTCTTGCAAAAGAGCTTGCAACAAAAAAAATAAGAGTTAATACCGTCGTTCCTGCTCAGATAAATACTCCCGCATTTACAGACTTAATCAAAAATAGTGAAAACGGAGTTGATGCTACTCTCTCCCGTCAGTATTTAGGTTTGGGCGATACTATTGACGTCGCCAGTGTAATTGCGTTTTTATTGAGTGATAGTTCAAAATTTATAACTGGAGCAGCCATTCCTGTAGATGGCGGCTTTCTTTCATCATAGCGTAACTAATTAATATATTATATTTAAAGGAGATAATATTATGACAAACGAAGAAAAAATCAAAATGATTGAAGATGCATTAGAAATTGATGCAAATACTTTAAAAGAAGAAACATTACTTGCAGAGGTTCAAGAATATGATTCAATGGCTAAATTGACTTTAATTGTGCTTTGCGATGATGAGTTTAATAAAAAACTTACCGGAGAACAAATCAAAGAATTTAAAACAGTAAAAGATATTCTTGATTTTATGGGCTGATTAAATGAATATAATAAGGATTGAAAACCCTATTTTTACATCAAACACATATATTATTTCAAGTGAAAAGCATAATTGGGTTTGGTTGGTAGATATAGGTGGTGTTGATGGAGTCATAAATTCATTATCAAAAGATTCAATGGTAAGGGGTGTTTTTATTACTCATTCTCATTTTGATCATATTTACGGAATAAACAAACTAATAGATACTTTTCCAGAGTGTATTGTTTTTACATCCGTAGAGGGTAAAAAGGGATTGTATTCTGAAAAACTAAATCTTTCATTCTATCATGATGAACCCATTGTTTTTGAAGGATCAAATGTTCAAATCCTGCACGAAAATGATAAAATTGAACTTTTTGAAAATTGTTTTTTAGAAACAATTCAGACTCCTGGGCATGATTGGAGTTGTCTTACCTTTAAGGTTGACAATTGTTTGTTTACTGGGGATTCTTTTATCCCAAACGTGAAAGTGGTTACAAAGTTAAAAGGAGGAAACAAGGAAGAAAACATAAAAAGTCTTGCTAAAATAATGTCCAATATTTGTGAAAATTCAATTATTTGTCCCGGACATGGCGAAATGTCCAAAATTGACGCACTAAATCCCTTGTCTTGCTATTAAACAGTCAGTTGCTAAAAGCGTAACAGATATTCGATTTATTATTTGTACTAAGGGTTAAAGAGCTCAATCTAATTCAGGTATTTTAACCCTTAGTGAGTGAATTTAATAAATAAAACGACCTTATTTGCCACACAGATTTTCAATTATACTTTTTGTTTATTCCTATACAACCGATAAACCTATAAATGGAGTATAATAGCGATTATTCGGGGTCTTATATTAAATCTACAAACAATATTCTACAAACTATCTTACTACACACTATCATAAACACACTGTCAACTACGCACTATAAACTTCCATGCATCTAACTCCCTCCGACCAACTTATCCTTTCAAGCGTTAAGATTAATCCCGATCAGGCTGATTTGGATATACTGAATGCATTGATTCCCCAAATAGGCGACTGGGATAATCTGACAAAGAATATTACCGACAGAGGTATTGGTCCGCTTTTTTTCAAGAAACTTCCCTTACTATCGAATAGCGTTCTGATTCCCGGACCTGCCCTGTCCAAACTTCAACAGGTTTATTTTCGTACGCTCAGCCGCAGCATGGTGCTGTATGATGCATTTAGCAAAGTGGCTAAAGCACTTACCGCTGATGGGATTCAAGTGGTGGCACTGAAAGGTATTTATCTGTCGGAGCACTTATACAAGGACATTGGTCTGCGGCAATTCAGCGATATCGATTTGTTGGTAAAAATAGAAGATGGTGAAAAATGTTTGGAAATACTTGCAGGGTTGGGTTATCAATCAACTTGCCGTAAATCAAAAAGCGATGATAGTTTGTCAAAACTCATTCAAAGAGACCCAGAATTTGTACATTACCCTCCCATGGTAAATAATGATGTTTCTGTCGAAATTCACATTAAACTTCATTTAAAAAACAAAAACTATGATTTAAAAGTTGAAGAGTTTATAGAAAGTGCAATACCTGTAACTATTAATAAAATTCAGGTTCATGCTTTGCATTTATATGATTTGATAATTCATCTTTGTATTCATTTAGATAAACATTTTTTTCGGGGGCAGGTTCAGTTTACCGGTTTCATAGATATTGCTAATTTATTATACGTAAATAAAAACAATATTGATTGGTCAGCTTTTAAAACCCGATGCAGGAAGAACAAAGGTGAAAAAACTGTTTTCAAATATCTGCTGTTGACTCATAAGTATTTCAATGCTCCCATTCCTGAAACGCTTTGTAAAAAATACGCATACCTTCTGTCAGAAGATGTCGAGAATTTATTTTATGTTTATTTGCATGGTTTTAAAGGTTCATTCAGCTCAACAAGTATTCCGGTTCATTGGCAAAATATTCGTAAAACGAAAAGTTTTGGACAAAAATTAAAGTATTTACTACTTGTTATTTTCCCTCCCAAGGAATTTATGCTGCAAAGCTATTCCATAAAAAAACCCCGGTTTTTCCGGCTCTATTATCCTTATCGGTATTGGATTGGATTGAAAGGGCTTTTTAAGTTAATTATCAAATAATACAATTGCTTCAATGAAGAATAAGGTTGGAAATTTTGTCCCGAACGTCAAAATTACGAACTTTTTATTTTAGTTACCATTGTCCGGTAAAAAATATTAGTGCCGATAGTTATCGGTATCGCTTCG
>JAURYY010000379.1 GCA_030653695.1 Paludibacter sp. | reverse complement strand
ACAATAAAACAATGAATAAGTAGTAAACTACAGAATAAATACCGTTCAACGAACCGAATAAAAATGCAATTTAATCAATACAACTATCAGATAATAAGCTAATTAAAGCTAACCCCACGTGTGGGGTTTTAGTGCAACACTAACTTAGTTCCTCTTTAGGGGCTAGGGGTTTAAATAAAAATAATACTAACTCCTCTTATTCCCCTTTAGGGGTCATCTTCTAAAAGCCATGGCACAAATTAACGACAATTTTATTAAAATTCCGGCAACGTATTTATTTTCGGAAATTGCAAAACGTGTAACACAACACAAAGAAGCACATCCCGAAGCAAAAGTAATCCGCATGGGTATTGGGGATGTAAGTCTGCCTTTGCCCGATGCATCGGTCGATGCAATGATTAAAGCAGCTGAAGAACAACGTCATGCGGCGACTTTTCGGGGTTACGGACCCGAACAGGGTTATGCATTTTTGCGCGAAGCAATTGTAATCAACGATTTTACTTCAAAAGGCATTAATATTACAGCAGATGAAATTTTTGTAAGCGATGGAGCCAAAAGCGATACCGGCAATATTGGGGATATTTTCAGTGTGAATAACCGTGTGGCAATTACCGATCCGAGTTATCCGGTTTATGTGGATACCAATGCCATGGGTGGTCGTGCAGGCGAACCCAACGAACAAAATGTATGGAGTAACTTAGTTTATTTGCCTTGCAATGTTCAAAATAATTTTGTTCCGGCATTGCCAACCGAAAAAGTAGATATTATATATTTGTGTTATCCCAATAACCCCACAGGTACAACACTCACCAAAGAACAGCTCGCTGTTTGGGTAAAATATGCCAAGGAAAACGATGCTATTATACTTTTCGATGCAGCGTACGAAGCATTTATTACTGAGGAGAATGTTCCGCATAGTATTTACGAAATTGAAGGCGCTCAGGAAGTAGCCATTGAATTTCGCAGTTTTTCGAAAACAGCCGGATTTACCGGTACACGTTGTGGCTATACTGTGGTGCCAAAAGCACTTATGGGTAATTCTGAAAATGGTGAAAATGTGTCGCTGAACAAACTATGGAATCGCCGACACACCACCAAATTTAACGGAACTTCTTATGTGGTACAACGTGCAGCCGAAGCAACCTTCAGTCCCGAAGGAAAACAGCAGGTGAGAGCCTTGATAGATTTTTATACCGAAAATGCCCGCATTATCCGTGAAGGTCTGATAAAAGCAGGTTATAATGTATATGGAGGTGTAAATGCACCTTATATCTGGACAAAAGCACCCGAAGGACTTGGTAGTTGGGAGTACTTTGATTACTTACTAAAAGAAAAAAATATTGTAACTACGCCCGGCGCCGGATTTGGACTCAGTGGCGAAGGTTTTGTGCGGTTCTCAGCTTTCGGAAGTCGCGAAGACACAATTGAAGCTATGGAAAGGCTTAACAAATAAAGTATCAATACAAATTTCGCACAGAAATTCTGTGAAAAAAACCCGGTGATGCCGGGTTTTTTTTATGCCATTTTTTTAACTTCTCACCTACATTCAATCTCGTACGCTACTTCAATTTTTGATTTGGTTCTCATTTTTTTATTAACCGGAAAATGTGATTTTACTACATTTCATTCACTAAATCAGAAACTTTTGATCATTTCAATCTGAATTTTCTTTTAATTTATATAGAAACCTAGTTATAAAACATGTTTTTAACATATTAAAAACTAATTATTCATCCTTTGATAAAATCATTATGTAAACTAAATACATATATTAATTTCAATATGTAAGTAATAACACAAATATGATTACATATTGAAATTTTGATAAATTTGTTTACAAACTTGTGATAGCAATTATTTATATATACTACCATTATGATTATTTTTGCAAAGTATTTAAATCATAATGTTATTATTAATGATTTATATATATCAATATGATAATACATATTAGAAATATATTCAAATAGAATAAATATTTGTATTTAGTTTATTAATCATTCACTTTTTAAAAATTATGCGTAAGAAAAGGGTTAAGTATTTAGGGTTTGCATTTTTTGCAGTGTTAGCAACAACAAATGTTAAGGCACAAGAGTTTACGGTGAAAGCCGACATTGTTAGTTCGTATGTTTGGCGCGGTGTTCAGTTCTCGGGCGTTTCTGTACAGCCAACACTACAATTCAGCACAGGGGGTTTTTCAATCGGATCGTGGGGTTCGGCCGGAATGGATGGTTTTTTGGAAATGGACTTATATGCAAAGTATACATTTGATTTTGGGCTGACGCTTGGATTGACCGATTATTATTATCCAAAGAAATTGACAAATGAAAGTGCAATCGGACATGAATATTTCGATTTTAGTACCGCTACCGGATCTCATGGCTTCGAAGTAAATTTAAACTACACATTGGACGGTTTATCAATTGCAGCCAATTATATGCTCAATGAAGCCGGAGGTGCAGCCACCAAAGGCGGGGACAAATATTTCGAGTTTGGATATACATTCGATAAATTCAGCATTTTTGCCGGTGCCGGTGATGGTTGGCATACTCCGACAGGCAGTTTCGGACTCGTAAACGTAGGAGTCAGTTCGTCGAAAGAAATAAAAATTACCGATACATTCTCGGTTCCGGTCCGGGTAAGCGCCATTCTCAATCCAACCTCAAAACAATATTTTTTGGTAGCCGTATTTACATTATAAAAGAATATTTAGCAGAGCAATATTTACATTCATTAAAAAAATAAGTAACATGAAAAAAATTGAAGCAATAGTCCGCAAATCAAAATTTGAAGATGTGAAGCAATCTTTATATGATGCCGACATTGATTGGTTTTCGTACTGGGACATCACCGGTTTGGGAAAATCGACCGAAGATCAGGTGGTACGTGGTCAGGTTTTTAAATCGGGTTATATTCAGCGCCGGATGATTTCGATAGTGGTTCGCGATGTTAATGTTGAAAAAACAGTGAAAACAATATTAAATTCGGCATGGACCGGCGAAACGGGAGATGGGAAAATCTTTGTTTATGACATAGAGGAAACCTATCGAATACGCAACGGAGAATCGGGTCCGCAAGCATTATATAACAAAGAGTAAAAAAAGTTAGTTATCAGATATTTAAAAAAGATGTTTATGAAAAAATATAGTACATTAGCTACTTTGTTAGCTTTATTTAGCAGCACATTAGCGGCGCAAACATTGCCGGTCGAGCCAAAAGCAGATTCGGGCGATACTGCCTGGATGTTAATAGCAACCGCCTTGGTGTTGTTTATGTCAATACCCGGACTGGCACTGTTTTATGGTGGGTTGGTTCGGCGCAAAAACGTATTGAACGTATTTATGCAGGTTTTTATTCTTGTTGCAGTCATCAGCATCGAATGGGTCGTTGTTGGTTACAGCAATGCGTTCAGCTCCAACTCTATCGAATGGTTAAAGCCTTATATTGGTGGTTTTGACTGGGCATTTTTGAACAACATAAACCTAAGTGATTTAAGTCCTTACTTTATCTCACATTCGCAATTGGCTGCCGATGGCAGCAATATTGGAACAATTCCGCATATCTTGTTTATTATGTTTCAGGGCATGTTTGCCGTAATTACACCGGCATTAATCATTGGTGCTTTTGCCGAACGCATCAGCTTTAAGGGTTTTCTTGTATTTTCATTGTTGTGGTCATTATTTATTTACAATCCGGTGGCGCACTGGGTATGGTCGGGCGATGGCTGGTTATACAAATTAGGAGCTTTAGATTTTGCAGGAGGAACAGTTGTGCATATCAATGCGGGAATTGCTGCCATAGTAACAGCAATTATGCTTGGAAAACGCCGCGATTATAAAGGTCATGCACTTCCGCCCCACAACATAACCTACGTTGTAATAGGTGCCGCCATGCTTTGGGTTGGTTGGTTCGGATTCAATGGAGGAAGTGGATTGGCAGCCGATGGATTGGCCGGAAACGCGTTGATGGTTACACACATAGCAGCGGCTGCGGCGGCACTCACCTGGGCTGTACTCGATTGGGTAATTGATAAACGCCCCACAATAGTCGGAATCAGTACAGGTGCTGTAGGCGGATTAGTTGCCATCACTCCGGCTGCAGGTTTTGTTGGTGTTGGTGGAGCACTGCTTATTGGAATTATAGTATCATTGGTTTGCTTTGTTATGGTGGCTTACGTAAAACCGAAACTTGGTTATGATGATTCTTTAGATGCTTTTGGTGTTCATGGCGTTGGCGGTATTATCGGTGCTGTTTTAACAGGAATTTTAGCTTCGCCATTTATTCAATCAAGTTATAGCGGAGCAATCTATGGTAACTTTCACCAGTTGTGGATTCAATTATTGGCAACTGGAGCAACCATTCTTTATTCAGGTATCGGGACGTTTCTTATTTTCAAAATTACTGATAAATTAGTAAGCGTAAGGGCTATTGACAAACATGAAGCCGTTGGGCTTGATGAAACTCAACATGGAGAAACCGCCTACACCAATTTCGACTAAAGACTCAATGTCAATTGGATGAATGTATTGCAGCGTAGGTACAACTTTCAATTAAAAGAAGAAAAAAAACAAGAAAAGTGTTGTTTAGTTATTTCTGCACAAATGTTGTAAAAGTTTACTCAGGGGATACGTTTCTCATCCCGATGTGCATTTTTTAGTTTTATTGTTTCGGGCAGGCTACTTCGTGATGAAATAGTCTGTCCAATTTTTCAAAAAAAATTGCTCATAACCTAATCATTAAATAGAAATGACACATTTTTTGTCATTTTAAAAATGAATTGTTTTGTAATCATCCTCCTATTATTTATCCAACGAATTTGTTTACTTTTGTAAAAAAGTTATTTTATAAAAATTATTTGGATAGAAAGGCATTATTGAAACACAATAATTTCATATTGCAATTAAAATATCAATATATGTGTCAATGTGTAGTTGAAATGGCAATATATGTTTCAATTTTGTTTTCATTTTTTTATTTTTTCAAAAATCCAATCAATTACGGCTAATGAAATATCATTTTATTTAATTTTGTACCGAAATAAAATCATAAAGTAAGTATAATGCCATTTATAACAAAATAATGCAAATAACAATCTAAAAATATTTTAATTATGTCATCATTAAGATTCAAAGCGGTAGAAGAAGCTTTTAAGAAAAAAGCTTTATGTGTTACAGCCCCATCAAAATTTACTTCGGATTATTACGGCAAATCTCTATTCAACAAAGTTGCTATGGAAAAGTATCTTTCAAAGGATACTTTGAAGGCGTTGAAAAATGTAATCAACAAGGGCGAAACACTTAATCTTGCCATAGCAAATCAGGTTGCAGTAGGCATGAAATTGTGGGCAACCGAATTAGGAGCAACACACTATACGCATTGGTTTCAGCCATTGACCGATGGTACAGCCGAAAAGCATGACTCGTTTATTGATTATGTTGGAGCTCCCGGTGAAACAATAATGGAAGATTTTTCGGGTAAATTATTGGCACAGCAAGAACCCGATGCTTCATCGTTTCCAAGTGGTGGTATCAGGAGTACTTTCGAAGCGCGAGGTTATACAGCATGGGATCCTACTTCTCCGGCATTTATCGTCGACGATTGTTTGGTTATTCCAACCATTTTTATTTCGTACACCGGTGAATCTCTCGATCTGAAAGCACCACTGTTGAAAGCATTGAATGCAGTTGATAAAGCGGCAACTGCTGTATGTCAAATGTTCGACCCCAATGTTAAAAAAGTAATTGCTTACTTGGGTTGGGAACAGGAATATTTCCTTGTTGACGAAGGACTTTATGCAACACGCCCCGATTTAATGCTTACCGGAAGGACTTTGCTTGGTCACGAATCGGCAAAAAACCAACAAATGGAAGACCATTATTTCGGTGCAGTACCTACACGGGTGGCTGCTTTTATGAAAGATCTTGAATTTGAAGCTTACAAATACGGAATTCCTTTGAAAACACGCCATAACGAGGTGGCACCAAACCAATTCGAGTTAGCTCCTATTTATGGTGAATGCAATTTGTCAAATGATCAGAACCTGTTGGTCATGTCAATCATGAAAAAAGTGGCACGTCGTCATGGGTTCAGGCTGTTGTTGCACGAAAAGCCTTTTGCAGGTATCAATGGTTCGGGAAAACATAACAACTGGTCGCTCGGAACCGATACTGGCGTAGGGTTATTTACACCCGGAAAAACGCCCGAAGAAAATTTGCAGTTTGTAACTTTTTTAGTGAACACGCTCATGGCAGTTCACAAACACAATGCACTGCTGAAAGCATCGATTATGACAGCACAGAATGCACTCCGCCTGGGTGCAAACGAAGCACCTCCTGCCATTGTATCGGCTTTTTTGGGAACTCAACTAAGTGCAATTCTTGATAAATTAGAGAACAGTACAAGCGAAGAAGCCATCATTTTAGATGCTAAAAAGAAACTTCATTTGGGAATAGCGCGCATACCCGAAGTTTTTTTAGACAACACCGATCGGAACCGTACTTCAGCTTTTGCATTCACCGGAAACCGTTTCGAGTTCCGTGCTGTAGGATCATCAGCAAACTGTTCATCAGCTATGGCTGTATTGAATACGGCTGTGGCTGCCCAATTAACCGACTTCAAAGCCGAAGTAGATGCAAAAATAGCCGCAGGATCAACAAAAGAAAAAGCTATTTTTGATATCATTAAATCATATATTAAAGCATCAAAAGCCATCCATTTCGATGGTAACGGATATAGCGATGAATGGAAAGTGGAAGCAGCAAAACGCGGTTTAGATTGTGAAACCTGTGTTCCCGAAATCTTTAAAGCCTATACTTCGCCCGAAAGTGTAAAACTTTTCACCTCGATGGGTGTTCTCACCGAAAAAGAATTACATGCCCGCAATGAAGTTAAATGGGAAACCTACACAAAAAAAATACAAATTGAAGCACGTGTTTTGGGCGATTTAGCAGTAAATCACATCATTCCGATTGGTACCCGTTATCAAAGTTTCCTGTTGGATAATGTATGGAAAATTAAAAATGTATTTTCGGGCGAAAAAGCTGAAAAGTTAAGTGCACTCGATACTGCATTAATAGTAGAAATAGGCGAACGTATTGCAGCCATTAAAAATGCGGTGGACGATATGATTGATACACGCCGACAGGTGAATAAAATAGAAAGTGAATATGAAAAAGCAATTGCTTATCATGACAAAGTGCTGCCCTATTTCGATATTATCCGCTACAACACAGATAAACTTGAATTAATAGTAGATGACGAAATGTGGACATTGCCCAAGTACCGCGAATTGTTATTCATACGATAAACTAAATTATTTTGTTTTATACTTATTCAGAATAGTGGGAGAAACCAAAACTCCCATTGTTTTTGACTTCGGCTTGCATTAAACAATAAAACGACATATATCCCAAGAAGTTTCGGTCGAAACTCATTCAAAAAAAAACACATTATGAATATAAATCCATCGCTCATTGATGAATATGAGCAGCGTTCGCTGTACTCATTCGACAACGAACATGATGCCTGTGGTGTAGGGCTGATATTAAACCTTTACGGCGAAAAATCGCACGAAATAGTTGAAAAAAGCCTTCAGGTACTCGAAAATATGGTACATCGCGGCGCCGAAAGTGCTGACAATAAAACCGGCGATGGAGCGGGAATTTTAGTGCAGATTCCTCACGAATTTATACTTCTT
>JAURYY010000376.1 GCA_030653695.1 Paludibacter sp. | reverse complement strand
AAAAATGGGTTTACAATGACAATGTAAATAGCCCAATGATACAAGAATGGTTGGGAAAAGTTGTTGATAAAGAAGATATGACAAGGCATGACAAATGGCTTTGCCTGATGATGCCTAGATTAAAATTACTGCGTGAATTATTGAGTGAAGATGGGGCAATTTTTATTTCTTGCGATGATAATGAGCAACACAATTTGAGATGTTTATTAGACGAAATTTTTGGAGAACAAAATTTTATTCAGAACATAATATGGCAAAAGAAATTTTCTCCGCAGAATGATGCAAAATATTTTTCGGATAATCACGACTTTATCATTTGCTATGCTAAAAACAAGATAGAAGGTGAGCAAAAAATTGGTTGGGTAAGAAACTTATTGCACAGAAGCGAAAAAATGGATGCAAGATATTCTAATCCAGATAAAGATTCAAGAGGAGATTGGAGTTCAGGTGATATGTTGAGAAAAGAAATCCAACAATCAGGTATGTATGAAATAAAAACTCCTTTTGGGCGAATTTGCAATCCTCCACCAGGAACAAGTTGGAGAATTCCAGAATACAAATATTTTGAATTACTAAAAGAAAACAGAGTTTGGTTTGGTAAGGATGGAAAAGGAGTTCCAAGAATAAAAAGATTTAAATCAGATGTTAAAGATGGTGTTGTTCCAATTTCAATATGGCTTCACGAAGAGGTTGGACATAATCAAGATGCTTCAAAAGAAATAAAAGAAATATTTAGTGAGAATTCAAATCCATTTGCTACTCCTAAACCAGTTTCACTTTTAAAAAGAATTATCCAAATCGCTACTAATGAAAACGATATAATCCTTGACTCCTTCGCAGGTTCAGGCACAACGGCACACGCAGTTTTAGAACTCAACAAAGAAGATGGAGGCAATCGAAAATTTATTTTAGTTGAAATGGAGGAATATGCCAACTCTACTACTGCTGAAAGAGTTCGCAGAGTAATCAAAGGCGTAAAAACTGCCAAAAGTGAATTGCTCAAAAAAGGAACAGGCGGTTCGTTCAGTTACTTTGAATTGGGCGACACTATCGAAATGGAAAGTTTGTTGAGAGGTAAAAACCTACCTTCATTTACAGAGTTTGCCCGATACCTTTTCTACACCGCTACAGGCGAAGAATTTCACGAAAAGGCAATCAACGAAAAAACAGGCTTTATTGGCGAAAGCAAAAACTACGAAGCGTATTTGTTTTACAAAGCAGATATTGATTGGCTAAAGAAAAACGCTTTGACATTGGAGCTTTGCAAATCGCTTCCGAAATTTAAGAACAAACAGCGTTTGGTTTTTGCCCCTGCAAAATATGTGGACGACCATACTTTGTTGGATTACCGAATTGATTTTTGCCAGTTGCCTTACGAAATTTATAGAATACAAAGATGAGATTAAAGCACTATCAGGAAAAGGTTTTAAAGGAACTCAAAGACTATTTGAGTGCTTTGGCTGATGCTAAAAAAGAGTTTGAGGAAATTGCCGAACTCAAACCGCATTTGGCAAAACATATCAATTTCCCGAAAGAGGCTTGGGAAAAGGCAACAGGTCGTTCAATTTATCATTCCAAAACCAACGGATTAGACGAGCCATTACCCGACATTTATTTTAAAGTTCCCACAGGAGGCGGAAAAACTTTGGTGGCTTGCCACGCCATTGACAATATCCAAAAATCGTATCTCAACAAACAAACAGGATTGGTTTTGTGGATTGTTCCTTCCACTCAAATATACAGGCAAACCATATCAGCCCTAAAAAACCGTGAACATCCTTACCGTCAGGTTTTGGATATTTCAAGCGGTGGTAGAACGCTAATCAAGGAAAAAACAGAAATGTTTAATCGCCTTGATGTGGAAGAAAATTTGGTTGTGCTGATGTTAATGCTTCCTTCTGCCAACCGTCAAAACAAAGAAACGCTAAAAGTATTCAGAGACCAAGGCGGTTTTACCGACTTTTTCCCTCGTGAAGATGATTTTGAAGGACACAAGAAGTTAAAAGAATTGATTCCGAATTTGGATTGCTTCACTACTGAAATGGAAGTATTCGGAACGCAAATAAAAACTTCTCTTGGAAACACATTAAAAGTATTGCGTCCGCTTGTGGTAATTGACGAAGGACACAGAGCTTATGGAGAATTGGCAAGAAATACGGTTAGAAATTTCAATCCTTCATTTATTCTTGAATTATCAGCAACACCACCACCCAACAGTAATGAGTTGGTAAAAATCACAGGTCGGGAACTGCACGAAGAAGAAATGATAAAGTTGGATATTCACTTAACCAACAAAACAAGTTTAGATTGGCAAGACACTTTATTGGCAAGTTTTGAGAAACGAAACGATTTAGAGAAAAAAGCCAAAGAATATGAAGAAAACACAGGAGAGTATATCCGTCCAATTTGTCTGATTCAGGTTGAAAGAACAGGAAAAGACCAAATAGATAGTAAGTTTATTCACGCAGAAGATGCCAAAGAATATTTAATCAAAAAATGCAATGTTCCTGAAAGTCATATTGCGATAAAGTCGAGCGAAAAAGACGATATTGAAGGGATTGATTTATTCGCAAATGATTGTGAAATACGTTATATCATAACCAAACAGGCATTGCAAGAGGGTTGGGATTGTTCTTTTGCTTATGTGCTTACAGTGCTTACCAATCCATCATCAGCAACAGGAATCACACAATTAGTCGGAAGGATTTTAAGACAGCCATTTGCACGAAAAACCAAAATCAAAGATTTGGACGAGTGTTATGTTTATACTTTCAGACAAAATGCCAAATCCTTAGTAAGCGATATTAAAAGAGGGTTGGAAGATGAAGGATTGGGCGATATAGCAGGAAGAATTGTAAGTGATGATGCAGGAACAGACACAGGCGGTTTAAAAGACCGTGTAATGCAATATCGTTCGGGTTTTAAAAAGTTTGAAGGAAAAATTTATCTCCCAAAATTCGTCATTCAGGAAAAAGAAAGTTGGCGGGATATGAATTTTGAAATTGATATTCTCAGCGAAATTGATTGGGAAAGCATCAATATTGATGAAATCAAAAATCTTTCACTTCAAAACAAGCGAAACAAAGAACAGGAAATTGCCTTAGGCTTGAGTGATGAAGAAAAGGAATTGCTAAAGGAAACAGGGAGAGAAGAAAAAACAGGCACTTTAGAAATTGACGAAGTATTTCTGACAAGACAGATAACGGAAATCATTCCTAATCCTTGGCATTGTTTCCAAATCGGAGAAAAAGCAATTAAACTTCTTTTGGGAAAATACGAACGTGAAATAGTTGCAGCCAATTTTGTTTTCATCATTGAAGAACTCAAAAAGATTTTAGAGAAAGAGCGAAACCGTTTATCTGAACAGGTTTTCAGGCAACTGGTTGCCGACAAAAAATTATGCTTCTTCCTGATTACAGATAAAGGAGGTTTTGAATTACCATCGAGAATAAAAGTTAAAAGCAACAAACAGTTGGTGCGTAATGACAATACACCAATTCAAAAATCATTGTTCGACTATGTTCCCGAAGAAAATATAAACGACCTTGAAAAATCGGTTGCCATTTACCTTGACGAACAGGAAAAACTATTGTGGTGGTATCGCAATATGAGCAGACAGGACTATCACATACAAGGTTGGAAGCGAAATAAAATCTATCCTGACTTTCTTGCAGCAGACAAGCAAGAAGAAAAAGACGATTACGGAACTGTTTATGTTTTGGAAACAAAAGGAATCCACCTCAAAAATGAGGACACCAAATACAAACAAGACGTATTCGCACTTTGCAACGAATTAGGAGCAAAGAAAGCTTGGAAAGAACTCTTTGACGAATTTCCAGACCACGACTTTGAATTTCAAGTAGTATTTGAGGACGAGTGGCAAAATAAGATTAACGAACTAATGGAATAGCCAATGCACAGGTGTAAGCACATACCACAGCCCCTCAAAGCCGACCCACAAGCCAAAGCTGTGGTAAGAGCTTCCACCTCTCCCACCCGAGAAAAATTATTTTTTAAAATCTCCTTCCCTTCTAAAAATTTTAAAAACGCCAACACACAATCCGACAGAAAAACATTCGGACAGTTGGTTGCAAAACTCAATATTGACAAGGGTTGCAAGACACGGACGACAAAAACGCCAGGGCATAACAGCACCTATAAAAAATTGGCGGTTCAGTGGTTAAATGAAGTTCAGTTTTTCAATCAAACTTTCGTGCAGGTTGAAAGTTTTGTGCTTCGAAATCGGCAACTTTTCATAGCCTCAACCGTTATGGGCAAGTTTAGACGACATAATCGCGCACTATTTGGGTCTCAAAGTCACCCCCTCAATAACCAAAATCCGCATTAAATACTTTCCTGTATCAACGAAACCAACTCGTTGAACGACATTTTTGCCGATTGGTCGCTGCCTTCGAGCAAGGATTCCGCCAAGCCTCGTTTGGTATTGTGCAGCTTGATTATTTTTTCTTCAATGGTATTTTCGGCTACCAACCGATAAATGGTTACGGGACGTTTTTGCCCGATGCGGTGCGCCCTATCGGAAGCTTGGTCTTCAACGGCGGGATTCCACCACGGGTCGAGGTGAATTACAAAGTCGGCTGCGGTCAGATTTAATCCTAATCCTCCTGCTTTCAGGCTGATAAGGAACAACTGACCTTCGCCATTCTGAAAATTCTTTACATTTCGTTCGCGCTCAGCCATTGGGGTGGAGCCATCTAAATATTGATACGTTATGCCTTTTTTGTCCAACGCCTGACGAACAATACTCAGATGCGAAACAAACTGGCTGAATACCAATGCACGGTGGTTATTATCAATCAGTTCGTCGGCTATATCGAGGAAAGTGGCAAGTTTTGAAGACTCAATGCCGATAGTGCTATCGACCAACAGTGGATTGCAGCTTGCCTGACGCAATTTGGTTATTTCGGCCAAAGCCCGCAAATGTTTGGTTCCCTGGTTTCCATCTTCCGATTCCAAATTGAGGATGGCTTGCCGTCGCAGTGCTTCGTAAAAAGCCATTTCAGCTTCAGAGAGTTGAATTTTTTTAATGATCTCGGTTTTGGGCGGAAGTTCATCGAGCACTGCTGTTTTGGTGCGTCGCAATATAAATGGTCTTATGAGTTTGCGCAGCAATTTGCGTGAGTAATCGTTATCAGGTTTTATAAATGTATCGGTAAAGTGAGCCAGACTTCCCAGCAGTCCGGGGTTGATAAAATTGAACAAATTCCATATTTCACCCTGATGATTCTGCAAGGGCGTTCCGGTAAGTGCCAACCGAAAGCCGGCTTTCAGCTGCATAGTGGCTTTGGAAGTTTTCGTAGCATAGTTTTTAATGATATGCGCCTCATCGAGCACAACGGTTGCGAATTCTTTTTCGATAAAGAGTTTTTCTTCCGATTGCAATAATCCGTACGAAGTAACGAGCACATCACCCGAGCCTAACTCATCCAACGCTTCCTGTCGGTTGGAGTTTTCCAGCATTTTTACATTAAGCGATGGTGCGAAACGCTGTGCTTCCGAAATCCAATTGCCCACCACCGAAACCGGGCAAACCACCAAAGCCGGACCTTTAGAAGCTCGATGCAATAGCACAGCCAAAGTCTGAACGGTTTTTCCCAATCCCATATCATCGGCTAAACAAGCACCACCTTCCCATTCAGCCAATCGCGCCATCCATCTGTAACCTTCCTCCTGATACGGACGTAGTTCGGCTTGTAATGCTGTGGGTATTTTAGCATCAATGTTCGATTGGGTTTCTATTCTATTTCTGAAATCTTTCCATGCTTTATCTGTTTTCAGATTTTCCACATCGTCAAACAAATTACCCATTGCAACTGAAGCAAATTTATTGATATTTAGTCCGTTTTTTCCGTGAGTGGAAAAAGTGTAAAGTTCTTCCAACCGTTTCTTAAGTTCGTGCGAAAGTGCTAAAAATTCACCATTCTTTAGTTCTATAAACCTGTCGTGACTTTTGGCAACCAGTGCCATAAGTTGCTGGAGCGAAATAACCGTATCCTCATCTACTTTCAGTTCGCCATCCACTTCAAACCAGTTATTTTTGGATTTTATCTGCATGTTGAGATTGGCAAACCCTGCAGTTGCACGAATTTTAAATCGTTCGCCTTCGGGCCATTCCACCACACACTTGTCTTTGTGCAAAGCCAGCACATCCAGTAAATGCAACGAATCCAACGGCTCATCAAAAGCAATCAACTCATCGCTCATGTTCACGCTGTCGAGCTGTTGAATATCGTTTAGAATGATGTTGGACAATTCAATTTCGGCTGCCAAATTCCGTTTAACTTGAAGCTGCTCACCTTTATTATTTGTAATGAGCATTTTTCCGCCAACACCCGGCTTGCAATAGGGCGGAAAACTGCCGAAAGGTTTGGCAAATAATTCAGCTTTTAGTCCATCGCCAAAGGGGAGCAACTGTACCCGAATGCGATTGTCGGGGTCAATAGTTCGTACATTAATATTCGATTGGGTTGAGGTACTTAACAAGTCGGAATGAACGTTAGCAAACTTACTTATTCCGCCCAGCAACTGAATCAGTTTTTCCTTTCCCTGTTCCGGAACAACCACATTTTGTTGGGTCAGAATCCGAATTAGGTTTATTTGATTGTTATTCAAATCATATACTTTGTAACGGGTATTGGTTTCTTTTTCGATAAAAATGCCGGAAGTAAAATCTTTAATATTTGAACTCAGTGCATATCCGTTATTTTTCTTTGCAACGCTAATTTCAGGTTGGGCAGCCACAAGTTCCATGGGTATTTCGTTTGCCCCTGCTAAATAAAGGTATGGATGTCCAATTAGCTCAACGATTGCTTTTTGTGTGAATTCATACGAATCGGGATTGTAATACCCACCTTTGTAATACTTTATCGTTTTTGATATTTTAAAATCCTGTTCGGTCATACCCTGCGTTTTTCCCTCAAAAAATGTTTTCATGGCAATATTTCGTCCTTTGCTCCATTCGCCTTTGGCGTTTCGGGTTTGCAATACTGGTTGAATTGTAGTGTGTTTTGGGGTGAACAGATAGATAACACGTGCATTGTTTTCGGAGGTTTTATTGGTAGCTTTTGCTGATTTTGAACTACCAACCGCACTGAACAGAAGATTAAGCGATTTTTCCCATTCTTCCTGCCGGTTAATCATTGAACAAATAGGCTGATAACTCATAAGAGTGGCTATTTGACGGTAAAGTTCAGCCGTTTCGGGCGTTCCAAACCATTTGTCGGCTACATAAGCCGCTTCGTAAGTAAATACTAAGTTGCCGGCATCAATTCCTTTTTGTATTGTTCGTATAATATCATCTTTTGCTTTAACAAGAGGTGTTAGGTCAGCTAAGTAAGCCAAAGCAAATAAAAAGAGACTGTTCATCTCCTCAAGATTCAGGATATTAATATAAAATGAATTTTTTAAATTTTCCCTTTCTTCTTTGTTATTTAAAATATTATACAAAACAGCTTTGAAATTATTGTCGTATATATTATATTTTGTTTTACTGTATGCGATTAGCATTTTTTGAGCACGGGCAGTAGTTTCATCAGAATTTAAACAAAGCAGTGCTGCAAAATAAAAGAAATTATGAGCAAAGTTCGGAAATACCTGAATTCCTTTGTGCTCTTTGCGCATTAGTTTCAATTGCTGGTCGAATAACTTTATGGCATTTTCGACATCGCCATTCACCAAAAAATGTATGGCACTTACAACAATATGATTTTCGCTTGTTCCGCGTTGTAAAATAGACCCGAAATTTCCTGCAAAAAAGTCTAAGTTGTTTTCTATAGTAGTTAATTTCACAACCTTTGACGGCTCTAAAAATTCGGTAAACTTTTCTTTGAAATCGTTTATTTGATTTAGAGGTAATAATTGCAATATAAAATAACTTGTTTTATGCAGAATAATTGAATTGATTAATGCAATATCCAATTTATTTATATTTTTCAGATATTCATGGTAATTAGAAATATCTAATTTGTGTAGTAAATTGGCATTGCTAATGAATGCATTTTGAACAGCAGTGGCGACTTCTTTTTTGTACAACATTTCGTACAAAAATTTCCTAATGAGCGATAATTCGTTTGAGCTATTTATGTAATAAAAACTAACATTTTTTTCTTGGGATAATGTCCATTCCGTATCAAAACCTTCTAATTCACGGTAGATATATGCCATGAAAGGAATTGAGATTTTGTATTTTTTTTCGTCCCAACTGTACGACCGTTCAGAAGTAGTTAGCACTCCGGCATATATGGCTTTCGCTATCCACTCTTTTACGGTTTTTTGAGTGATTTTTATTTTATATTGTAGAATGGCTGAAATGTCATCAAGGTAATTGAATGACCCCACCAGCGCAAACGCCTTGATGAGAAGTTTCTCATTTTCGGTAAGTTGATTGTAAAATGCTATCTGTTTATCTAATGTTGGCATAAGGGAATAATTTTGGTCGTCAAAATTACTAAAAATGAAGTAAAATACAGCAATTTAAAAAACATTTTAGTTGAAAAATGAGCGGGTGTGTAAATTAGTGAGCGGGTGTCTTGGAGTCACCCGCTCACTAAGCACTAAAAAAATCGTATTCTGCTGGCAATCGGGTAATTATTTTTGTAAGTCGATCCGCTCTCACCACTTCTTTTCCATCCAAAAACACGCGCAGCCCTTTCCCTAAACGGTATTTATCACCGGTTTTATCCCAGATAATGGTGAGGTTACGTCCGCGATACAGCACATTATCCAAACAAAACCAATCCCATTTGCCTTCGGGCAGTAGCGGATTTATTTCTAAGGTATTGTCCATTCGAGGACGAAGACCAACCAAGCCGGTGATAAGTAAATCGTTGAAAGTGGAGTGATTATAGTACCGACTGCGCTCCTGATCGCCTTTGAGCCAATAACCCGTTACTTCGTCTAAGTATTCACCAATGTAGGGACGGCCACGATGATATTGCGATTGCACGTATTTTTCCCAATGACTAAAGTACACGTTGTCATTTGTTGTTTTTTGCGAGGAATTGTTCATGAAATTTGCCATTGCAGTCATATCTGCGAAGTCGCTTGGTCATAATATTTTTATTAAATAGCATATTTGCAAATGTTTATGTGAATTATTATACTATATTTTCATCAAATAACATAATTATATTATGATAAAAATTACAAACAATGTAAAGTATGACTTTACATGAGTTTTGATGTTTAGTTCTAAAATCAAAATTTAAATTCATACAAAGTTAGAATTACATTACATATAATAAAAATATATTGTATATTTGTACATTGTTTTACTTATAATACACATAAAAATGGATAGATTACATAGAGATTATTATTTTGAAAGGGTTGAGCCTTATATCAATAATCAACTGATTAAAGTTTTAATTGGTCAAAGACGTGTGGGGAAAAGTTATCTGATTTTACAAATAATAGATGAAATCCGTTTGAAAAATCCAACCGCAAAATTCATCTATATTGATAAAGAGAAATATGAATTCGACTGGCTGAAAACCTATAATCACTTAGTAGAATACGTGCAAAAAGAAAAAAATAAATCCGGTTTAACCTATCTGTTTATTGATGAAATACAAGAAATCAATGAATTTGAAAAGGCTTTACGAAGTTTACAAAATGATGGGAATTACGACATATATTGCACAGGAAGTAATGCAACCCTACTGTCGGGCGAGTTAGCTACATTGTTGGCTGGCAGATACATCCAAATACGAATACATTCACTGTCGTATACTGAGTTTCTGAAATTTCATCAACTGGAGGATTCAAACGATAGTTTATTGCGTTATATCAAGTATGGAGGTATGCCCCATTTAATCCAACTAAAGCCCGAAGAATCGGTCTATTATGAATACCTTCGGAATATCTTCGACTCCATAGTACTTAGAGACATTATGGCTCGTTACAATTTACGCAATCTTGGGTTTCTAAAAAATTTGATTCGTTTCTTGGCTGATAATGTGGGTAGTATCGTTTCGGCGAACAAAATCAGTGAATATTTAAAATCGCAACAAATAAGTATTGTGCCCAAAACGATATTAGAATACCTAAGATACATGGAAAATGTGTTGTTTGTGAACAGAGTACAACGTATCGATATTGTTGGGAAAAAGATATTTGAAGTGGGAGATAAATTTTATTTTGAGGATTTGGGAATTCGTCATTCAATAAAACCCTACAACCAGATGGATATAAATAAGGTGCTTGAGAATCTGGTGTTTCATCAGTTACAGGTATTGAATTATACGATTTGGGTAGGAAAAACGGGTGATAAAGAAATAGATTTTGTAGCCGAAAAAAACGGTATAAGGATGTATATTCAGGTATGCTATTTACTCACAGATGAAAAAGTACACGAAAGAGAATTTGGTAATTTGCTGAAAATAAATGACAACTGGCCAAAAATGGTTGTAAGTATGGATGAGTTAGCAAGTGGATCTTTTAATGGGATTGAACACTGGCATATACGCAAATTTCTCACAACATTTCGCTGAAACTAATTCATGGTCAGTGGTAATTGTGTTATTATCTTCGTCAATTTCTCAGCTCTCACCACTTCTTTTCCATCCAAAAACACACGCAAACCTTTTCCTAAACGGTATTTATCACCGGTTTTATCCCAGATAATGGTGAGGTTACGTCCGCGATACAGCACATTATCCAAACAAAACCAATCCCATTTGCCTTCGGGCAGTAGCGGATTTATTTCTAAGGCATTGTCCATTCGAGGACGAAGACCAACCAAGCCGGTAATAATTAAATCGTTGAAAGTGAGGTGATTATAGTACATACTGCGCTCCTGATCGCCTTTGAGCCAATAACCCGTTACTTCGTCTAAGTATTCACCAATGTAGGGACGGCCACGATGATATTGCGATTGCACGTATTTTTCCCAATGACTAAAGTGGTTATTTCTTTTTTTGAGGTGCTATGAAAAATTTATATCTTAGCACCTTATTGGACAAAAGAAAAAAAGCCGTCCGTCTACGGACACATTATTCGAGACCGTATCGGTCAGGTATATGAAAAGTTGGGCATTTCGGAGCGATTACCTGTCAAACCGCACAAAGTTAAATGCGAGCTACACACTTCAAAATTAGCACTATCTGCCCAATTTTTCATATACCATGTTAGCGTTTCGTTGTTAATGTCTTTCTTAAATTAGTTCAATTGTTTATAAATAGTTGTTTTCAAGTAAAACTGTTATTGCTTAGTGAGCGAGCCTGTTATAAGAAAATATCCACTACCGGGAGACGTATTTTGCCATGGCCAATTCATGTCTACTTTTATTTTTGTTTTTGTTTCAAACATGCTTCCTGCCCAATTCATTGAAGTTGTTTCCGTGTTGGTCCCAGAATGAGTTTTGTGGGTGGTGGTAATTATACCCAGGATTTTTCCATCTTCAGCAACGGTTAAATTTGATGATATAGATACATAACTTGGCCCAGTCATTGATATGAATGTCCCATTGTCTCTGAAAGTAAATTCCATGGGACCTTGAGTTGGACCAGGCCTATCGCCTCCAAATATTTCAACTCTTAAGTCTCCTTTCCATACACCTGTAAGGTCATTTGTGGAGTATTTTATTTCATCAGTTTTATCCTTCTCACAACTGTTTGTAAGCAATAATAACATTCCCATTATTACAAATGGGTAAATTAAAATTCTGTTTTTCTTTTTCATAATTCCTCAATTTAAAGGTTAATACTCATTTTATTTATTGTTACTGAATTTTCTTCCAATGAACGCTAACGGTTCGGCGGTTGCTGTTCGGTGGCGATTTTACCACTAAATTTTTCACAAAGAACAAAGGTTTCAATATGCACGTCACTGTCATACGAAGCACTGCCACGCCACTGACAGCAAACGCCTGTTAGCGGTTGTTTTTCT
>JAURYY010000368.1 GCA_030653695.1 Paludibacter sp. | reverse complement strand
CAAACCCATTCTACCTAAAGGACTTGCCACCGAACCGTATTTTTTATCACCAACAATTGGGTGCCCAATACTTTGTAAGTGCACGCGAATTTGGTTTTTTCTTCCAGTTTCCAGTTCCAGTTCCAACAGCGAGAAATGTTCATTTGATTTGACACAACGATAGTGGGTAACTGCCTGCTGACCTCCATCATCTTTATTGCTGGAATGAATTTTCAAAGATTTTTCATTTTCTGACAACCAGCTAACAATCGAATCTTTTTGCTTTTCTACTTTTCCTTCTACCAAAGCTACATAAACTCGACGGGTAACAATCCGGTGCCAGTTTTCCTGCAGTATGAGTTGAATTTCTCGACTTTTCGCAAACATCAGAACACCGGATGTCTCGCGGTCTAAGCGATGTACAATATAAATCCGATTCGTAGGAGCACTTTTTTTTACGTGATTTTTCAGAATAGAAAAAGCAGTTGTTTCCTCAGTTTTGCCGGTGCTTACGGTAAGTAAACCTTCCTTTTTTTCAACGACAATCAAGTAATTATCTTCAAAAATAACCTTAAGCTTGGGATGTGTCAATTCCTTATTTCCGCGCGAGCCTTTCACCTCCACCAAATCATTCGGTCGAAGCAAATGATTGTATAAAGTAGTTATCTTGTTGTTGACCATCACCTGACGATGTGCAAGCAGTGATTTTACGGAATTACGACGCATGCCTCCCATCTTGGATAATAGGAAAGTCATCAGGTCTGTTTCGGTAGTTGCCTTTAAATGAATTGATTTTGCAGGAGGGATGTAGTCTGTCTTTTTTCTCATAATGAATATCGCTTTCGACTGCAAAGTTAATCCTTTTATGCGGTCTTTTTGTAGTCTGTTAAAAAAGAAATAATTTCCAAATATCTGTTTGTTCGGATTTTTACAATAAATCACCGCTTTTTTATATTCGCCAAAGCTTTTTCACACCGTACTTTTGCATCACAAATTAATTAAAAATATTTTCAAGATGATAAATAGTTTAAAATGGCGATACGCCACGAAGAAATTTGATGTAAGTAAAAAAGTTTCTGTAGCCGATTTGGCAGTATTAAAAGAAGCAGTTAGTTTGACTGCATCTTCGTTTGGTTTACAACCTTATAAGGTAATTGACGTACAAAATCCCGAACTCAGGGAAAAATTAAAAGAAGTTTCATTCGGACAGCCACAGGTAACCGATGCTTCAAGCTTGTTTGTGTTTTGCGCCAATGATGATTTAACTGATACACATATTGATGAGTTTCTCGAACTTACGGCTGCAACACAGAAAATAGATGTGGCTCTGCTAACAGGTTATGGCGATTTCCTGAAAGGCGCATTTGGGAGTCGTACTGTTGCCGACAAGCATAATTGGGCTGCCCGACAAGCATATATTGGTCTCGGTAACCTGCTCACTACTGCTGCGTCAATGCGTATAGATGTTTGTCCGATGGAAGGATTTGATCCCTCGCAGTATAATGAAATTCTCGGTCTGACCGGCACAGGTTATGCTGCAGTCGTAATTGCAACAATAGGCTACCGCTCGCCCGACGATGAAACGCAACACAATGTGAAAGTCAGGAAGCCGTTGGATGAGTTTTTTCAAACCGTATAACATAAACTGATTGAATAACATAACAACAAATATTTAATTCTGCAATTTCCTTTATAGTTACCAATTGATAACTTTCCCGAAAGAAGTTTCAAGTGTCATTTCGCCGGTGTAAATCACATTGCATTGATTGGCTTTTGCCTGCGAATAATTTGCCCAATAACGCAAACCTTTGAAATAGTCGGATGAATAAGTTGCTCCCGATTTAATCTCGTACCCAACCTGAATTCCACCAACTTGTTTTTTATTTCCGGCGCTATCATATTCACATAAATTAAATAATTGGACAAATTCACGATTAAATAATGAATTTGGCAAATAATTTAATAACATAAACATTATCAGTAATTTGAAGCCAATTTAATATCTGAGTTGTGGGAATACTATCACTCAAAGCAAAGTATTTCGGTAGTATTGTGAGGTGGAAATTAAATGAATTGACTAACTTTCCAATAATGAACCAAGGTATCACACAGACATCTATTATGGTATAATTTTTTGCATATAACTCTATTGCTATTTTGTAACTACATACATTCAACTTTGAAATTACAGGCATTCTACTTTGAAATTACAAGATGCCAATTTTGAATTTGAGGACTATGATATTTGAAAAAGTATGAGAAAAGATTATTTTCAGTAAAAGTATTCGCACAAACTGATTTATTGCATATAATACTTTTCTAAACCTTTCCACAAAGTTAATCACATTGAGCTATTCTGTAATCCCTGCTACCAAGCAATACAATTGGCTCATTGAATTATAAACATGTCCGAGACCCGACTAAGGATCGAGCGAAAGAAGGGAGTGAAGAATTTAGAATAGTGGTTTTCAAAAAGTTGCATTTACAACTTGAATGTTGCCTTTATTACTTGTAGTAAAATAATCTTTATCTCTTAAAGTATTATCGTATCTTTGTGTCGCAGCAT
>JAURYY010000359.1 GCA_030653695.1 Paludibacter sp. | reverse complement strand
AAAACATATAAGCAAGAGTTGAAACAGAAAGAAACACGCTTCGCGTGGAAACTTGTTCAAAAATAAAAAAACTATCATATAACACGCCTCTAAGTGCCATTGAAATTCAGCACAAGGCTTAAAAAGAATTTCAACGGCACTTAGTGGCGTTCCGTTAGGGGCAAGTGTAAAAAAACGACACAGCGGACAATTTGCTACATAAAGACAGAAAAAGAAAAAACGATATAATGAACAGCCAACGCACAAAACAGCACATTTGCAAACCACACAAACCGACACACGACCAAAGTTTGCAAAAGAGCTGTTTTCTTGCCCACGCTCCCCAACCCACCCACCACCCATGATAATTCGTTGACAAGTATCGTGGAAAATAGAAAGTTAAATGACCCGAAAAATGTATTTTTGAATTTTAAAACAAAAGATATAACATATGACAGAAAAGAAAGAGCCAAAAGAAGGCTACATATTTGATTATATTTCAGGTACAGACGTAAAGGCTACTCCAGAAGAAGTAGAAGCAGTGCAAGTATATTCAAAAATTTTAGTTGAGGATTATGGTTATCCAAAGACAAATATTCAAACTCATCCACAGCACCGAGTTAAAGTTAGACCATCAGACACAAAAAAAGAATACCCAATTGATATTGCTGTTTTTACAAATGACAAAAAGAATGAAGACGATATTTTCATAATTATTGAATGTAAAAAGAAAAATAGAAAAGATGGAAAAACACAATTACAAGATTATCTGAGGTTTTCAAAATCACCACTTGGTGTTTGGTTCAACGGTGAAGAAAGGTTGTTTTTAAAAAAGGTAGAAAAGGACGGAAAAGTACTATTTGAAGAAATACCTAACATACCAAGATTTGGACAACGAATTGAAGATGTTGGAAAATTTAAAAGAAGCGACTTAAAACCTGCAACAAATCTAAAAAATGTATTTAAGGCAATGCGTAATTACCTTGCTGGTAATGTTGTTGGGGCAACAAGAGATGAAGTTTTTGCTCAACAACTTATAAATTTGATATTCTGCAAGATATATGATGAAAAGTTTACAAAACCAAATGATATGGTAACTTTCCGAGCGGGTATTGATGAAGCACCAATAGAAGTAAAAGATAGGATTTTAGAGATTTTCAATAAAGTAAAGAAGAATTATAATGATGTCATTGATAGCTCTGATGAAATAATATTAGATGAATATTCTTTGACATACATTGTTGGGGAACTTCAGCAGTATTCTATTCTAGAATCAACGAGGGATGCTGTTAGTGATGCGTTTGAAGTGTTTATTGGCCATGCCTTAAAAGGAGGTCAAGGTCAGTTTTTTACACCAAGAAATGTTGTAAAAATGGTTGTAGATTTGGTAGACCCAACTCATGAAAACAAGATAATTGACCCTGCCTGCGGCAGTGGTGGTTTTCTTGTTGAAAGTTTACGATATATTTGGAATAAAGCTGAAATTGAGTTTGATGCACTTGGATGGCCAAAACATGAAATTGAAATTGAAAAACAAAAAATCGCTATAAAAAATATTCGAGGTATTGATAAAGATTATTTTTTAAGTAAAGTGGCAAAAGCATACATGGCATTGCTTGGCGATGGTAGAGGTGGCGTTTTCTGTGAAAACTCTCTTGAAAATCCCAATCATTGGAATAAAACAACAAAAGATGAGATTAAAATGGAATATTTTGATGTTGTAATGACCAATCCGCCATTTGGTTCAAAAATTCCGATTAAAGGTGAAGATATTTTAAAACAATATGACTTAGCTCATTCTTTCAAAGAGGACAAGAAAACAGGAAAATATATTAAAGACAAATTACAGCCAAAAGAAACTCCTCAAATTTTATTTATTGAAAGGTGTTTACAATTACTTAAACCAAACGGTAAACTTGCAATCGTACTGCCTGACGGTATTTTAGGTAATGACAGTTTAACTTATTTACGAGAATGGATATTGGACAAAGCACAATTGCTTGCTGTAATTGATGTGCCAATTGAAACATTTATGCCTTATACTTCAACAAAAACAAGCATCTTATTATTGCGTAAACTTAAAAAGGATGAACTTATTGAAGATTATGAAATATTTATGACAATATGTGAAACTTGTGGTCATAACAGACGGGGGCAAGAAATCGAAAATGATGATATTGCTTTAGTTTCTGATAAATATAAAAAATGGTTGAAAGATGCTTAAAACCGTAGAGAATGCAACTTATTTAGAAATTGCTAAAACCAAAAGGTTTGATAGTAAATATTATTTTCTAGGAGAAGTTCTTAATAGAACTCTTTCAAGGTTTGAAACACGCCCATTAGTTTCGTTCACAAAGTTCATTAAGAAAGGTATTTTTGATTTAAATTCTATATATTATAGAACCGAAGGAATACCATTTATTCGTATCTCTAATTTGAAATCTTTTTCTATTGATGAAGATGGTTTAGTCTATATCCCAATTGCTAATCATAAAAAGGAAATTAAAACAAAACTTGTTCCTGGGGATTTAGCTCTTTCAAAGGTTGGGAAATATTTAGGAAAAATTGGTGCAATCCCATTACGTTACCCAGAAGTAAATATTAGTCAAAATATTATTGGCGTTTCATTTAACTGTGAGGACTACTTAAGAAAATATATTTTTCTTTACTTAACTACACCATTAGCAATAAATCAAATTTTGCGTGTCAGTAAAGCACATAATCAAAACAAGCTAACATTACCAGATATAAGAGAACTTATCATCCCAACATTATCTGAAAGTATTTTAAAAAAGTATGCTGCCGTTGTAGAAGAGATTCAGCTCTTAGAGAATGAATCATTTAATATTATACAAGAGGCGAAAAATTTACTTTATGAATATTTGGAAATTGATTTTGATAAAATCAAAAATCCAAAAACATTTTCCCCTAAATTGAGTGATATTCGGAAAGAATCTTTTTTTACACCAGAATATTCAAATCCTTTGTATTTAGATACATTAAAAGCACTTGAAAAGTATCCGCTAGCTAAACTCTCTAAAATTGTAACAATTAAAAAAGGAACTGAAGTTGGTAGCGATAATTACAGCCTTTATATTAACAAGTTAGATACAGATATTCCTTTCATTAGGACAACTGATATAGTAAATCACGAAATTGATAATTATCCCGACTTTTATATAAGTGAGGATATTTATAACGAAATAAACCAAGATATACTAACAGGTGATATACTTTTTACAAATGATGGTAAAATTGGACAAATAGCACTCATAACAGAAAATGATAAAGTTATTATTCAAAGTCATCTGCGTAGGTTAAGACTTAAAAAAGATATTGAAGATGAATATAAACATTTAACACAAGAATATATTTTCTTAACACTTTCTTTAAAGGAAATTGGAATTTATCAATCCAATAAATTCACAGTAATACAATCAACTATACCAACAATTTCTACTCACTTAAATGATTTTGTAATTCCAGTTTTACCAAAAGAGAAAGTTGATAAATTAACTGAAATTGTGAAAACTGCTTTTGTGAAAAAAAACAGAAGAAAGAAAATATTGTTAGAAATAAAATTAAAATTGGAAAAAGAATTTGAAGAATTATAAGCCAACGCATTTGGTGGCACATTTGCAATTCGCACGAGCCAACGCTAAAACCAAAAATTGCAAAAGAGCCACCAAAGCCAACGCACGGCAGACAGAAACGATGTAGCACATTGAAAGGAAAAATGACTGAAAACAAAGAACACCAGCCCCTAACAAAGGCTATATGCAATAAGGGTTTCAGTGGTAATTCGAGCATTCTACCCCGCTCAAACTTCGGTGTCGGGGGACAGGCAAGCAGCCCGCAATCCCTTACTGCATATAGCCTCGGTCGTTATATGAAATTTTACGAATGAAACTGCCAAACAATCGGCAAACGTTTAAATCGAAATACGAAGCTTACCGCTTCGAAGTTGGTCGAAATCAAAAAGGCAGTAGAGAAATAGCTTTATCGGAAAGCCGATTTTGCTT
>JAURYY010000345.1 GCA_030653695.1 Paludibacter sp. | reverse complement strand
AAAAGTAGTGAAATAATACCGAATTGAAAAAAAATAAGGACTAAGGATTAAGAACTATAATTGGAAAGATGATTTTTTTTATTTCTCACAAAGATATTGCGAATGAGCTAAAATAATTTTATATCAAAGTCAAAAACTAATATAAAAACTGATGCAATTTGTTGTTTTTTCAATGATTCTAAATTTGAATCTTGTTGAAAAAAATTATGATTAATCTATTTAAAATCAACCATCAATTTCACGTTCAATTGTCGTCCTGTTAAATAATTAGGCACAGCATATTGATGATTATAAATATCGGTAACCCAATAATACGAATTTACATTTTTAAAGTCTAATAAGTTAAACACTTCAATATTCAACCAGATACTTTTTACATGTTTCAACCACGACCGATCCATAAATCGATCAGTACCGTTCATCAGCACACGCGAGGCACCGATATCGACACGCCTGTATGCCGGTGCCCTGAATGCTGCCCGATACTGAACATTTCGGGGAGCACCGAATGGCAAACCATCAGACCATATAAATTTCATGTTCACTTTATACTTGGGGTTATTGGGCAGGTAATCCTGAAACATCAACGAAAACGAATACCTTTGCTCGTTGGGACGGGACACCCAGCCGGGATAAACAGTTTCGGAAGTTAAAACTTTACCCTCGTCGCCGTAAGTTTTATTCATGTACGAATCGCCTATGATATCTTCTTTTGAGTTCATCAACGAAAAATTAATCCACGAGTCGGTTCCTGGCACAAGCTCACCATACAGTTTGAAATCGACACCGGCAGTGTAAGCTTTTGCATCATTTTCGCCTGAATATCGAATGCGTACATTATTAACAGTATACGTCTCAACACGGTCGGCTAATTTAAGATATGCTTCGGTAGTAAACTTAAAAGGTCGTCCCCATGCCCGAAAATAATGATCGCCGCCAAACACAAAATGTAAAGAACGCTGGGCTTTAATATCCGTATTAAGTTGAATATTAACGTTGCCCAACGCATCGGTTAAAGTATCGCGAATTTCTTTGTAAAAGGGTGCCTGATAATAAACTCCGGTAGCAAAGCGGAAAGTGAAATCTCGTTTCCAATGTGGGAAAAAAGACATTGAAAATCTTGGACTTAGGAGTAATTCATTGTTAAATGTCCAGTAATTAAGGCGTAAACCTCCGGTTACTGTAAGAAAGCCTGCCGCTGTATTTTTCTTATATGTATCCTGAAAAAAAGCGGTTGTACGCAACGATTGCAAATCGGATTTTGCCTTCATATTGTAATAAAGCTGAACTCTTTGGTCGCTAAAAGGCAAGGAATAACCAGCAGAATCGCGCCATTCCCATTCGCTTATTTTATCTACAATATTTTCAAATTGAAGATTAGCACCCCATCTCATTTTATGATTATCAATATTATACTCACCCAAATGCGCAATATTGACCACTGTAGCTTTCAGTCGGTTGCGTGCATATTCCTGATATTTTCCTATTCCGAGCGCCTCTCCTATTTTATTCTCTTCTTTCAGATCCATTTTCACTTCACTCAATGTGTATTCGCCAAGAATATCGTAAGTTTCGTTTTCGTTGGTATGAAAAGCAGAAGCCAGAAAACTGAGTTTAGTTTTATTTGAAGGTTGATAATTGGCCGTAAATGCACCGAACATGGTACGAAATAAATCTTTTTCCTGACCCTCGAACCAAACTTTCAGATTTCTGCCCATATTATACGTCCCGAATTTTGTTTCGCGCGTTTGAGGAACAAAATTATAAATATTTTGGGAAAAGTTTCCAAGAAAAGTCAACTCTAATTTGGGTTTCAATTGATAAGTGAGGTAAGTTTGATAATCGACAAACGAAGGATTATATTCGCCCTGCGTGTCGAGCGTGCCGAGCAAATAAGCTGAGGTTTTATACCGAATGCCGTGCATTTGCGTAAATTTATTGCCGGCGGTGCCCACATAAGCCGATGCACCGAGTAAACTTATTGATGCCGATGATTCTGTTTTTGCAGGTTTTTTGTATTCAATATCGAGCACCGATGACATTTTGTCGCCATATTTTGCATCGAAACCACCCGAAGAAAAAGCAACACTACTTACCATATCCGGATTGATAAAACTCAACCCTTCCTGTTGTCCGGCACGAATTAAAAGCGGGCGATACACTTCAATGCCATTTACATACACAATATTTTCGTCGAAATTTCCACCCCTGACTGTATATTGTGAACTTAATTCGTTGTTTTGACTTACCCCGGCGAAGGTGATGAGTAAAGATTCGATACCACCACTCGAATTGGGCATCAACCTGAGTTTCGACACATCAAGATAATCGAGTGTCGAAGTTTGGCGGCGTTGCGCAATTACTTCCACATCACTCATTTCTTTGGCAATTGAAGGTAATTCGACTGAAATTTGAAGTATTTTTTGTTTGGGATAAATAGTATGTTTAAAGGTTTTAAAACCAACCATTGAATAAACTATGGTGGCTGAATCTCCAATCTCAGTCAGTAGTTCGTAATATCCGTTTACATTAGTCGATGTACCGATGGTCGAATTTTCGAAATACACATTGGCAAGTTCTATACCTCGGTTATTGGTGTCGATTACATAACCATATATTCTGATTTTATTTTGAGCCGAAAGGTTGATAACACAAATCAACAACAAAAAAAATAATCTTGTTTTTATTTTCATTCGCCAAAGATAATTCTATTTTTTAACAATAAACTTTGATAAAAACGTAGAAATTGAATGTTTATTTTTTGAAATAAAACAAAAACAAAAAAATGCACAGATAAATTTTTTAAAAATGCCATAAACGGGGTTGATTTTGGATTTATTTGTAAATATTTTGACAGCAAATACCCATTTCACGCCTTCATCTATTTGTAAAACAACCCTTGTGTAAAAGTAATAAAAAAATATGTAACTACTCCGCACCCCTCGTTTTGATTATAACCTATTGATTTTCAACTTGACGAAGTCAAGTTGAAAATCAATAGTGGGGGATGTATTTCGCTTTTACCCCCAGTTCCGCAAGCTCCACTGGGGGTTATGCACAGTCAGCCCCTCTGGGGCAGGATACTTAGTTTTCTGTAAATCAATTAAATAAATGTACAATTACTGATTTATAGGGGTGCTGAGTAGTTAC
>JAURYY010000339.1 GCA_030653695.1 Paludibacter sp. | reverse complement strand
AGCGTTCTATTCTCATTAATAAGGAAGTATTAGGTGCTTTTTTAAAAATAGAACCAAAATGATTTAATTGTCAGAAAGAATATTAAATCATATATATTTGAGCTAAATTTATTTCATTGGGTGCAAAACCCGATAGTCATTAAATCTAATACGTTCGAGAGGTCGTCCGATTCAGGATTTTGGGGATTTTAAGATGCTTTAATAAAGCAAATGACTAAAATCGATGTCAATTCACATTTTTTATATTTCCGTTTTTTCACATTTTATTCAATGCAAATTTATAGCAAAATACTATTTTCAATATCAAATTGTAAAATAATAAATGTGTTTTTGCAATTGTTAATAAATTGATTAAAAGCATGAAATTGTTATATATATTCGTGTATTACGAATAAAAATCATTTTATTGTGTATTATTTATGTCAAATTGTTTTTTATTTGTGTATAATTTACTACTTTTGTGCCCGAAAACAATACACTAAAAAATATATTTATGAAAGTAGAACAAGTATTAGACGATTTAAAAAGAAGATTCCCAAACGAACCCGAGTATCATCAGGCTGTACACGAAGTGTTAGAATCAATTGAAGAGATTTACAATGAGTATCCCGAGTTTGAAGCTCACAATATTGTCGAGAGGATATGCGTTCCTGATCGGATTTTTACTTTTCGTATCAACTGGGTTGATGATCGTGGAAAAGTGAAAACCAACATGGCTTATCGCGTACAGCACAACAACGCCATTGGTCCTTACAAAGGTGGAATGCGTTTTCATGCATCAGTTTGTCCTTCTATTCTCAAATTTCTTGCTTTCGAACAAACATTTAAAAATTCGCTGACTACACTTCCCATGGGAGGAGCTAAAGGGGGTTCCGATTTTAATCCAAAAGGTAAATCAAGTGCCGAAGTGATGCGTTTCTGTCAGGCGTTTATGCTCGAATTGTGGCGTCAGATTGGTCCCGAAACCGATGTGCCTGCCGGTGATATTGGTGTTGGCGGACGCGAAGTGGCTTACATGTATGGCATGTACAAAAAACTTGCACGCGAAAATACCGGTACTTTTACAGGAAAAGGTATTGATTTTGGAGGTTCGTTGATCCGTCCCGAAGCAACAGGTTACGGAAATCTGTATTTCCTGATGAATATGCTTAAAACACGAGGAATTACCGATTTGAAAGGTCAGGTAGTTGCCATTTCAGGTTCGGGAAATGTGGCAACTTACACTGCAGAGAAAGTGCTCGAATTAGGCGGTAAAGTTATCACCCTATCCGATAGCAATGGTTATATTTACGATCCAGAAGGTATCGACAGCGAAAAATTAGCATACGTATTCGAATTGAAAAACGTGTATCGCGGTCGTATCAGCGAATATGCCGATAAATATGGATGTAAATACGTGGAAGGCGGTCGTCCGTGGAACGAAAAATGTACCATAGCATTACCTTCGGCTACTCAAAACGAACTGAATGGCGATGATGCGGAAATACTGGTTAAAAACGGATGTATTGCCGTATCCGAAGGTGCCAATATGCCTTCGACCCCCGAAGCAGTTGAAGTGTTTTTGAAAAACAAAATTCTTTATGGACCTGGCAAAGCTGCCAATGCAGGCGGTGTTTCGGTTTCGGGTTTAGAAATGACACAAAACTCGATGCGTTTGAGCTGGACAAGAGAAGAGGTGGACGAAAAACTGAAAAGAATCATGAGCGACATTCACGAAGCGTGCGTCAAATACGGAACCGAACCCGATGGTTTTGTAAACTATGTAAAGGGAGCCAACATAGCCGGATTTATGAAGGTAGCAAAAGCCATGATGGCACAGGGAGTAGTTTAGTTATAAATATCTATTTCTTAAATCAAGAAACCTCAAAGCGTGCGCAGCACCTTTGAGCGTTTCTTTTTTTTTGAGAAACCTCAAAGTGTGCGCAGCACCTTTGAGCGTTTTTTTTTGTTGTGTAAATAACCAAAGAACAGTTTTCGAGTCTTCGACCTTGCAAAATATCGAAGTGAAAACCTGAATTATCACCGCAAAACTTGCTAAAAATAATTCTTGCTAAAACAGTTTTTCTGTTGAAAGTTGCATTTTTTTTTATAGCAAATTGATTCTCTCCTTATTTGACTTTATTTTATCCCACCACCTTTTTTCGACTTTGTATATTTGCATTCTAAAATTTTCATTAAGAAACAAATATCATAAATTCATATTCAATTATTAATCCTTTAAAAAATTTATTTATCATGAAAAGAAACTTACAATGTTTAAGGCTATTTATTGCCTTGTTTGCTATGATGTGCACATTAACTTCGCACGCCGCAGTTATTCCATATACTGCACCACTTCAAAATTTCGGCGGTTCATCTGCTAATTTAGCAACTTTCACACCTATCGAAGGTGACTACACCCTGGAAGTACAAGGCTCAGTAGGAACTCAAATATCAGTAGCAGAAGGTGTTTATACTTATACCCCTACTGTTAATGGGACTGTACGTTTTTCTCAAAAAAACGGAAAAGTTTATGTGTATGAAGGCAACAAATACATGACAACACTTACCCCTACACTCACGATTACATACCCAACCATTACTGATGTCGATGCAGCTACTAATCCAAGTAACATGTTACAAAATTCAAGTTTTGAAACGACAGGCAGTTTAGTTTCCGGAGGTACAACAAATTACAATTTCGGAACCCCTTGGGTCACCAATGTAACTGTTGCAGCTTCTGGCGGAATTCGGATTGGCTTAGGAGGTGCAGCATGTGTCAATGGAACTTTTGTTTGTATATGGAGAGGAACTGCTAATAGTAATTATTTTGCTCAACCATTGAGCACAACAATGAAAGCAAACACTTCATATAGAGTTATAGTACGTCAAGTGGCAGGAAGTAATGCTTTTGCAAATTTTATTTTTGGACTTGGTTCAACAGCAAACGGAATGGAATATGATAATAAAGTTTTATCACTTGGAAATACTAGAAATGGAACTTGGACTACCACATTACGCACACCTCAAAATGCTACCGGTACCACTTTTTTTACAGTTAGAAATACACCAACTAATACTTCAAATACAGGTACTGACCCCTTAACGCAAATGGATTACCTTGCATTGGTCGAAGGTACAGTTAGTGTTACTACACCCGGGATTACAGGTGTATCTACGGCAACTTACTTAGCGGGTACGGCGTATGCACCTGAAAACCTTGCAATAGACTACTCAACAGGTAATTCCTATGATATGACATCTTATATAGTCAATCCAAGTTTTGAGATTTGGCCATATCCAAGTAATGCTGCAATTTCGGGCTGGACAAATGTCAATAGTTTGGTAACGCAAACTAATACTCCTGGAAACAACTGGATAAAAAACGGAACTGTATATGTCGAGAAATGGGTAACATCAGGTACAAATCTGACAGCATCATCATTAACCCAAACCATAAGTAATATTCCAAATGGAATTTATCAATTAACAATGTCAGGTCATGCCATTCAGCAATCTAATGCCGCTCTTGTTACTACAGGAGCTTCTGTATTTGCAGGTTCTAAAAGTACGCCTATTAATGTCGGTGGAAATTATGCTGTAAGCAGCTGTATTAAAACACGGCAAGCCAGAGATATTAAATTCAGACCAGGGCAGCCAGTTTACATGTCCTTTGTGGATAGAAGCACTCAAAAAACATAGTATCCGAATCAGCATGGATGGTCGTAGGAGAGCTATCGATAACATCTATATTGAAAGATTTTGGAGAACTATCAAACAGGATTATGTGTACATGAATCCGTGCGAGAACG
>JAURYY010000336.1 GCA_030653695.1 Paludibacter sp. | reverse complement strand
ATGGCCAGGCACCTGATTCGCCCAAATAATCAATACCAGTCCAGATAAATTGACCGAAAATATAATCATTATCCCGCACCGCTTTCCATGATTCCATGCTGTGGCCGTTTTCACTGCCATAAATTACGCGGGTTGGATATTTCTCATGATCCTGAGCATAACGGTCTTCGGTATAATTATAACCTGTAACATCGAGTGCGTATGGGTAATCCGTTTCATTTGACATAACCACGCCTGCCAAAGCAGCTGTAACCGGACGGGAAGTATCCAGGCTGCGCACGATAGCAGCTAACCGTTTGGCAATACTCCCCAATCGTTCTGCTTTGGGATGATCCGGTAAATAACCACCCTGAACAGGTTGGTTTATATTGGCATGGTCGAGAACCGGATGAGAATAGGGATCGTTGGGATAATCAACTTCATTACCGATACTCCACATAAAAATGGATGCGTGATTCCTGTCTCTCAGAACCATATCCGTTAAATCCTTGTCGCTCCATTCATTGAAATAGGAAGCGGCTCCCTGAAATCCAGGAACACCCACATTCCAACCTTTTATCCATTTCTTTTTGGCAAATTCCCATTCGTCAAAAGCTTCATCCATAACCAGCATACCGATTTCGTCACATAATTCATAGACATCGGGAGCCTGGGGGTTGTGGCTCAACCTAATTGCATTACAACCCATTTCCTTCAGCGTGATTAATCTGCGTTTCCATACTTCACGCGGAACTGCCGAGCCCAAACAACCGGCGTCGTGATGAATGCAGACTCCTTTAACCTTAGTCCATTCACCATTCAGGGCAAAACCTTTATCGGGATCAAACTTCAGTGTTCGAAGCCCTAATTTCTGCTCGTTTTGGTCAATGATCTTTCCGCTATGTCTGACAATTGTTTTGAGCGTGTAGAGATTTGGATGTTCCAACGACCATCGTCTGGGTGCTGGAATTGATAAAGATTGTGTTGAAGTAGCTTTATGATTTGCCTCAACTTTTAGATTCTTTGCAATAGATGTGACAATTTTTCCTGAAACAGGATCAATGATTTCATGTGAGATTTGAACATTAACACCTACTGCCAAACAATTATTCACGGTTGTCTCAACAGAAACATCCGCTTTTTTATTCGTTATATTGGTAGCTTTGAAATAAACACCCCATAAATCGAGATGTACCGGTGAAGCATAAACGAGATAAGCATCGCGATAAATTCCGGATCCGGAATACCAACGTGAGTCGGCATCCAGCGAATGATCGACCCGGACCGACAGCAAATTTTCTTCGCCAAATTTCAGATAAGGCGTCAGATCGTACATGAAAGAAATGTAACCGTTTGGGCGTTTCCCTACAGAATTTCCATTGATAAAGACTTCGCTGTGGTTATAAATACCTTCGAAATAGATATAAACTTTTTTCTCTTTTTCTGTTACAGGAACCGTAAAGGTTTTCCGGTACCAGGCTATTCCACCGGGCAGATATCCGGTAGCACTCGCTTTGTCCGGACTGTAAACCCCCTCAACCGTCCAGTCGTGGGGAAGATTGAGTTGTCTCCATTTCGAATCATCCAGGCCGGGTTGTGCACCTTCTTTTACATCCGAAAGATTAAAACGCCAGTTTTCATTAAATAATACCGCCTTCCCGAATTGTGGTTTGGCCTGCAGGGCAGAGGCAACTAAAAGAAAAACAGCGACTCTAAAAAATGATTTTAATTTCATATTAATTTCTTGTGTAAATAATTGTTTTTTCAAGGTAACATGGAACTCGCATGGCAGATTTTCATCTTCTTCAGTGATCGCCTGAGTTCATGCTCATTTCATATTAATTTTTCTTTACTCCAACATAAGTAATAACTGATCGGGCGGGAATCTTGATTTCAATTCCGTATTTTAATTTTTCCAATGGTTGGAGATTCATTCCTTTTTCATTATTTGTACAGTAAGGAATCCATTCCACAGGTGTATTTCCTTTCCAGATCAACTCAAAAGTTCTTTCTTTATCGCTATAGTTAATAACTACAAATATAGGGAAATTATTTTTATTATTATAGGCCGAAATCATCAAAGAATAGGGATCAGTATCGCCTTCAGAAACAAGCTTTTGTTTGCTGTTAAACGATGAAACACCCAATCTTGTAGCTCCGGGACGAATAAAGCGACTGTAATTTCCGAGAGTCCACAACAGTTTTGAATCTGTAAAAGTCCCGTTCAACAGACTCTTGTCAGCAGTTGCATAAATCAAACCATCTTTGTAATCGCCGGTTGCTACCGATCGCCACCATTGCCAGGCGGAAGTATTTGCATAAACCAGATCGTGATGAATAACCCTTGCAATATACAATGCCGTTTTCATTGTCAGGTCTTTTCCGCCGCCTCCCCCGATTTCTTGATCATTTCCCATTATACAAAGCTCGGTTTGCCAAAAACGCACCTTGTTGTTTTTTAATTCATTGCTCATTTCCTTTCTGATTTTACGCAAATCGGCTAAAGGTGTATTCGTCCAGTAACTGTGAGCAGCCATCAAACGGGGTACGTTCGGCACATTCCCGATATAGGTCGAAGTACTGTCAGGTGTAAAGAAAGATTGAATCTGAAATCCGCGGTCAGGTTTTACTAAAGGGTGTACACGATACATGCAATTGTAATCGAAAGATTCTGAAACTAAAATTTTGGTTTCAATTTTTCGCGATTCAAATTCAGTCCCAAGCAAACGAACTGTTTTGGCAATTTCCTTATTTGTAGCAGCTGTTCCTTCCTGCTTTGGACCTACCCAATTCCAATGGCCATCCGGTTCGTTGAACGGGCAGATGTAATTAAGCTTTATGCCATCGTGTTTTTCCAAACCTTGAATCACGTCGGCAGTGAAACGTGCAAAATCATCGTACCTGTCATTTTTAATATTGAAAGTTGCGCCTCTACCGGTATTAGTAGCCAAACCATTTTGAGTCCAATAAACGGGAGCTGAAAGTATAAAACCCAGAAATTGATTTACTCCACGTTGTTTTGCAAGTTGCATAAAATTTCGTTGCCCTTTCTGTTTATTCCAGTCGTAAGTACCATCTTTTTGTAAGAAGCATTCTGAGCGGGTCCACACATTCCCAATTTGACTTGAATCGCCTTGTTCGGCGCTTCCTGCACCAATATTAAAACGCCACAACGACAATCCGATACCTTTTGGTTTACCCAGTGCATCATTTTCTGTACTAAAAAGCCAATCGGCTATTTTTTCCTGCTTTTCTTTCGGCCACAGGCCAATAAACTGCATACTCCAACCATCCGAAGCACTGAAATTATCAATGGTTGAGTCCACTCCGATAAGTATGATTTTTTGTAAAGTTCCGTGTTTTTGACCCCCAAACCCCCACATGGGGGCTTTAAGAGTGAAAGTAGGAAGTTTTTTGAATTGAGAATATTTTTCATACTGCTCATTTTCAAATATTTATAGTTTTAACAAACTGCGTCTTAGAACCCCCATTTGGGGGCAGGGGGTTAAAGTTGGTTATCGG
>JAURYY010000335.1 GCA_030653695.1 Paludibacter sp. | reverse complement strand
TAGACTTTGGTTTGGCAGTAGACTTCATCTCAACTGTATAATTACAGCCGCAACCATTGCATTTATATCGCTGCTTTCCTTTAACAATACCTGATTTTACCTTTTTATCGCTTGTGCATTTCGGACAGTTCATGTTTTTTTTTATGCAAATATACAAAATATATATTTAATTAGCAAAACCAAATTTTATAATAAACGATCAAAATCCTGTAAAAATCACAGTAATTACAGTAATTTTATTTCTAATAAACGGTTGACGGGATGCCCTGCAAAAGATTGCGGGCGATTCCCTAACAATTTACGCGAAAAATAAAAGTGGGCTACAACCCTATCGAATAGCACTAAAACCCTTGTTGACTATTTCGCGTGTTTCCAACCGTATTTTTTATCTTGTCAGTTGATAATTATTTATTAGTAGTCCAGGGGATAAATTTAATCTTATATTTAAATTTCGAATCATTACGACAGTCAATTTACGTTTACGGTTTAAAATCTCAGAAACTCTACTTTTGCCCCCTAAAGCATCCACTAAATCAACCTGTTTTAAATGCATTTCTTCCATTCTAATCTTTATAGCTTCAATTGGGTCTGGTGCTTCAATCGGATAATGTTTCTTTTCATATTGATCAATCATTAATCCAAGCACATCAGCTTCATCGCTTTCAGGTGTGCCAATCGCTGCATCAAAGATAATTTCTAATCTCTTTAATGCATCTCTATAATTTGCTTTAGTTTTTATCGGTCTTATATTCATTTCTCTATATTTTATATCGTATTTGCATCAATCCTGTCGTATTCGTCATGAGTCCCTATAAATCGTATAAAAATCCACTGTTTCTCAAAATTAAACTTAGCAACAAGTCTATATGAATTGCCTTTTATATTAAAGACAATCCTGCTATCCTTCAATACACTATCATTTGCATAAGTCTATTTTACATCATAAGGGCTTTTCCAATTTGCATACATTGCGGCATCATACCAAGTCTTTAGATATTGCTCTGAATCAGAATGCTTTTCCCAACATTCTCTTAGTGTGCTTTTTGAAAAAATTCTATCCATTTAATTTAAATCATGCTGCAAATATAAAAAATAATTCTCATTTCGGGAACTTATTTTAGCGTAGTGAATTTTTAGTATGGTTGGCAACTACACACTATACACTTCCTACTATCAATGTCCGGCTAAATTATAATTATTTTACTTCCCTTTTATCACATCAAACCCCTCGCCATAAACCCCAATTGCCGATGATTGAGATATAAAGGCATTGGGATCAATTTCTTTAACAATACGAAAAATTTTAATCGATTCGTTTTTGCGGGCTATTACCGTGATTACTTTTACAGGTTCTTTCGAATACCAACCCATGCCATCGAGTATAGTTACTCCACGTCGCACATCGTTGTTTATTCGGGTGGCAATTTCTTCATAATTTTTCGAAAAAATAAAAAACTGAACCGATTGACGAACACCGTTAATTACCATATCGACCGAAATGGTAGTTATGGTCATTGCCGTAAGTCCATAAACAATAGTTTCGATGCTTCCGAATTTGAAAAAGTAAGAAGAGCAAATAATCAACACATCGCAATAAAGCAGAATTCGACCGAGTGTGATATTTCTGTATTTATTGACAACCTTGGCAATGATATCGGTACCGCCCGAACTTCCGTTCGACAAAAAAACAATACCAATGCCGGCACCCGAAAGTAAACCGCCAATTACACAAGCCATAAAGTTATCATTGGCTTCGATAAAAGTGCCGGGTGTAGCTTGGGGCAATAATGCGAAAAACAAAGTAACAATGGCTACACCATAAATAGTTCGTAAACTAAATTTCCAGCCGATGCTTTTTAATGCAATGAGCAAAAGCACAAAATTAATTGCAAAATAACTGACCGAAATTGGAATTCCGGTGGAATAATACACGATAGCTCCGATGCCTGTAACTCCACCTCCGGTTATTTGATGCGGCAATAAAAATGCTTTCCACGCCGCAGCAAATAAAAATAATCCAAATGCAATGAATACGTATTCACGAATACTTGTCCAACCATGCTTTGTTATTTTTTTCAAGCTACCCCCAACTCCTGAACGGGAGTGAAGCTCCAACTCCTGAAGTGGAACTGAGTTGGTATCTACTTTCAAATTACTTTTTTTAGTTTTCATAAACGCGTATAAAATACAGTTGTAGCCAAGTTCCCCTTTAGGGGTTAGGGGTATTTTTATTACATTACAATATTCACAATTTTCCCTTGCACCACAATTATTTTTTTAGGTGTTGCTCCTGCCAATTGTTTGATAGTCTGGTCATTTGCCATGGCTGTTTTTTCTACTTCCTCTCTATGCATATCGGCTGGTAATTCTAATATAAAACGCACTTTACCATTGAACGAAATAGGATATTTCACCGAGTTCTCTACCAAATACGTTTCGTTACAAACAGGGAATTGCGCATCGCAAACTGTATTCTGGTTGCCCAATGCTTGATATAATTCTTCGGCAATGTGTGGAGCGAATGGAGCAAGCAAAATTACAAGCGGTTCGAGTATTGTTTTTTTGTTGCATTTAATTGTAAATAATTCGTTCACACAAATCATAAACGCCGATACCGAAGTATTATAGGAGAAATTTTCAATGTCGAAGGTAATTTTTTTAATTGTTTTATGCAGAATTTTCAATTCGTCAGCAGTAGGTTCTGCTTCACTCACCTGTAAGTTACCATCTTTATAAAACAAACCCCACAATTTTTTAAGAAACCGGTGAACACCGTCAATACCATTAGTATCCCACGGTTTCGATTGTTCCAATGGTCCGAGAAACATTTCATACAAGCGTAATGTATCGGCTCCATATTTTTCAACTATATCATCCGGATTTACAACATTGTACATCGATTTCGACATTTTTTCAACCGCCCAACCACAAATATATCTCCCCTCAGTCCCCTCCAAAGGAGGTGAAGACAGCGTATTCTCAACGTTCTGCGAACCAAGATCGACGCTCTCTCCATCCCCTTTGGGGAGGGTTGAGGCGTGGTTTTCTTTCCCCTTCGGAAGGGTTGAGGCGGGGTACTCTAAAATAAATTCAGCATTTTCAAATTCCGGTCTCCAGTTTTTGAATTTTTCAATATCTAAAATATCATTCGACACAATATTTACGTCAACGTGAATCTGAGTTGTTTCGTATTTATTTTTCAGATGTAACGAAACAAAAGTATTGGTATCTTTAATGCGATAAACAAAATTGCTCCGACCTTGTATCATTCCCTGATTTATCAGTTTTTTAAATGGTTCATCTTCACATACCAAACCTAAATCGTAAAGAAATTTATTCCAGAAACGGCTGTAAATCAAGTGACCGGTTGCATGTTCAGTTCCTCCGATATATAAATCCACATTTCGCCAGTATTGATTCGCTTCGGGACTAACCAACGCTTTATCGTTTTTCGGGTCCATGTAACGCAGGTAATATGCCGATGATCCCGCAAATCCGGGCATGGTATTTAGTTCAAGAGGATAAAACCTCCCCTCAGTCCCCTCCAAAGGAGGGGAAGACAGCGTATTTTCAACGTTCTGCAAAGTTTGAAAGGTGCAGTCTCCATCCCCTTTGGGGAGGGTCGGGGTGGGGTGATCTCCCTCCCTTTTGGGGGCGATTTGGGGTGGGGTGTAATTCCAGTTTTTTGCCCTTCCAAGTGGTGGTTCACCTTTTTCGGTCGGCAGAAATTTATCCACTTCGGGCAATTCGAGCGGAAGTCTGCTTTCATCGAGCATATAAGGCAAACCATCTTTGTAGTAAACCGGAAACGGTTCGCCCCAATAACGCTGACGACTGAAAATAGCATCGCGTAAACGGTAATTTACTTTTACATGCCCAATACCTTTTTCAGTAATGTATATTTTGGCAGCTTCAATGGCTTCTTTCACAGTCATTCCATTCAGAAAACCTGAGTTCATCATAATTCCTTCTTTAGCATCCAAACTTTCGTCACTCACATCGCAACCTTCGATCAAAGGAATTATAGGCAAATTAAAATGTTTTGCAAAAGCATAGTCGCGATTGTCATGTGCCGGAACAGCCATAATGGCTCCGGTTCCATATCCTGCGAGTACATAATCCGAAATCCAAATCGGAATTTCAGTTCCACTTACGGGATTTATAGCGTAAGAACCTGAAAAAACGCCGGTTACACGTCGGTCGGCAATGCGCTCGCGCTCAGTACGCTTTTTAGTGGCAGATATATATTCTTTAACCTCAGCCGCTTGCTCTGGCGTTGTGCAAATTTTCACGTAATCGCTCTCCGGAGCCAACACCATAAAAGTTACACCGTAAATTGTATCGGCACGAGTAGTGAATACAGAAATAACCTCCCCCTGACCCCCTCCAGAGGGGGGGGGAACTGCGTTTTGGTTCGAAGTTTCTGAAATTAAAGAAACATCTAAATTTAGTATTATTGATTTAATTTTCTCAACAACATACTGCGGAGACGATTTTACATCTTTGTTGGAGAAACGAATTATTTTATAACCCAAATTTTCAAGAATTTCTGTTCTTGCATTATCAAGTTCAATTTGTTCTTCCGATAAATGATAATCGCCATCAACTTCAACAATCAATTTTTTTTCCAAACACACAAAATCGGGAATAAATTGGTCTACAGGATGCTGGCGACGAAATTTATAACCAGTTTTTTTTGTTCGCAACATTTCCCAAAGAATACTTTCGGGTTCGGTGGGTTCATTATGCATTGCTTTAGCGTGATCATGCAACAAATTCCAGTCAAGCTTGTTAGTTGTGTAGTATCTAAACCTCCCCTCAGTCCCCTCCAAAGAAGAAGATAATCTCCCCTCAGTCCCCTCCAAAGGAGGGGAAGCCAGCGTATTCTCAAGGTTCTGCGAATCAAGATCGACGCTCTCTCCCTCCCATTTGGGGAGGGCTGGGGTGGGGTAAAATTTTAGCTCCGCCCCTTCGCTCCTACCTATCCAGTTTTTCTGCGTTTCTTTGAGTGATTCAGTCCAGTCAACAGTATTCAATCCATCCAAAAGTCGTTGAGCATAAGCCGAAACCCGCAAACTCCACTGTCGCATTACCCTTTGTTCGACGGGATGCCCGCCACGAACCGAAACACCCTCGCTCACTTCGTCGTTTGCCAACACTGTGCCGAGAACCGGACACCAGTTCACTTTCAAATCGGCTAAATATGCAATTCGATAATTGAGAAGAATTTCCTGTTGTTCTCTTTCTGTTTTCGCATCCCATTCTTCGGCTGTAAAAGTTAATTCTTCTGTACAAGTTGCTTGAATTCCTTTCGAACCATTGGTTTCAAAAACTTTTATAAGCGATTCTATGGTTTGGGCTTTTTGTAATTTAGTATCGAAGTAATGATTAAACATTTGGATAAATGCCCATTGAGTCCATTTGTAATAATCGGGTTCACAAGTTCGGATTTCTCTGTCCCAATCGTAACAAAAACCGATTTTTTCTAATTGTTCTCTGTACCGGGCAATATTAATTTTAGTGGTAACAGCCGGATGCTGACCGGTTTGTATGGCGTATTGTTCGGCAGGCAATCCATACGCATCATAACCCATGGGATGAAGCACGTTAAATCCCTGCAAACGCTTGTATCTGCTATAAATATCGGAAGCTATATATCCAAGCGGATGACCCACATGCAACCCTGCACCCGAAGGATAAGGAAACATATCCAACACATAATACTTTGGTTTTTGCGGGTTTATATCTGTTTTATACGTTTCGTTTTTCTTCCAAATCTGTTGCCACTTTTGCTCTATCACTCCGAAATTGTACTCCATAATAATCTGAAATATAATAATTTAAACGAAATTATTGCTTAGTTAATTTTTATTGAAAAAATCATGCAAAGTTAAACATTTTATCTGAAAAACAGTTGAATTAACGCTAAAAAACACAGATTGAACTTATTAAAATCTACTGTAAGATGTGTATCCGAAAATTTTGATTATTTTTGCATCTAATTCTACTTTACTATAATAAAATATTCATCCACAAATGGAGTATCCCGCAAGGCAGGGAGAGCGCAATCCGTCAAATGACGGACACAAAAGGCAGAAATATCAATTTGAAAAGATAGAAAAGAACTATTTTAGATATTCATGTCGAATTCTTTTGTTGACTTTTGTTTTCGTCTGTCAGTTTGCGGACAAGTATTGTGGTTCAACTATCATTAAAAATTTGATTATGTTATAATCCGGAAGTAGAACAAATAAAAGAAAAACACTTGAAAATGACAGAGAATCAATTAACCTATCAGTTTTATGTACCAGAACCGACTTTACGCCGACTGCCCTGGTACCTGGCTTACGCTCAATTAATACTGAAGGAAGGTGAATTACATGTTTCATCTACTCAAATAGCAAAAAACATTGCTGTTGATGCTTCATTGGTAGCAAAAGATTTATCGTATGTTCAAATCACAGGACGTACAAGAGTTGGATATGATGTAAAAGAATTGGTACATGTGCTTGAATCTTTTCTGGGTTTTACTGTTTCGCACAAAGCATTTCTTTTTGGGGTAGGCAGTCTGGGCGGCTCACTAATGCACGATAACGGACTAAAACAGTTTGGATTAGAAATAGTTGCGGGATTCGATGTTAAGTATGAGCTATCCGGAACAAGTATAAACAGAATTCCTATTCATCATTTCGATCGATTTACTGAACTTCAAAAACAAACCGGAGTAAACATAGGCATTTTGACTGTACCGGTAGAAAAAGCACAGTCTGTTTCAGAAATAATGATTGAAGGGGGCATTCAAGCTATCTGGAATTTCACCCCATACCGAATACGGGTTCCCGAAAAAGTTATTGTACAAAACACCTCAATATACGCACATTTGGCAGTAATGTTCAATCGGTTGAATGCTATCGAAGAATGTGAAAACTGCAAGAAAAAAATAACTCGAAAATCATGAAAATATTCGCTATTGGACAAAATTACGTCGAACATAATAAAGAACTTAATTCAAAAAATCCTACGGAACCGGTCGTGTTCATGAAGCCTGACACGGCTTTACTGAAAAACAACAAGCCATTCTACCTCCCCGAGTTCACCGAAGAGCTACACTACGAGACGGAATTAATAGTAAAAATCAACCGCTTAGGAAAACACATTGACCCAAAATTTGCGCATCGTTATTATTCCGAAATAGGATTGGGCGTGGATTTCACAGCTCGCGACCTGCAACGCAAACTGAAAGCCGAAGGAAAACCGTGGGAAATTTGCAAATCTTTTGACAATTCGGCAGCAATCGGCGATTTTTTGCCTGTTGACAAATTTGGGGACGTGCAAGATATTCGTTTTCATTTAGATTTAAATGGAAATACTGTTCAAACCGGACATTCAGCCGATATGATTTTTCCGATCAATGAACTTATTGCTTACGTTAGTCGTTTCTTTACTTTGAAAATAGGTGACATTTTATTTACCGGAACTCCCGCAGGTGTTGGAAAAGTAAAAGTTGGCGATCACTTGGAAGGATTTATTTCAAATACCAAGATGTTTGACTTTCAGATAAAATGATACTCATTAATTGTTCAATAATACAATAATTGTTGAAAAAAAACGTTTGGTTTTCAAATTTCTATTTTTATATCAGCATGAATAAACACATAAAAAATAAAGTCGCAATATTAATTACTTTTCTATTTATTAGCTCCTTTTTGTTTGCTCAAACAGTTGTTGAGTCTACAATTCTATTAAAATGGAATAATGTACAAAGCTGGAAATCGCCCTCAACAATCAAAAAAGTAATATCATTTGACGATGCTAAATATCCGGATGAAAATTTTCTACCCTATTATGTAAAAAAAATTCAATCAGAGCAAGGTTACAGTTACGAAACTTTAATCGATAATGCTATTTATCAAACCATTACAAACGCTGATGAATTACAGTTATTGGCTGAAGTTGACCTAAAAAGCGATATTTTAGTTATTAATGACTTACTTTCGGAAAATAAAACAAATTATGCAAACTTTAGCATTTTACCTTTTGTAAAACGGAATAATGAGTATTTGAAACTCATTTCTTTTGAACTAAAAATAAACAAAGTACCTGCTGCAAAAAAAATGCAATCAGCTACACTACATTCCTTTGCTTCCAATTCAGTGTTGGCACAAGGTAAATTTATTAAAACCAGAATTATCAATTCCGGGATATACAAATTAACTTTCGAAGATTTAAATACGATGGGCTTAAGCCCTGCCAATGTGCGTATTTTCGGTTACGGTGGTGCTATGTTAAATCAAAGCTTTCTGGCTGCTAAAATTGATGACTTACCCGAAGTTTCAATTTATATGAATAGAGGTGCTGATGGAATTTTTAATGCGGGCGACTATATTTTGTTTTACGCTCAGGGAATTAACCGTTGGGCTTACGATGCTTCAAGGGCAATGTTTACGCATACTATAAATCCTTATTCAAGTTTCGGGTATTATTTTGTAACTTCGGATGCAGGAACAGGGAAAAAAATTGAATCGAAAGCCACAACCATCAATACAAGTGCGGGTGTTTTTCCGATAACAGAATTCACCGACTATCAGGTTTACGAAAAAGAAATTACAAATCTGACTAATTCTGGAAAAGAGTTTTACGGCGAATCTTTCACTGAATCATCGAGCATTAATCTCACTTTCAATTCACCCAATACGGTGCTAAATAACTCCACAAAAGTTCGTTTGGATGTGGCTGCATCATCATCGCTGGCTTCAAGTTTCAACTTAAATTTAGATGGCAGCCAATTAAAAACTTTAACAGTAGCCAAAAGGACTGATGGCGATCTTTACGAAAAAGCGAAAGCAGCCAATGGCTTATATACTTTTACTCCAACAAAGGATGCTTTGGTTTTTAATCTTGCATATAATAAAACTACGAACACATCAGTAGGTTATCTCAATTACTTAGAAGTTAATACCCGCAGATTGCTGAAAATGAGTGGCAATGCAATGCAATTTCAAAACATTGATTATATGGGATATAACGCTAACAACAAATATAGTCTGACTGATGCAGGAGATAATGTCCAAATATGGGATATAACCGACCCTCAAAATATTTTTCGCATCATCACCGAGAAAATTGATGGTAAACTCACATTTACTGACAATGGCAATGAAGTAAAAGTATATCTGGCTATCGATCCAACTGTTACAACATACCCAAAACCCGAAGTGGTAGGAAATGTAGCTAATCAGAATTTACATGCAATTCAACCCGTCGATTATGTGATTATTACCCATCCCGATTTTGTGACTCAGGCTGAAAAATTGGCGCAAGCACACCGCGACATTAACAAATTGACCGTGGCAATAGCTACTACCGAACAAGTTTATAACGAGTTTTCATCCGGCACCCCTGATGCAACAGCCTATCGATGGTTTTTGAAAATGCTGTACGAACGTGCAAATGCAACAAATAACACCGTAGATAACCCAAAATATCTTTTATTATTCGGAAGAGGATCATTTGACAATAGAAAATTAATGCAAGATTCAGGAGATAATTTAGTTTTAACTTATCAGGCTGAAAATTCATTGGTTCAAACTTTATCGTATGTAACCGATGATTACTTCGCATTTCTTGATGATAATGAAGGAACCCATGTACCCGCTCACTTGCTCGATATTGGAGTGGGTCGTTTTCCGGTTAAAACCAAAGAGGAAGCTTCCGATGTGGTTAATAAAACAATCGGTTACATGAATAACACTCGAAAAGGTATCTGGAAAAATCAATTGTGTTATTTGGGTGATGATGGAGATGGAGCATTACACATGAGACAAGCCGACAGTATTGCCTCTTCTTTAAGTCGGTTGTATCCTTCTTATCAGTTAAATAAAATTTACCTTGATGCTTACCAGCAGGAGATATCGGCAAGTGGCGAAAGTTACCCAGTGGCGCGCAACCAGTTTTTTAACTTATTAAGATCGGGGTTGTTTTTACTTAACTTCACAGGGCATGCAGGCGCTTCCGGCTGGACGAATGAAAATATTCTGAGCACATCGGATGTCAATCAACTATCGAACCTGAATTTACCACTTTGGGTAGCTGCAACTTGCGATTTTCTTCAATTTGATAAAAAAACAGTATCGGCGGGCGAATATGTTGTTTTAAATCCCGTAGGCGGAGGTATAGGAATTTTGTCGGCTGCAAGACCTGTTTATGCATCGCAAAACATGACTATAAATAAATTTGTCAGCGAAAACCTTTTTAAAAATAAAAAAGGAACACATTATGGGATTGGAGAGGTAATAGCCAAAGCAAAAAATAGTATTGGAACCGAAATTAATAAACTTTCGTATGTTTATATGGGCGATCCCGCTGTACAGTTAAATTATCCGACAAATTACAAAATTATTACAAGTAAGATTAATCAAAGCACAACATTTGGTAGAGATACTCTCAAATCTATGTCTATTGGAAAAGTTCAAGGTTTTATAGCCGACGAAAACGGGAATAAAGTTACCGGATTTAATGGAATTCTTCATGGTGTGGTATATGATAAAATTCAGCGTATTACAACTTTAAATAACCACAACGATGGCACCCTTACCTACTCGGACAGACCCAACAAATTGTTTTCCGGAAAAACGGTGATAAAAAATAGTGAATTTTCGCTTACATTTATGCTTCCTAAAGATATAAAATACAATTACGGTGGTGGACGCATTAATTTTTATGCCAATGATACCATTAACAGTGACGAAGCACAAGGAATTTTTGAAAATTTTGTCATCGGAGGTACTGGAAATACTTTTGTTAATGAAACAGATGGTCCGCAAATTAACATGTACTTAAACTCACCCAATTTTGTATCGGGTGGCAAAGTGAATGAAAAGCCACTCTTTGTTGCAAATGTATCAGACATAAATGGTATTAATATGGTTGGTAGTGGTATTGGTCATGACATTTTGGTCACTATTGATGACGACCCTAACAAGTCATATATACTGAATGATTATTATGAATCTGTTATCAACGATTATACAAAAGGAACTATAAGATACAAACTTCCTGAAATTGCTGAAGGAAAACACATTTTAAAATTCAGAGTTTGGGATTTATTAAATAACTCTTCTTCGCAAACAATTGAATTTGAAGTAATAAAAGGATTGCAGCCTGAAATTTTCTCTGTATCAAATTATCCTAATCCGGCAAAAACAAAAACAAAAATTGTAGTAAATCACGATCGTCCCGAAACAATACTGAATACAACCATTGATATTTTTGATTTGTCGGGTAGAAAAATATGGTCTATTTCGCAAGCAACAGCCGAAAATATTGAGTGGAATTTAAATACATACCAAGGAACAAAAGTAAAATCCGGTATTTATCTGTATCGCGTAACCATTAAATTCAACGAATCGGAAACTTATTCAAAAATCAATAAAATGTTAGTAATTGAATAATAAAGTTTAAAATATAAATCCATTTTTTATCACCTTATTTAAAAATAGTAATTTTGGAGTCTAAATATAAATTTTGTAAAATGAAAAAAATTTTTTTATTAGTTGCGGTTATAATTTCAGCTTTTAGCATTCAATCTCAGGAAAATAATACGATTATTACAGCAGTACCTTCCTTATCAATTGCTCCCGATGCACGTGCGGGAGGTATGGGCGACATTGGAGCAGCCACTTCGGCGGATGTAAATTCACAATTCTGGAATCCGGCCAAATATGTATTTATGGAAAGCGAAGCCGGGTTTTCACTCTCCTATACTCCCTGGTTGCGTCAGTTGGTAGCCGATATTGATTTGGCATATCTGGCTGGATATTATAAGTTCAGTGAGTTTTCGGCTGTTAGTATGTCAATGAGATATTTCTCCTTGGGCAACATTGACCTAACCGACTTTCAAGGTTCATTTATGGGTTCGGCTCACCCGAACGAACTGGCTATAGATGCAGCCTATTCTCAGAAATTATCCGAAAACTTATCGGCTTCTGTGGCACTCCGGTTTATTTATTCCGATTTGAGTAATGGGATGAATCTTTCGGGAGGCACTGAAATGTATCCAGGCGTAGCAGCAGCTGCCGACGTTGCGGCTTATTATCGTTTGCCCATTACACTATCTACCGGAAACGGTAATTTAGCGTTCGGAATGAATATTTCAAACATAGGTTCAAAAATATCTTATGACGAATTTGTATCAAGTAATTTCATTCCAACAAATTTAAGATTGGGAGCTTCATTCGATTATCCGATTGATGAATTTCAGCGTATTTCGGTAAGTGCCGATATCAATAAATTACTTGTGCCAACTCCTGATGGTACTACCGACTTTAATAATATGACGGCATTAGCAGGAATTTTTCGGTCGTTCAACGATGCTCCGGACGGAATGGCAGAAGAAATGCGTGAAATCAATTGGTCATTAGGTGCCGAATATGCGTATAACAATCAGTTTTTTGTGCGTGGGGGTTATTTTAACGAAAACAAATATAAAGGCAACCGCAAATACTTTACTGCAGGTGCCGGTTTCAAACTGAATATATTCCAACTGGACGCTGGCTACGTGATTTCAACTTCCCAGTCCAATCCGTTAGATCAGACATTACGCTTTTCATTATCGTTCGATTTATTTGGATTGAAAAACCTTATAAAATAATGGTTAATGATTAATGATTAATGGTTAATGGTTAATGGTTAATGGTTAATTGAATAGTTTAAAACGATTGTGAACGAAATAGTTTGGCAATCGTTTTTTTTTATGAATTACGAATTACGATCCCGAGTCCCGTCCCGATAGCTATCGGGAATCGGGACGGGAGAATTATGAATTATAAATTATGAATTCAATACGAATTGGTTTTGGATATGATGTTCATGCTTTTGCCCAAGAACGTGAACTTTGGTTAGGCGGCATTAAAATAGAACATTCGAGTGGGTTACTCGGACATTCGGATGCTGATGTGTTGATTCATGCCTTATGCGATGCGTTGTTGGGCGCTGCTAATTTAAGAGATATTGGGTTCCATTTCCCCGATTCTTCATCCGAATTTAAAAATATTGACAGCAAAATATTACTGAAAAATACAATGTTGTTAATCAGAGAGAAGGGTTATGAGTTTGGCAATGCTGATTGCACCGTTTGTGCCGAAGAACCAACATTAAATCCACATATTGCTCCAATGCAGGAGTGTTTAGCACAAGTAATGGGCGTTGAGGCTGACACAATTTCAATCAAAGCCACCACTTCCGAAAAAATGGGTTTTGTGGGACGCAAAGAAGGTATGGCTGCTTATGTTACCGTGCTTATTTACAAATCTTAAAAATCATCGATAGATAAATACTATATTTTAATAAATATATTCTATTTGAATTTGTTTTGATTTCATATTTAAAACATATACTTTTGTTGTGTATTAATTAAACATTTAAAATTAAATAGTATGTCAGTATTAGTAGGAAAACAAGCACCCGCATTCAACGCCAAAGCAGTAATAAACGGTGGCGAGATTATAGAAAATTTTTCGTTAAAGCAATTTGAAGGAGACAAATATGTAGTTTTCTTCTTTTATCCGGCCGATTTCACTTTTGTTTGCCCAACCGAATTAATTGCTTTTCAAGACAAAGCAGCTGAATTTGCAGCACGCAACACAGTAGTTATCGGCACTTCAACCGATTCAGAATTTTCGCATTGGAAATGGCTTCAAACTCCTCAAAATCAAGGAGGAATACAAGGTGTTAAATACCCATTGGTGGTTGATCAGTCGTTGAATATTTCGAAAGATTATGATGTGTTAATCGGATCGGATGAGTATAACGAAGAAGGCGATATTACTTTTGTTGGTGAGCCTAAAGCTTACCGCGGACTTTTCTTAATAGACAAATCAGGTGTGGTTCGTCATCAATTAGTAAATGACTTGCCACTTGGGCGCAGTGTTGACGAAGTGCTTCGTTTGATTGATGCCTTGCAATTTACCGAAGAATATGGCGAAGTGTGTCCTGCCAACTGGAAAAAAGGGGATAAAGCATTAACAGCAAGTCAGGAAGGTATTGCAAATTATCTTTCGGAAAAATAAACTTTTCACTCGCTTTTTCTTATCAAACCGCCGCAAAACGAAATGTTTTGAGGCGGTTTTTTTTACAACAAATTGTTTAGAATCAAATCTTTGAGTCCACTGTATAAAGTCGAAAATTTTGTTTTTTAACGTTTTTTAAATTTTTAACAGGCTGATATTCATATACATTATTTTTGTAAAATCACTATTTAAGAGTAAAATACACTTTATACAGTGGACTCATCTTTGTTATTAAAAATTAAAAATGTATATTTGCGAATCGAATTTTTAACTTATGAATTATGTCGAAATTTATTCGAATCACTTTAATTAATTTATTTATTTCGCTCACCTGTTTTGCTCAACAAACATACTGGGCAGTCGATTACAGTTATTTTTTTGACAATACCGAATTTGCACATTCACAATTTGCAATACCTCAAACCATGACAGGTATGCACTTTACTCCAACAATGAATATCCCCCTTGATTCGGCTCACAAAATAGTAGCAGGTGTCGATGTTCTTATGCTATCGGGAGCAAGCAAACGAATACAAAATGTGATGCCCGTAGTATATTATCAATACGAAACAAATCATCAAAAACTTTTAGTCGGTTCATTTCCGCGTTCGAAAGCCATTTCAAATTATTCCGATTTTCTTTTCAGCGATTCCATAAGTTATTTTCGTCCCTATTTAAGCGGTATTTACTGGAATGTAGGAAACAAAAATACATTCGCTAATATTTGGTTAGACTGGACGGGTAGTCAAACAACAACCGATAAGGAAAGTTTTTTGGTCGGTTTATCGGGACAATACAGTTTTTTAAAAAACTTCTATGTCGATTTCCAATCCTATCTATTTCATTTGGCTAAAACTAAACCAGCAATAACCGAACAGTTTATTTGTGATAACGGCCAGGCAATTTTTAGTGTAGGATATAAAAATAATAAGTTTGCAGGGGAAAATTTATTAAAAATAGCAGCGGGAATTTTTGGAGGTTATGAACGAGAAAGAAGTGCTTTGAACAACATAAATACACCTGTGGGTTTTATTGCACAACTACATTTCGAGAGTGAATATGCCGGAATTGATGCGAAATTTTACAAGGGTCAATCGCGAATGGTTTTGTATCCAACATACGATAACGAGTTATATTGGGGCAATCCATTCCTTCGATCTGAAACCTATTCAGAAAACAAATTTTACATAAGGATATTTAATAAGGAATATTTGCAGGCAAAAATCGGGTACAGTTTACATGTTTCTGAAAATAAATTGTATCATCAACAGTATTTTTTACTCAATGCTTCAATAGATAAACTTATTTTCAGACAAAAAAATTAAAAACTTTAAAACTATGTTAGTTAAAACTTTTGGTGCAGCTGTTCAGGGGATAAATGCCACAATTATTACTATCGAAGTAAATGTAAGTCAGGGCATACGTTTTCTGTTAGTGGGTTTACCTGATAATGCCGTGAAAGAAAGTCAGCAACGCATTGCTTCGGCATTACAAATAACCGGTCATAAATTTCCACATCAACAAATTGTAATCAACATGGCGCCGGCTGATATCCGTAAAGAAGGTTCGGCTTACGATTTACCACTCGCCATCGGCATTATGGCTGCTTCGGGTCAAATCAAAAAAGAAGAGTTAGAACGATTTGTTATCATGGGTGAGTTATCGTTAGATGGCGGATTACAGCCGATTAAAGGAGTTTTACCCATAGCTATTAAAACTCGGGAAGATGGATTCAAAGGATTGATACTGCCCAAACAAAATGCCCGTGAAGCTGCAGTGGTTAACAAATTGGATGTGTACGGTGTTGAAAATATTACCGAAGTCATTGATTTTCTGAATGGGAAATCGCAACTTGAACCCACAATTGTAAATACAAGGGAAGAGTTTTTAAACAATATAAATCTTTCAGAAATTGACTTTTCCGATGTCAAAGGGCAGGAAAACGTAAAACGTGCCTTAGAAGTAGCGGCTGCAGGCGGTCACAATATTATCATGGTGGGTCCTCCAGGTGCCGGAAAATCGATGCTCGCCAAACGGATTCCAACCATTTTACCTCCGCTCACTTTGCACGAAGCATTAGAAACAACAAAAATTCACTCCGTTGTAGGAAATATCGACAGTAACACTTCGCTGATTTCACAACGTCCATTCCGCAGTCCTCACCACACCATTTCGGATGTGGCTTTGGTTGGTGGTGGCACTTTTCCGCAACCCGGCGAAATTTCATTGGCTCACAATGGCGTGCTTTTTTTGGATGAATTACCTGAATTTAAACGAACTGTTTTGGAGGTAATGCGTCAGCCGCTCGAAGACCGCAAAATTTGTATTTCGCGCGCCAAATTTACCATCGAATATCCAGCCAGTTTTATGTTAGTGGCATCAATGAACCCCTGTCCATGTGGTTATTACAATCATCCCGACCGCAACTGTGTATGTGCGCCTGGAATTGTTCAAAAGTATTTGAGTCGAATTTCGGGTCCCCTACTCGACCGCATTGATATTCATATTGAAATTGTTCCGGTGCCTTTCGAAAAACTCTCGGAAATGAAAGATGCCGAAAGCAGCCATAAAGTCCGCGAAAGAGTGATTAATGCACGCCAGATTCAGGAATTAAGATTTCGCGAAATTGATGGCGTATATTGTAATGCCCAAATGTCGTCGAAACAAATGCGTATTTTTGCTCAAATAGATAAAGCCAGCTCCGAATTATTGAAAAATGCCATGCAAAGGCTGAATCTTTCGGCTCGCGCCTACGACCGCATTATAAAAGTAGGCAGAACCATTGCCGACCTCGACGATTCGGAAAACATACAGTCAAATCATATTGCCGAAGCCATCAATTATAGGAATTTAGACAGGGAAGGCTGGGCAGGATAAAACATTTACTATTAAAACAAAATGACTATCGGCTTTTGTACCCAACGTATTTTTTTATTTGTAAAACAATAAATAATGGCTCATTTCTAAGACAAGGTTGATGGTATATGGTTAGTTTTCGAATCAATTTTCTGTGAAGAAATGGAAAAGAATGGAACGCGGATTAAGCGGATTAAGCGGATTAATCCCGATAGCGTTCGACTGAGCGTTCGACTGAGCTCAGGCCGAAGTCTCACGCCGAAGTCTATCGGGAGGATTTTCATTCCGATAAATCGGAATGATTTAAGACTACTAATTTTAACGCCTATCATTATGAAACTATTAC
>JAURYY010000324.1 GCA_030653695.1 Paludibacter sp. | reverse complement strand
ATAAAACATTTATGTTTTATTTCTTAGTGATCTATATTTGGGTTTAATTCACTTAGTGTATCTTAGTGCAATTAAGTGTTCTTAGTGTTAAACTTCTTATATTTAATTACATAGAAATCTAATCCATATAAAGTCTATTATACTTTACCAAATTAGAATATAATAAAATTTGCAATGATAGTTAAACCCAACCGATAGCGTTCGACTGAGCTCACGCCAAAGTCTCACTGGGGACACAAAAGTCAACAAAAGCAATAATTTTCAACAATGAAAAATAATAAATTTGAATCATTTCAATTTCAATTTTCTATCTTTTGTGATTCTTTTTTGTCCATCTGTCAGCGGACGGACAAGTTTTGTAGTTAATATTTTATTTTAGTAAAGTTGAATTAATTAATATTTAATTTTTTATAAAACAAAGCATTATTAGTGAATGTTTTGGGATGCAAAGTTATAAAAATGTACGCACTTAATATGAAATTTAATTTGGAAATTAAATGTATTGATTCAAAATTGCAAATGACTTCGAAACCTGATAGGAGAAAAAAAGAAGTTGCAACCATTTGAATGTTGCAACTTCAAAATTTTAATTTTTTTTTATGAAATGAAAGTATGTGATCATTGGTAATTAACCCTGCGATTTTCATGTTGGTCTCATTTTTATTACCGGGTTACCAATTTAATAATAAAAAGTGATTTTAACGGCAATAAAAAGTTAATATACAATTGGTTACGATGGTGTATTATTTTTTGCAACAATTAAATAGTTTCTTAATACCGACTTAGTTTGTTAATTATTAAATCAATGTCATCCCGGAAACATATTAACAATTACTATTTGATATCGCCTTCGGCAATGAGATATTCAGCTATTTGAACGGCATTAAGCGCAGCGCCTTTTTTAATCTGGTCGCTTACACACCAAAAAGTAATACCGTTAGGATTCGAAATGTCTTTGCGGATACGACCCACATGTACCGGATCTTTTCCTGATAAAAATAAGGGCATGGGATATTTTTTTTCGGCAGGATTATCAATTACTTCTACACCAGGAGCTTGCTCGAATGCTTCACGAACTTCTTCAATGGTAAGCGGTCGTTCGGTTTCGGCCCAAACACTTTCGGAATGTGCCCGCAAAGCGGGAACGCGAACACACATCGCGCTTACCTCAACATCCGAATGCATGATTTTTCGGGTTTCGTGGTACATTTTCATTTCTTCTTTGGTGTAACCATTGTCGGTAAAAACATCGATTTGGGGAATTAGATTATACGCTAATTGATACGCAAATTTACTAACTGTTGGCATTTCACCTGCTAAAACCTGGCGGTATTGTAATTCGAGTTCATCCATTGCTGCAGCACCTGCACCTGAGGCAGCCTGATAAGTTGAAACATGTACACGCTTGATGTGCGACAAATTTTCGATGGCTTTCAGTGCCACAACCAATTGGATAGTGGTGCAGTTTGGGTTGGCAATGATGCCGCGAGGCCGTATTTTGGCATCAACCGCATTCACTTCGGGAACTACCAACGGAATATCCGTTTCCATTCGGAAGGCAGACGAATTATCAATCATTACAGCTCCGAACTTGGTAATATCTTCGGCATATTCTTTAGAGATGCTTGCGCCTGCTGAGGTAAAAACTAAATCGAAACCTTTAAAATCATCGCCATGTTTAAGTTCTTTAACGGTGAGTTTTTCACCATTGAAATCGTAAACAGAACCCGCACTGCGCGATGAACCAAAAAGACAAAGATCGGTCATCGGGAAATTACGTTCGGCCAACACACGCAAAAATTCTTGACCAACGGCGCCGCTTGCGCCCACAATTGCTACTCTCATCGTTTTTTTTTAATGTTTAAATCACCCATTACTATTGCCGATCTACAACTTTTTCGGAAGAGGGAGTAATAGAAATTGGCTGAAACAGGTGAAATTTGTAAATATTTGGTAATTAATTTATTGTTTATATCTTTGTGTCATAAGATTGGATGCTGCTTATATTTGACTTAACAAACTACAAAAGTAATTCATTTCAATAGAATTAACAACATTATGAAACCAGTTTTGCTTTTTTTTGCGATTTTTGTTTCTTTAATTCTGTGTGCGCAGGTCAACGAAACATTTTCGGATGGTGATTTTGCCGAAAATCCTGAATGGATAGGGATAACGCAGCACTTTAGAGTTAACAGTTCGGGTCAACTTCAGTCCTATGCTCCAACAACATCGGTTTCTTATCTTTTCACACATTCCGAGGCAATAGTAAATGCAGTGTGGGAATGCTGGGTAAAAATTACTTATCCCACTTCGTCATCCAATTTTGCATCAATTTATATTGTTAGCGACAATTCAGATATTGTAAACGGATGTAACGGATATTATGTTCAAATAGGAGGTACTAATGATGAAGTATCGTTGTTTGTTCAACAAGGAACCAAAAAAACTAAAATTATTGATGGAACGGATAAACGTACCGATGGAAATCCGGTTGTGATTCAGGTCAAGGTGAAACGCGATGCAAAAGGGAACTTCGAGCTTTACAGTAAAACGGCAACTGAAACAGAATATTTTCTTGAAGGTAAGACACAAAACACAATTGTAAAAAACAGCAGTTATTTTGGATTGCTTTACTCTAATACTTCCACAACAGGTTCGGCATATTATTTCGATGATATACTTGTAACCGGCGAAAATGCCCCCGACACTGAAGCCCCTGCTTTTAAAAGTATTCGCATCGAAGCCCCCGATAAAGTACATGTAACTTTTACTGAAAAAATGAATTTCTCCAAAGCCATTTTCGAAATTGATAAAGGAGTTGGAACTCCCACCGGAGTGCAGGTTGCAACTGACAATAAATCGGTTAAACTTAGCTTCGGAAAAGTTTTTAATAAAGGAGAATTATATACACTTTTGGGTACAGGATTGACCGACCTGGCAGGAAATAATCTTCAAAACAATACCATTTCTACCGGAATACCCGAAGCCATTGAGGTCGGTGATTTAACATGGAATGAAGTGATGTTCGAGCATCCCGAGAACTCGGTAGAATATTTAGAAATATACAATAAATCGGAAAAGGTGCTGAGTATTTCCGGATTAGTTTTCACATCCCGAAAAACTGATGGAACCATGAACACAGGGAATAAAATTCCCGAACAAACACTGATTGGGCCTAAATCTTATCTGGCATGGTGTTCGGATGCTGATTCCCTTCGAAAGTATTACGGCTTGCCCGCCGAGCATAAAATTTTAAAAACATCGTGGTCGACACTGAATAATGAAAGTGCAACGATAGTGTTATGTAATGGTGCTAAAGATACAATTTACGACGAACTGAAGTATAATGCCAAATGGCATCATGCCTTGGTAAAGAATAGGAAAGGAGTGGCACTCGAAAAAATAAATCCCTATCTTGATACGCAAAATTCAGTATCGTGGCATTCGGCCGGGTCGGAAGTTATTTACGGAACACCCGGTTTTAAAAACTCACAATATCGCGATATTGAAACATCCGAAATAGTTCAGAAATTTGTATGGATAGAGCCGAAAGCTTTCTCACCCGATATGGATGGCATTGATGATGTATGTTTTATCCGCTATAAAACCGAAACAAACGGATATGTTGCCAACGTAATAATATTGAACGCTGTAGGAGAAAGAGTGTACCAACTTGCAGCCAATGTTCTTTTATCCTCCGAAGGTCATCTGATGTGGGATGGCAGAACAGATAAAGGAAAGAATGCAAACGTAGGTATTTACGTGCTTTATTTTGAAGCATTTAATCCTCAAACAGGAGATAGAAAGGCTAAAAAATTGCCTATTGTAGTTACTTCTCGATAATTTTGAAAAATTAACATGCTATAATCCAACAAATCAGCTATCTTTGCACTCGTTTTTAAAGACCCACAAACCTTTTGATGTGTGGTTACGAGAAATACAACATAAATAAGGTAAAAAAAAGAATTATTGTGTTCTGTTAAAGTTGTTTTGGCGGATATTACATTATGTATCAAGCCGTAAAGGAAACGGTTAGACGACTCTTGACTTGCCGAATTTTATACTTTACAGTATTAATAAAAAAATTAAATAAAGTTACTCAATTCAGCGCTTAGAATATGAGTAAATAATTAAACAAAAAAATGGAGAAAATAAGTTATGCTTTAGGGCTGAGTTTGGGAAATAATTTGTTAAACAGTGGAATAACAAATCTGAATTTTGCAAAATTATTAAACGGCATTCAGGACGTAATGGAACAGAATAAACCTGAGTTAAGTTACGATGAAGCACAGACAGTTATCAATGATTACTTTCAGGAATTACAATCAGAAGCGGGCGAAGGCGCACAAAAAGAGGGAAATAAATTTTTGGAAGCTAACGCCAAACGACCCGAAGTGGTAACACTTTCCAGTGGATTACAATACGAAATTCTGACTGAAGGCAATGGAGCAATTCCCAAAGCAAGCGATAAAGTAAAAGTTCATTATCACGGAACGTTAATTGATGGAAATGTATTCGACAGTTCAGTAAATAGGGGCGAACCAGCCACTTTCGGCGTTACTCAGGTTATAGCCGGATGGGTTGAAGCACTACAACTGATGACTGTTGGGTCGAAATGGAAACTTTGTATTCCTTCTGATCTTGCTTATGGTGCACAAGGAGCCGGAAAGCAGATAGGTCCGCATACAACATTGGTTTTTGAAGTGGAATTGCTTGCGATAGTTTGAAAAGAAAGTTAAGGAAGCTAGGGAAAATTTGTTTTTCAACCCTGTCAGCGGTTATTTACCCTGACAGCGGTTGATGTAAGGAAGTTAAGGAAGTTAAGGAAGTTAGGGAAGTTAGGGAAGTTAAAGAAGTTAAGAAGAAAGGAATAAAAATAAAAATTTTAATCAGATAAATAAATGAAAAAAACAGTTTTATTGCTCATGATATTGAGCGTTATTTTCGGGTCGGCCGAAGCAAAAGAGAAGAAAGTTAAAAAAGGGAAAAATGTAACCATTACAGAGACCCCAAAAGTATTCACAAACGAAGTTGACTCTATGAGTTATGCTTTGGGTTTAAATGTAGGAAGCGATTTTTCGCGCAATCTTGCAGGTATTCCGGGTGGAAAATCGAACATTGAGTTGATTATCAAAGGTTTTACAACAGCAATGAAAAACGACTCAGCTTTGATGACTTTAGAAATGGCAACTGAATACTTCAAAAATTACATTACCAAAGCCCAATCCCAGGAAACAAATGTGAAAAAATCGGAAGGTGAAAAATTTCTTGCTAACAATATGTCGGCCGAAGGGGTGAATGTTACTTTGACAGGATTACAGTATAAAGTATTAGTGCCATCCGAAGGAAAAAAGCCTACAGCCAACGATACCGTAAAGGTACATTATACCGGAACTCTAATTAACGGAACAAAATTCGACAGTTCGGTAGATAGAGGCGAACCCATCGAATTCCCGTTGAATCAGGTGATAAAAGGATGGACAGAAGGCGTTCAGTTGATGAGTGTTGGGTCGAAATATAAATTTTTTGTACCTTATACTTTGGGTTACGGCGATCAGGGTGCAGGCGGTGTTATTCCACCTTTTGCAACGCTAATATTTGAGGTTGAATTGATTGACATCAAGCCGTTCAAAGAAAATGTAACTATCGAAGATATTGAAACAAAAAAAGCAGTACCAGCCAAAAAAACAGGAACCCAAAATATTCCATCGAAATCGGCAAAATCGACAAATAAAAAGTAAATAACATTTTTAATAAATTAATTATCGAACAAATGAAAAAACAAAGTATTTTTACAATGGTAACTTTGATTGCCATTTTGGTATTCGCTTCGTGTAATAAATACGAGCCAAAAGAAGTAAAATTGACCACGCAAAACGACAGTCTGAATTATACACTTGGTTTGGCTAACGGCGATGGCATAAAGAGTTATTACATGCAAAATGACTCAACGGATCAACCCCTTGTAGAGTTAATGAAAGCATTGGACAAAGCTTATCAAGGCAAAGTAAACAAAGATGAAATGTATCAGTTGGGACTTCAGATTGGTAATTCGTTCAAACAACAGAAAAAACAAGGTTTGATGGGAGATTCAGCACTTATATTCAACACTAAAATCGTTAAACAGGGCTTGATCAATGCTTTGAATGATTACAAAAATGGCATGACCCTCGAACAGGCAGAAGAATATATCCGTAAAACGATGATGGATATTCAGGATAAAAAAATGGGTCAGCAAGCTCCACCTCCACCAGCTATTCCAGATTCATTATCAGCTAATTAATATCATTACAAGTTCAAATAATTTAATTAATAAAATAAAATGAAAAAGCAAAATATATTTCTTTCAGTGATTATGGTAGCTGCTTTTACATTCACATCGTGCAACAGCGAAAAAGCTCAACTGCCGACGTTGAAAACCCAAATCGACAGTCTGAACTATGCATTTGGTCTGGCTAACGGAAGTGGAATAAAAAATTACTATTTAAAGACTGACAGTGCAAATTCTGATTCGGTTAAAGTTAAAATTGCAGCATTGCTTAAAGGACTTGATGAAGGCATGAAAGGCGATGATGTTAATGAAAAATACAGCGAAATAGCCGAATTGGGAACAAAAATCGGAGCTGCACTGAAAGAGCAAAAAGAAACAGGACTTATGGGAGATTCAGCGCTAAAGGTTGATATTGAGTTGATTAAACAAGGTCTTGTAAACGGGCTAAAAGGCTCGAGCATTCAGATGAATGCAAAGGATGCTCAAACGTATCTGCAATCGACCATGCAAAAACGCCAACAAGCCAAAATGGCAGAACAATTCAAGGGAAATAAAGTTGCCGGTGAATTATTTTTGACCGAAAACAAAAGCAAACCCGGAGTAATAACCACAGCAAGCGGTCTGCAATACGAAGTTATCAAAATTGGTAAAGGCGCACTTCCGGCTGATACAAGCAATGTAAAAGTTCATTATCATGGAACTTTGATCGATAGCACCGTGTTCGACAGTTCGATTAACCGCAATGAGCCGGCAGTATTCCGTGTTAATCAGGTGATTCCGGGCTGGACAGAAGCGTTGAAGTTGATGCCCGTAGGTTCGAAATACAAACTTTATATTCCGCAACAACTCGCTTACGGCGACAAAGATCAGGGAACTATCAAACCATTTTCTACCTTGATTTTCGAAGTTGAATTACTGTCAATTGAAAAATAAAATCATTGAAAAATAAAATGGAACAGATCAGCCGGAGGTTATTCTTCGGCTGTTTTGTTTTAAAAATAGTAAATAATAAGTCATTTTTCCACATTATTTTATTAAAATGAAATCTTTGTCAATTAAACCTTTTATTTTTCATAAGTTTTGATTAAATTTGCTGCCTAAATGATAATTAAAACTTATACGCATGGAAAAAATTGATCAATTAGATCGTAAAATATTACGCATCATAACTCAAAATGCTCGTATGCCATTTAAAGATGTAGCCGAAGAATGCGGCGTATCGCGCGCAGCAATTCATCAACGTGTTCAACGGCTTATCGATTTGAATGTTATAACAGGTTCGGGTTATACGGTGAATCACAAAATGCTTGGTTATCAGATGTGTGTTTATATTGGCATTACTTTAGAGCGTGGCTCCATGTACAAAGAAGTAGTAAACGCATTAGAAAAAATCCCTGAAATTGTCGAATCGCAATATACGCTCGGACATTATACCATTTTAATAAAACTATATGCCAAAAATGATGAACATTTAATGCAATTGCTCAATGGTCAGATTCAGGAAATAAATGGAGTTGCTTCTACCGAAACCCTTACTTCGCTCGACCAGCGTATTAAAAGGACAATACCAATAGAATAAAATTACCCCTAACACCGTTCGACTGAGCGTTCGACTGAGCTCACGCCGATGCCTTAAGAGGAATAAAGTAAAGACATTTATCTGAAAAGGGGAAATTAAAAAAAACATACAAACAAATAATTATATTAAAGTCCTCTTCAGGGGATTGAGGGGTATTTATGGAAACAGTATTGAGTGGTATCCGTCCTACCGGAAATTTACATCTCGGAAATTATTTCGGCGCATTGAGCAATTTTGTCGAAATGCAAAACGAACATAATTGCTACTTTTTTATTGCCGACTATCACTCGCTAACCACACACCCCACGCCTAAAGATTTGCATGGCAATGTACGACAGGTTTTGGTGGAGTATCTTGCAGCAGGTCTCGATCCTGAAAAATCGACACTGTATGTTCAGAGCGATGTGCCGGAGGTCAATGAACTGTATCTTTTCCTGAATATGAATGCCTATATCGGAGAACTTGAACGTTGTACATCATTTAAAGATAAAATCCGCCAACAACCGCAAAATGTGAATGCCGGATTAATGACTTATCCCACATTGATGGCTGCCGATATTCTGATTCACCGTGCTACCAAAGTGCCGGTGGGCAAAGATCAAGAGCAACATCTTGAACTCACACGTCAGTTTAGCAACCGGTTTAATCGCATGTACAGTGTGGATTATTTTCCTGAGCCGCAAGCATTTAATTTTGGAAAAGAATTAGTTAAAATTCCCGGACTGAACGGAAGTGGAAAAATGGGAAAATCGGAAGGGGAAGGCAATGCCATTTTCCTTGCCGATGAACCTGAAGTGATCAGAAAAAAAGTAATGAAAGCGGTTACCGATAGCGGTCCAACTCAGCACAATCAGGAAAAACCCGAAGTAATACAAAATATTTTTCAGTTGATGAAAGTGGTTTCGACACCTGACACCTACAATTATTTCGACGAACGGTACAATTCTTGCAGCATTCGTTACGGAGATATGAAAAAACAACTTGCCGAGGATATGATTGTCTTTACCGAACCAATGCGTGAGCGGATTAAAGCCATTTCGGCCGACGAAGTATATATTGCGAATGCAGCACGTATCGGGAGAGAAAAAGCGCGTGAAAGTGCCTCAAAAACCATTCGTGAAGTGCGGGAAATTATAGGATTTAGAAATTTTTAATGGATCACAATCCCCCGAAAAGTCAATATTTTAGGACGTTTGTGTTGAAAAAAACAGTAGAAAATAAAGTGAAAAGGTTTATGATATATGGCTTGTTGGCGGTTACTCTTTTGACAGGAGCGACCATGCTCAATGGGTATAAAACAGAACTTAGATCCAATACAACCACTCATGTTTCGTCCGAACAACAAACGCTTTTAACAACTGCAGATGATTACTTTTCGCAGCGGGAACTGCCCTTTAGTCAGCAAGGAAATCAGGAGGTTCGCATTATTGAGCGTATTCCGGGCGGTATTGCACGCTTCATCCCCGATACCGATTTATTGCGCATTATCCGTTCAAAGCAACTTGCTTTGCAAAAAATCTATTCATCAGGTAAGGACTTTATTAACCAACTGTCTCATAAAGAATCTTATGGGTTCTATCTCTTTTTTCTTTGCAAAATACTGATTTGATTTC
>JAURYY010000289.1 GCA_030653695.1 Paludibacter sp. | reverse complement strand
AAAAAAAGTTACTCCAAATCATTTTAAAACAGAGGGTGGGTCAGCATCTGCCGTATTGACAGATTGTTGGTAGCGATTTCGATATTATTCGCATTGGCTTTTCCGCCGGATGGGTGGGTCAGTATGCTCCGGAATATCCAGTAATGGGTGATTGACAACGTTTTGTATTTAATCCTTCGAAAATTGCATCGACAATTGGGTACAGATTGAAATCGGTCGAAAAACGAATCATAGCGTTTTTTTCGAGGAACAAATTGATATTGCTTAATAACGTTATGGGTCCGGTCAGCCATATTCCTTCGGGAACAATCACTGTGCCGCCGCCTTTTTTCGAAACTGCAGCAATTGCATTTTCAAATGCTTGTGTGTTAAGGGTTACACCATTGCCCACTGCACCAAAATCGGTAATCCGAACGGAATATTTTTTGAATTTAAGAGCTTTAATTAAAGGCATCTCGAAAGGCAAACCTGCATATAACGATTTTATTTCCTGGTTGCTAATCGTTTTATAATTATCGGCAAAGGTTAAACTTAAAAACCAGGGCAAAGAAAAAAGCAACAATAATCTTTTACTGAATTTGTGTATCATATCAATTTGTGTTTCAATTTTTTATCGAAAAATTTATTTTTAATAAAGCATGTTTCTTAATGTGGTGTACCATCCCGATTGTTGATAATTATTATGGACTGAAAACTGAGTTTTGTGTCGGCTTTTTATGCGTAAATGATTGCTTTTTCATAAAAATACTTTCACTACTGTTCGCATGTTTAACTCCTTTTTTTTCGGATAATGAAACACTGTTTGAATTCAACTTCAAAAGTATTTAAATAAAATATATTCAGTGTGTAAATTTTGACACAAAAGAAGTTATTAATTGACAATTTAGTGTGAAAAGAGATAAATGATAAACACATTCATTATTTTTGTACTTTTGTTTCGTGATATTTTTAAAAAAAGAAATTAAACTATGATACTGAAAGAAGATGTTTTTCCGATCGGTCAAATTATTAAACCACACGGCATTCACGGCGAAATGTCTTTCACTTTTACTTCCGATGTTTTTGACAGAGAAGAGATACCCTGTTTTATTATTGAAACCGAAGGAATTCTGGTGCCGTTTTTTATCGAAACATATAGGTTGAAAACTGACACTGCCGGATTGTTGAAAATTATAGATGTGGACACTCAGGAAAAAGCCAAAGCATTTGTCGGATTGACAATCTATTTACCGGCAAAATTTATCGAAAAAGTAAATGGCGAAAATATTGGTCTGGATTACTTTGTTGGTTTTCTGCTGATTGATTCCGAAAAGGGCGGAATCGGAATGATTTCAGAAATTGATCAGACGACTGAAAATGCATTGTTTGTGATTGAAGCAGCTGAAAATGATTTGTTAATTCCGGTCAGTGCAGCATATATTGTAGGTGTCGATCATAAAAAGAAAATTATTCACGTGTCATTACCCGAAGGATTGCTGGAATTGTAAGCCTTTTTCAGTTGAAAAATAAGTCCGCCGCTTTTTTGCCGAAATCACATAAACCATTCATGCCATTTTATAAACAATATTTTTCACCCACTCAGCCCACTCCGCATGCGATTTCGATTTGTCGAAAGTTTGCCACGGAATAGGTTTTCCAATTCGAATGGAAAAATGTTTACTGCGCTGTTTAAACATTTCATCGGCAAGGTACAACATTTCAATATTTATTTTTAGTCTGAAAATTTTACGTAGGTTAGCCAGATTATAGAAAAAATCGGAATTACGTCCTTCAAAATAAATCGGAATTACATCGCGTTGATACTGAACCGCTTTGCTAATAAAATTTTTCTTCCACTCCAAATCCACAATTTTACCGCTCACTTTGCGTGAACACATTCCGGCAGGATATGTAAGTAAATGATTTTCTGACTCGTACAGTTGCTGCATAAGCTCAGCATGTTCTTTTCCCTGTATTCCCACTTTATTTACAGGTACAAACATTTCTTTCAGCGGGTATAAATGTGTGAGTATGTCATTCGAAAAAAATCGTACTTTTCCATCATATTCTTTTCCTATTAAATACCCTGTCGTCATTCCATCCAACCCACCTAAAGGATGATTACAGGCAAAAATATATTTTCCTCCATGAGGCAAATTTTCCTTACCTTCAACACTTGTTGTTATTCCAAAGTATTTGAGTCCAGCTTCAATAAATTCGAGGTTTTTCAATCCTGCATATTCTCTTAAAAACGAATTGATTTCATCTTCGTGTACTATTTTTTTTAAATAATTAATAATGAATTTAGGGACTTTGGTATGAGGTGCTTTGTCTTTAATTACGGCTGCTATATCTATTTTAACAGTATCAGTGTTGCTCATTTTTTTCTAATTTTTGAATAATGAATGCAAAATTACCACATTTTCGGCAGAAAATTGGTATAGGGAACTTCAAAACATTTGAAGAGTTGGAATAATTTTTATTTTTTATTAATTTATTGATTTCTTTTCCCCACTTTGATCCCAATTTACGGTTATTGTTTGTTTTAAAAACTAATATCACAGAAATACAATAAGATAAATTATAAAAAGCATGACAAACACGTTAACAAAATGTTGATAATCGACAGAAATATGTAACAATTGGCGAAAAAATCGGTTGAAAAGTTGTTGATAAAAAAATAGTGGGGAATAGTGGGGAATATTAAAATCTTTTTATACTTTTACCGTTGAAAAAATGTATCCGTATTATATGTCAACATTTATTGGAAAATATGAAGCAAAAGCCGATGTAAAAGGAAGAATCTTTATACCGGCAGCATATCGTAAACTGTTACCCGATGGAGAGCGGGACAGTATTGTTATGCAAAAAGATGCTGAAAATGATTGTATAATACTATATCCACAAGGTGTTTGGAATCAAAAAGTGGCAGCATTGAAGTCAAGGTTAGATGAATGGAATCCGCAGGATCAGTTGTTATTGATTCAGTTTGTTTCGGATGCCGAATGGTTAGACATTGATTCACAGGGACGAATTTTGCTATCAAAAAAGCATTTCGAATCAATTGCTGTTGAAAATGCCGAAGTTCTTTTTACAGGAATGATTGACAGGTTTTCCCTATGGAGCAAAACCCGTTACGAGCAGGTAAAAATGCCCGCTACTGATTTTGCACAATTGCTAAAAGAAAGAATGATGAAAAAGACCACTAACCTCTAAAGGGGGAATAGAAAATAACCCCCTGCCCCTAAAGGGGAGAAAGAAAAATATGATATAATTGTAGAATGGATAAAACAGATAACAATAAAAACTCAGATACCCATAGTGGATTAGGAGTTAACTCACCTTTAGGGGTTGGGGGTGAGTTAGGGGTAGTTTACCATACACCTGCTTTGCTCCCCGAAACCATTGATGGATTAGATATTAAACCCGGTGGCGTGTATGTTGATGTTACGTTTGGTGGCGGTGGTCATTCAAAAGAAATTTTGAAACATCTGAACTCTGAAGGTAAATTGTTT
>JAURYY010000285.1 GCA_030653695.1 Paludibacter sp. | reverse complement strand
AGTTTTGCTGTTCCATTCTTCTCTACTTAGTTTTACATAATTTTGTAAAGCATCGGCAGTTTTTGAAGTCAATTTGCCTGCATACTTCTCTGATAGACTGATTGTTTGTTGTTTACTTATCTTTATAACTTTAAGAATATGTAAATCTTCCAAATCGGCTAATAACTTGTATGCTTTACTATTATTTATTTGTACAATTACAGTTTCCATTTTGTTGTGTATAAGTATTATTATATTGCAAATATACTACATTTTTTTGTTTTGATTAAAACAAACTACATTTTAAATTTTCCCACTCCTAATTGCTTATGGTTGAAACCCTACGCAATAGAAATCGGTCGTCGCGATGGGACTGGCTAAATAATGCCAGTGTGGCGTAAGGTCATTCCGACGAAGCGGAAGCCACGACCAATTTGCGAAGCGTGTGAATTTAATCACATGCTAAATAAATGAAATTAGTTGTTAAGAGTGCTACCTGGTTATTTAAAATCAATCACACCAAAAGTTTGGTGATAGGGAGTATTCAGGTCAATGAACAGAAAACGAGGATTTGATTTTTGCTTGAGAAGTTGATAAATCTTCTTGCTTTCAGAGTCAGATGACAGGTAAAAATCTACTGAAGTTTCTGTATCGGCTTGTGCAAAGAGTTTAGTATCGTTGGGTATAATATTACACTCTTTTAACTTTAGTTTGGCTTTGTTTTGGAAGATAATCCGTGCAAATTCACCTGTACGTTTAGCATGTTCAAGATTAAAAGGCACAATTTGAAGATTGCGAAGAGGTAATTCGTGAATATCTCCGCCCACACAGTATTCTGCAATTGAAATAGTTGAAATCATTAGATTAATCTCATTATCAATAAAATACCTGAAATACTGATCGGCATTAATGAATAAAGGATCTTCATCGTTGAGAAATCGGAGGAAAAAACTGGTATCGAGCAGGACGGATTTAGGCATCGTAACCTCCTCTTAATTCTTTCAACCAATTATCGGCATTTATATTCCCAAGCCAGTTTTTTTTTGCTTTTTCCCGAAGATTGCTTAAATAATTCTCATCATATTTTCGTTGATAATCGATTAATTCAACAAACTTCAAGGAAGTAGTGTCAATTTCGCCGGTTTCAGAATGCTGTTTGCCAAGCGCTCTGATACCCAGCGTTTTGTAAAGCAGGTTTTCATTGTATTTTTCCAGAAAACTAATTGGAGTTTGAATTCTAACAGTACCTAATTCGTCAGTATAAATATGAATATTGGCTTTATCCTTTCCACCTGCGTTGGTAACTTTTCCATAAAAATAAAATTCGGCATCTCCCCAAACAGATTCACTTCTTCTGAATTTAGAATTCCGGTCAACAATTATTTCATTCGTATAATCCAGTGATGTTTTTATACTGAAGGTATAATCACGTTTTACAGCCATTTCCTGAATATTTTCAAATGCTTTGGCTGTAGAAAGATCCAGAAAATCGATACTTTGCATTTGCAGAACTTGTCCGATAATGGCGTTGAATCCAATTATATATTGAATGGATGTTTTGAAAATGTGTCTTACTGAACCTTTTTCAATACTATAACTAATTGTTGGTCGGTCTTTTTTGTCATTTGGATATAAAAGATTTTCGGCATTTTCGAGCATAGCTATAATCTCCCTGATATCATAATTATCAGGTGTCAGTTCGATGTTACCCACAGTTCCGGTAACGCGAATTTCTATTTGACCTATCTTATCCATACTGCAAAGTAACAAATAATTTTTTAATTAGTTGAATTACCGATAAAGATATTATTATTTTTTCTATTTCTAAAAATTCCGGTTATCTAATTCTTACCCATTCCTCCACCGATAAAAAGAAAAGGCAATTGGAAGAAATCTCACAGAAATTGAATTTGGAGCTGAAGGTGGAAGTGGTGTAGACCCCAACCCTAAAGGGGAGTTTTTAAGTTGAAGTTGTTGCATTAAATTGCATAGGGTTAAAACCAAACAAGATTGCATAGGGTTTTAATCCTAAACAATTGCATAGGGTTAAAACCCTACGCAATAGAAATCGGTCGTCGCGATGGGACTGGCTAAATAATGCCAGTGTGGCGTAAGGTCATTCCGACGAAGCGGAAGCCACGACCAATTTCTTTGCGTTGGAATTTATTCCAATGCAATTGAGAAGCAAGGTGCAGGGTTAAGTATTATTTGTTTTTAAATCGTCCATTATTTTATTACTTTTGCAACAAAAAAAATATGAGCAAAAGCAACAAAAACAAACCTATTCAACTCCTAAGTCCGGAAAATTATATTCGTCAGAAAGCGAGGAACTTACCCATTTACGAATGTAAAGTAAATATAGGTTGGGAGCGTGATAAAATGGCACAAGTGCTGGTGGCACGAAGTCATGCCAATGGTAATATTTCGTTGTGTTTTTACTTAGTCGACTTGGGATGTCTGGGCGTAAAGGACACTTTTTTCCAGTTTAATATAAAATCAGTAGAATATTCAGAATTATTGGAGCGATTTGATGACGAAATGTCTATGAAAGTGATTTCGTACGAGTTGGCGCATAACATTGTTTATGGCGGTGTTCAATTTGCCGAAGAATTTGGTTTCAAGCCGCATAAGGATTTTACGTCTGTTACCCGATTTATGCTTGAAGAGGATGCCGATGATATTGAACTGATTGAAATAAAGTTGGGTGGTAAAGATGGAAATCCATGGTACGTAAATAGTGGTCATGAATCGGAAACGAGAGCAAAACAGATTTTGAGTCAGTTAGAAAAGACAGCTGGTAAAGGTAATTATAACTATATACTTCGTGTAGAGGAAGAGGATTTAGAAGAGGAAGAGGATAGGGATAATGAGTTTTCAGAATTCATGTTGGACAAAATGAAAGTTGAGTTTTTAACCTTGATGAAAAAGAAAATAAATAAATTATCACCGGTTGAAAAATCCAAACTAATTCATTTATCCAATGATATTTACACTGAAATTTGTAACGAAACTCAGGTTTATGATTATATAGATGGTTGGGAAAATGAATATGATATTGAAATTACCACGGAGTATACGAATGAATTTATCGGTGTAGATGAAAACTTTGTTGTAACTGCAAAGCAAATTGATTTAATAGACGAAATTTTATCACTATTCGGAGAAAATGACAAAAAAGCCAAGAAAAAGTTGATTGAATTAGAAAAACAAATCGGAAAAACATCGTTGATTGCCTTTATGGAATTGGAATTGCTAAAGTTTAGTTCAATAAAAGATTTTAAAGCAAAACTCGCGGATTATTCACTCATTTATCCCAATTGTTCATTAATCAAAATGATGAGTCATCTTGAAGAATTTATTAATAAAAAAGATGCCGATTTAATTCAATATATGCCTGATTCAGATTTTATTTTCAAAGGAAGGAGTTCTGTTACCGAGTACGAAATGACTCGGTATTTGACTGCTAAATTTGTAATAATAACAAAATTTGAAGATATTAATTTGACTCAAGCTTTTTACTTGCATTTAGATGATTTAACTCTTAGCGAAGAAGCTCATGAAACAATAAAAGGCATTGCAAGTATTTTAAGATTGACTCTTTTGACAAATTATTTCGAAAACCATTAAAACAATTGCATAGGGGATGGAGTCTAAACGACTTTTTAAATTTTTACTATTGTAGATAAATGGTCATACAATGTTGACTTGTTACAGTCTAAACGACTTTTTAAATTTCTACTATTGTAGATGGCAAACGCCGTAACGAAAGGAAACCCATATTCTAACAAAAAATGCACCGTGAGTTTATTTGAACTCACTCGCAAGCCAACTAACAGAGGGAAGATTAAATTATGAAAGAAGAACTAACTGACAAAATGCATTCGGAATTTACCATCGACAGGGAAACGGAAATTCAACACTCTGTTTGGATTGCGTACGAGATAATGAACGAAGACAAATGTAGCATAGAAGAAGCTATCAAAGGTATGGATATAACAATGTCTGATTTTCAAAAGTACAAACAATCTTATTTAGATTTATTTAAATAATTTTCAAATATTTCACGTCTTTTAGGGTTGGTTAAATCTAAATACCCGCCCCAAGAAGAACGAATCAATATCCCTGTGTTTTTTACCCATTTTTTATTAGTAAATTCATTCATATCAAAGTCTTTCCCTGACTTAATTGCAGCATCAAAGAAGTCCATCGCCTCATGGTTTTGGGCTTCTGTTATTTGAGGGAAAGGCAAACCCGTTTGTGTATTTAAACGTCCCCTCCGCTGGCGCGGGTTTGGAAACCGTGCCAAACAAATAGAA
>JAURYY010000356.1 GCA_030653695.1 Paludibacter sp. | reverse complement strand
ACCTTATTTACGTTGCAAATTCGCACAATTTCGCGCAAGTCTTCAGTAGTAAAATTTGAACTCGATTTGGCGCGCATATTTAGCTTTTCGATGCCAAAATATACCGAATCGGCACCCGCTTTTATAGCAGCCGAAAGGCTTTCCCACGAACCGGCCGGCGCCATGATTTCGTATAACCCCCTTCCCCCTAAAGGGGAAATTAAGTTTATATCGTTTTGCATATTTTCAATCATAATTATCTTTTTAAATAATGTGACAAATATAATCTCGTATTTTGAACACGAAGACACTTCGGCGCTAAGTCGCCAAGTAAATATTAATCTTTGTGTCATAGCGGCTTTGCGCCGTTGCGTTCAAAAAAACTTTCTTTTAAATATTCGACATTTAAATATTCAACAGTTCGTTATAAAAAATGTATCTTGCTCGCAAAGACGCTAAGTCGCAATGAAAAACTGTTAAGTTTTTCGCTTTGCGTCTTGCTAAATAAATTTAAAGGTCAGATAATCAAGAAAGTTAAAAATTGCGTCTTTGCGACTTTGCGTGAAAATTTAATTCGAGATAAATAACAAAGTATTTTATAATTATCAGTGTAATATTCTTATTATCAAAGTGCTAATTGATTTTATAACGACACATTATTATTCCAATCACTTAAATAATCAATAGTAATTTAGTTCCCCTTTAGAGTTTATCCGTCAACTGACGGAGGTTAAGGGTTATATTTTGGTGTCAGCTTTTCTACCGGAAAACTAATTCCCAACCGAATTTGATGATATGGAAAATCCTTCATCCCATACTGATATTGTGCAAAATAATCCATATAACCACTCAAAAAAGTGAATTTTGTAGCACACACCAAAGGCGCATCACCATAATTGCTTCCGTAATTTGCATGCGTATGCATCCAACCCCAATAACCCGAAAGTGTATTGTCCAATTTCCATTTGTCGTTGCCAACTATCAGTTTTGCACCGTACATGGGTGCATCGTTTTGGCGGCTTCCGGATGTTTCCCAGCAAAGAAAACCGAGATTCCCTACAGTACGAATTTGGTTGATAAATTTACTTTTTGTGTAAAAAGATTTACCAAATTCCACATCGAAATAATAACCCGGAGTATCGAAATAACGTCTTTGTTTGAAATTTGTTCCCGAAGCGGTTTTCAAAGTTGAATTCAGGATGATGGCGGGTGCATTTTTTCTTTCTTTCAAAAGCGAAATACGGGTTTGCACGTAAAAATCTCCACTCGCTTTTCCGGTTAAGTTTCCATTCATTCCGCGTGCAGTACTTACTTCATTGGTTACTTCATAATGCTCAAAAGCCGTGTTCCAAATTTTAAACGAAACGCGGTCGGGCAAGAGGGGAATTTCAATTTTGTAATGCATATTTGTAGTTTTATCGCCAAACCCGAAATAATAATCGCCCATTAAACTTATTGTTGTTTTAGCCGGAATACGCGCATCGGTAAACTCAGGTACAGGATTGGCGTTGGGACCAAACCAAGCGGGTGCGTATTTTACAGTTTGAGAGTAAGATAGTTGAAAAAAAAATATTAAAAATAATAATATTCTATTTGGTTTCATTTTTTGTATTTATTTTGAAATTCACTCCATATTCGCTTTGAAATAATACCTTAATTTAAAAACGAAATCGAACATCCATATTCATAAATAAATACAAACCATGGAGAATTATTACTAAAATTACAATAACAGAAATTATGGTAACAGAAATTGCAATTATGTTGCGCTTTTTCATATTTCGTTTAAGCTTGATTTTAAATATTTCAAACTTTTCTGCGGATATTTCGGTTTTTTGTATTTTCAATAATGATTTTTTATAAGTCATATATGGATTTTTAAAATCATTAAATTTACCCCTATTTAAATCTATGAGTGATTTATTATAAGTCATTTTATTGTACATATCACCTTGATATCCCATATTTTTCTTATTTAAAATTATTATTACAAAAATAATGAATTATTATATTAATGCATGGGTCTTTTTTTAATCATACCTCCTTTTACGTCTTTAACACTATGCATAACTATAAATGCATCTTTGTCAATAAGGTCAATTTCAGTTTTTAATTTACTGACTTCTAATCGGGTAATTAAGGTATATACAATATCCGTTTTTTTCAATGTTTCGCCTTTTTTGGCATATCCTTTTTTACCATAATAAAGCGTGCATCCTCTTCCTAATTTCTCAATAATTGCCAGCCTGATTTCTTCATTTTTTTCCGAAATAATGGTAACCCCAACGTATTCCTCGATGCCCGAAACAATAAAATCAACGGTTTTAGAAGCCGCTAAATAGGTTAAAATAGCGTACAAAGCAATTTCAATATTAAAAACAAAAACGGCTGCCGAAAATATCAACAGATTAAAAATCAGAATGACATCGCCAATTGTAAGCGAAGTATTACGTCCTAAATATATGGCAAGTACTTCGGTACCATCAATAACAGAGCCACCGCGTATGGCTAATCCGATACCTAATCCTAAAAAGAATCCACCAAAAACGGCAATCAACAGTTTATCGTGAGTAACAATTGGAAAAGGAATAAAATAAACTGCTAAAGCCAATAGAATAATGGCAAAAAAACTACGAATCGCAAATTGTTTATTCACTGTGGACAAAGCAAGCAAAATAAATGGTATGTTGATAGCTACCAACAAAACTGAAAAAGGGATATCGGTAACTTCATTCAAAATAAGCGAAATGCCCGTTACACCGCCATCGATAAACGAATTGGGCAATAAAAAACCTTTTAATCCAAAACCCGCCGATAATATTCCAAGTGAAATAAATACCATATCCTTCAACAGTTTGAAAAATTGATTCATGGATTTCGTTTTGTTTTTGAAATCTCTCTGAGCGATAATTTTTTGGTTCATCTTACGTTAGATTTTATTATTCTTGTTTTTGCAAAAATAATACTATTACTACAAAATACGATTCATATTTTTTAAATCTTTAAAATTACCCTGCTAAAAGGTAAAAACGAAACCTTTTTGTTCGCTGCAAATAAAAATTTTACCTTTGCATCTCAATTTTGTTAAATATGAAGATTGCCAACATAGCATTTCCCGATAAACCATTATTTCTTGCTCCTATGGAAGACGTTACCGATCCGGCTTTTCGTCTTTTATGCAAACGTTTCGGTGTGGATATGGTTTATACCGAATTTGTTTCGTCCGAAGCCTTGATTCGCAATGTGAACCGTACGCAGCAAAAGCTCACTATTTATCCCGAGGAGCGTCCGGTTGCTATTCAAATTTATGGTCACGATCCGGTTTCGATGGCACAAGCGGCGCAAATTGCTGCCGAAGCAAAACCCGATATTATTGATATTAATTTCGGTTGCCCCGTAAAAAAAGTCGCCGGTAAAGGTGCAGGAGCGGGGCTGCTTCGCGATATTCCGCGAATGTTAGAAATTGCTTCGCGGGTAGTTAAAGCTGTCAATATTCCTGTAACCGCCAAAACACGCTTGGGTTGGGACGAAGACCATAAAATTATCGTCGAACTTGCCGAACAGCTACAAGATTGCGGCATCTCTGCATTGACCATTCATGGTCGTACCCGCTCGCAAATGTACAAAGGCGATGCCGATTGGACGTTGATTGGCGAAGTAAAAAACAATCCGCGCATGAAAATTCCGATTATAGGCAATGGCGATGTAACCACACCCAAGCGCGCTTTGGAATGTTTCAACCGGTATGGTGTTGACGCGGTTATGATTGGACGTGGTTCGATTGGGCGACCATGGATTTTTTCGGAAATAAAACATTATTTTCAATCGGGAGTTATTAAACAAATGTTGAGTTTCGAAGAGCAAAAAGCGATTTTGAAAGAACATATTATTGCCTCGGTTTACTGGTTGGATATTGATGAAGGAACGCCCATAGAAACTGAAAGCGATAAGCGGTTGAAAGGAATTATTCATAGTCGCAGGCATTTGGCTGCAACACCTGTTTTCAAAGGAATTCCCAATTTCAGAGAAACACGTATTGCTATGTTAAGAGCCGAAACGCTAAACGAATTATTTGCAATTGTTGATTCGGTCAAGGAACCGGATTATTTACTATAAATACCGGAAATATTATTATTTACAATAAAAATAAAGTCAATGAAAAAAGTATTTTTACCTATCATTGCGATACTGCTTATGACAACAGCTTGCAATAAATCCGACAAATTAGCGTCAGGTATTGACCTGAAAAACCTTGACACTATTGCCATTCCCGGTAACGATTTTTATCAGTATGCTTGTGGCGGATGGATGAAAAACAATCCACTGACCGGTGAGTATGCCCGATTTGGAAGTTTCGACAAACTTCGCGAAGATAATCTGAATCAGTTAAAGGAACTGATTACCGGCATAGCTGCCCAAACTGCTTCAAATGGAACAATCGAACAGAAAATTGGCGATTTGTACAACATGGCAATGGATAGTACCAAACTCAACAACGATGGCGTTGAACCGATTAAAGACGATTTGAAACGCATTGCATCCAGCAAATCAAAAGACGAATTGCTCTCGATAATACCTGGTTTGTATTTGAGCGGTGTGGATACTTATTTTACTGTTTATGTCGATGCCGACCCTATGGACAGCAAAATGAATCTTGTTCAAACTTATCAGAGTGGTATCAGCCTGGGCGAAAGGGAATATTATCTCGATAATGATACGCATAGTAAAGATATTCGAAATAAATATAAACAACATATTATCAACATGTTCAATATTGTTGGTGATAATGCTACCGATGCAGCACGCAAAATGCAAGCTGTAATAAAAATTGAAACGCGGCTTGCTAAAGCTGCATACGACAATGTAAAACTACGCGACCCACATGCCAATTATAATAAGATGACAATTGCTGATTTGCAAAAGTTGGTTACTGTTATTGACTGGACAAAGTTTCTGAATGCATTAGGTCTCAAAGATGTAAAAGAACTGAGTGTTTCTCAAAAAGAATCGTTGATTGAGGTAGGAAAAATTATTGAAACCGAACTGCTTGACAATCAGATTGCCTATTTACAATGGAAACTGATTGACTCATCTGCATCGTATTTAAGCGATAATATTTACGCTGAACAGTTCGACTTTTACGGTAAGGTTTTATCGGGTAAAAAAGATCAGCGTCCGCGCTGGAAACGATCAGTCGATTTAGTTGATGGCGTATTGGGCGAAGCGGTGGGGCAGATGTACGTTAAAAAATATTTCCCTCCTGCAGCCAAAAAACGTATGCTCAAATTGGTTTCCAATTTGCAGGAATCGTTGGGCGACCGTATCAAATCATTGCCATGGATGGGCGATTCTACCAAAGTGAAAGCATTAGAAAAATTGGGTGCTTTCTATGTAAAAATAGGTTATCCCGACAAATGGCGCGATTACTTGAAACTCGAAATAAAGAGGGATTCTTATTATGCCAACATCAAACGGTCCAATGAATTTGAAAATGCCTATAAATTTGCCAAAGCCGGTAAACCGGTTGACAAGGACGAATGGCAGATGACACCACAAACCGTAAATGCTTACTACAATCCCTCGACCAACGAAATATGTTTTCCTGCCGGCATTCTTCAATTTCCATTCTTTGATATGAAAGCCGATGATGCTTTTAATTATGGGGCTATCGGAATGGTTATAGCACACGAAATGACTCACGGGTTTGACGATCAGGGATGTCAGTTCGATAAAGATGGTAATCTGAAAAACTGGTGGACTGCCGATGATAAAAAGCAGTTCGACGAACGGGCTAAAGTGATGGCAGATTACTTTGATGGTATCGAAGTTGCACCCGGAACTAAAGCAAATGGTAAATTTACTTTAGGAGAAAACATTGCCGACCATGGTGGTTTACAGGTTTCTTATCAAGCATTTAAAAAAGCTACCAAAAAATCACCAATGGTCGATGCTGATGGCTTTACGCCCGAACAGCGATTTTTTCTATCTTATGCAAATGTCTGGGCAGGAAATATCCGTACGGAAGAGATTTTGGTGCGCACCAAGTCCGACCCACATTCGTTAGGAAGATGGCGTGTAAATGGCGCTTTACCACATATTCAGGCATGGTACGATGCTTTTGGAGTTAAAGAAGGTGATTCGATGTTTGTTCCGCTCGAAAAAAGAGTAAGTATTTGGTAAAATATAAATTTCATTTTATTCTTTTTTCACCTTTAGGTGGTAGGGGTAAAACTAATAAGGCAGTGCTTCATCAGCGTCTGCTTTATTATTTTTGCAGTTGTAAAGTTTTTTCGTTTCCATAATTTTACGATAATTTATCACTTTACCGTGACTTTTTATTTCTTCATTTCGGCTTTGCTTTTGGGAGGCTTTTACCTGCTCCATGATAGATTTTTTCTTTTCATATTTTTCTTTTCAACGATTAGTTTATATTTAGAAAGGGACAAGCTATTTACAATAGAGTTTATATTGATTAAAAGAATATTATGCTCAAAAACAAAGAGATAAGATTAACCACTAAGTACACTTAGTTTCACTTAGAATATATTAAAAAAGAACACTCAGATAAAAAACATACATGTTTTTTAGATTT
>JAURYY010000279.1 GCA_030653695.1 Paludibacter sp. | reverse complement strand
ATACGGGGCTTCAAAGTAATGCTCGATGTAGATTTGGCACAATTATATTGTACTGAAACAAGACTGCTGAAACGTGCGGTAAGACGAAATATGGATCGTTTCCCAGATGATTTCATGTTTCAGCTCACACAAAGTGAAGCTAACAATCTGACAACCATCGGGGTATCCCAAATTGGCACACCCCTATATAATTTTAGTGCATTTATGCCATTTGCTTTTACAGAACAGGGAGTTGCTATGTTATCGTCTGTTTTAAGAAATGAAATAGCTGTAAAAGTCAATATCTCAATTATGCGGGCTTTTGTTGCCGTGCGTCAATATATTTTAACAAGTAATGTTCAATCTAAAGAAATTGATGAGCTACGTCATCGAATTAAAGAATTAGAATTTCAAAGCGAAAACACATTTAAAATCATTGCTAATTTAGGTGAATAAATGCTGGGATCAATCAATGATGTAAGCGAAGACTTGCGTAATGAGATTGACTCCATTTACATTGCATTAACTGAACTTGCAGAAAACAAGCCAACGGAAAAGCAACGGAAATCTATTGGATTTATTAACCACGAAAATTAAACAGAAAAATGAATTTCAGCCTAATACAAATCACCAGTGCCTTTATGGTACTTTTTGCCATCATCGACATTTTGGGTTCAATTCCCATTATTTTAAATGTAAAAAAGAAAGCAACTATATTTCATCCATTTCGGGCGAGTGCCATTGCGTTTCTTATTTTGGTGGCTTTTTTGTTTGCCGGCGAAGTGATTCTGAAATTATTCGGTGTCGATATTCAATCGTTTGCAGTTGCCGGTGCATTGGTTATTTTTATCTTTGCGATCGAAATGATATTAGACATCGAAATTTTCCGTCACAAAGGACCCGAAGGAAGTTCATCGATTGTTCCACTTGCATTTCCGCTTATAGCAGGTCCGGGATCGTTCACCACTTTACTTTCACTACGCGCCGAATTTGCAATCGAAAACATACTTATCGCATTGGTATTAAACCTGATATTTGTATTTTTCGTTTTAAAATCAACTTCCAAAATTGAAAAAATAATGGGTGAAGGTGGAATTTATATTTTACGTAAAGTTTTCGGCATAATACTTCTGGCAATTTCAGTTAAACTATTTACGGCGAACATCGGATATTTACTATAAAGTTAATAAAGTATTGATTATTCGCTTTTCGTTAGCACCAAATACTTCCATAAGTTGTGTTTGCAGTTTTTTATATTTTTATTTTTTTGAGATGGGTATAAAAATAACCCAAAGTGAAAGTGGGAATAAAATCGGTAAATGGCATAATTTCTTCGGCTAAATTGATAAAACTGCCAATAGCACCGGTTCTGCCTCCGAATGCCCGATAGAAAATAGTTGCCGACAATGGCGCCCAAATCAGATCACTCCATTCACCGAACAAGGGCCAAGCGTAAGAAGCATATCCAACCAAATCCATTACTAAACAAAATAATAATCGCGGTTTTTTTTCCATGCAGTTTAGATATTTAAATGTAAAAATAATTATTTTTAATGAGTATCGGGTATTGTACCTAAAAACACTCTTAAGTGCTGATAATCAAACAATTAATCAATTCTATCGTTTGATTGGTATCTTGTTGAATTTTAGATAGTTATCTTTTCCTTAGGTACAATACCCGATACTCATTTTATTTTTATACACACATCAAAAAAAAGCCGGACAAATTAATGCCCCGGCTTTTATACAACTGATTACATGCACTTTACAATCAGTTAATATTTATATGCACCTGGTATGTTGAATCTTGTTTCGCAGAGTCGGTATCCTGAATTATTTGCTCAGTTTTGTTGTCGTTTTTAATTTTTCCAATTTCGGATTTTATATAGAAATTCGAAATTATCATTCCTGCCAATATCAATACAAAAGCTCCGATAAGAAGTTTATTACTGGTTTTCATTGTGTTATATTTTTTATTACTTGTTATTAAAAAAATTATTGAATCCCGATTTGATTAAACTAACTGTATAGGTTATGAAACTGTTTTGCTTAATTTCTGAATTAAAGCGATCGTTTTCACTAAACTCGGTATTGTGAAATGTATTGAGTTTCAACAAAGGACTTTCATAATTGTAAAATAATCCGGCAGCAAGCAGAATGATCACTGCAGCAGCTTTTTGCCATTTTTTTTCAGTTTTCATACCAATATCTTATTTTGCAATAAATAATTCATATAGCTTGGCAATTTCCTTAAAATCCATCCCAAGTATACGGAGATTTTTAAAGAACAAGGGCAATTCCTGATCCAGGAATTGTTTTTTACGGTAACTTATTATTTTAGTTTTAGCATCTTCGGACACAAAATAACCTACACCGCGTTTGTTGTAGATAATTTCATTCGACTGCAAAAAATCATACGTTCGCATCACGGTGTTGGGATTTACCTGCAAATCCACTCCCAATTCCCTCACCGATGGAATTCGGTCGCCTTCGTTCCAGCGGTCGAGCAAAATCTGCTCACACACATAATCGCCTATCTGCAGGTAAATGGCTTGTGTTTCTCTGAATTCCATAACATTAAACTTGTTTTTCGGTTAACCGGAAATAACAGACAACCAATAAGAATGGCGTTATAAGGTATTTCAAAATATTCAAAATAGTTTCGAAAGCGGTGAAATCACCTTCAAATTTCATCAATGAAAGGTTAACTGTGGTTGAATGTGGAAAACCACCGGTCATGTTTTTCAGAAAGAAGTATTCAATAATTCCCAGCACAAAAAACAAAGCAAAAACTGATATCATGGTTCGTCCCACCGCATTACGCTTAAAGTACAATGAGCCTAACAGGAATACCGATTGGATAATACTAAAACCAATAAAAATATTCCACAGATTTTCCGGATTAGTTCTTGAAACTTGTAAACCTTCAAGATTACCGGCACCAAACAAATCGAAATATAACATGCGGTCGGTTCCGAAAATCAAGTTACTGAATGTAATGCCCAAAAATGTGCCAATGGTGTAAGTAATCAGAAACATAATGAAATAATAAAAAATGCTGAGCAAAACGGAACTTGCGAGTTTTTCGGTATGTGTAGCCGGAATCAATAAATAGTGCATACCTCCGGGTGTGTAGCCGAATATTTTATACATACGGGCTGCAAAGATAAATCCGGTAATAAAAAGATACATTGTAACTGATGATATTTCGTGCATAAGCATAAACACCACTATGGTTATTCCCCAAAACGTGAGTTCCTTTTGTTTGTTTTCGACAAAAAAACGTTTTATAAGAAGTCCTAAACGATTGATATTAAATGATGTATTCATTGTTTCAGTGATTAAAAAAGTTTTAAGATTTTTTCTTTGTTTATAATTATGGCATTGAACAACAACTCGATGTCGAGTTTGCTTTCCTCGCCCGTAGTATTAACACAAACCTGGTATAAACCACGCAGCGAATCGTCGCTGTACAGCACATTTTCGTGTTTCTCATTTCGTTCGGCAACACGGAAAAACAGTTTTTTAGTAATTTCTTCAATGGATTGATTGAATGCAATTTCGTGATGTTCCATGACAATAATGCTGTCAATCAAACTGTCCATATCGTGAACCTGATGCGTGGAAATTACCATACAACGGTTTTCGTCGATGGCAGAAGCTACCATACGCCTAAATTGTCCTTTCGAAGGAATATCGAGCCCATTAGTCGGTTCGTCCATCAATAGCAGTTTTGTATTGGCAGCCAAACCAAACGCCACAAAAACCTTCTTTTTTTGTCCGTGCGAAAGTTTGTTCAACATCGATTTTTTATTGTCAACATCAAATTCTTTCAGATAATTATCAAATTGCTCTGCGTTAAAATTGGGATAAAACGGCGAATAGACTTTTTCGTAATTTCCGATACTTAAATTCAGTTGCGGAAGTTCTTCGGGTAAAAAGAAAATTTCACGCATCATTTCGGGGTAGCGATTCACCGGATTAAATCCCAGTGTGTCGATAGTTCCGGCTTTCGGGAAAACAAGTCCCGAAATGAGTTTAAGCAAAGTACTTTTACCTTCGCCGTTCTTTCCGAGCAAGCCATGTATGTGCCCGGCTTTGAGGTTGAGACTCAGATTGTTTAACAATTCGGTCTTTTTTGTGTAACTGAATGTTACGTTTTGAACATTTACCATTTTAGTTGATAATTTATTGTATTTTTTGATTTAGTGTATTAGTATATTAGCACACTACAAAAGTATATCAATTCAAATCATTTGTCAAGTATTTTGTAGTTAAATAATGTTAATACAAAGAAAATAATTTCATAATGCTGATTTACATCTACTTATATAATTACATATTAAAGTACTCAATTTCATTAATTATCATTTCAACACCAAAATGCTTATCTTTGTATGAATTATGAATTAAGAAAAATGCATACAACAGAAGAAAAACTACACGAATTCGGGCACTTGCTCGAAATAATGACCGAACTCCGTACCAAATGCCCGTGGGACATGGAACAAACGTTCGAAAGTTTGAGGACACTAACTATTGAAGAAACTTACGAACTTGCCGATGCGATAATTCGCGATGATAAAAAAGAAATCCGCAAAGAGTTGGGCGATATATTATTACATATTGTTTTTTATGCCGAAATAGGCAGTGAAACCGGCGACTTTGATATTTACGAAGTTTGCAAAGGTTTGTGCGAGAAACTGATTTATCGTCATCCCCATATTTTTGCCGATGTAGAAGCCAATAATAGCGAAACTGTGATGCAAAACTGGGAAACCTTGAAATTGAAGGAAAAAGGTGGCAACAATTCGGTATTGGCAGGCGTACCGAATTCGCTTCCGGCACTGATAAAAGCCCACCGTATACAAGATAAAGCACGTAGCGTTGGTTTCGATTGGGAACATCGTGAACAGGTTTGGGGCAAAGTGCAAGAAGAAATAAACGAACTGAAAACTGAAATTGATGCGATGGACAAAGACAAAATGGAAGCCGAATTCGGGGATTTGCTTTTCAGCATCATCAATGCCGCACGACTTTACGATATCAACCCCGAAAATGCATTGGAACGAACCAACCGAAAATTTATCAGCCGATTTAATTATCTCGAATCGAAAACAATTTCGGAAGGAATAGATTTAAAACAAATGAGTTTAGCCGAAATGGATGTAATTTGGGACGAAGCAAAAAGAATACCACCAACTCCTGAAGAGGAAAAATAGAAGTATGAACTGGTCAAAGATTGTGACGAGTTTGATAATCTAACACATTGACCTGTATTCTTAATATTTTAGAAATAAGAAACTTCAATTTCAGTTATTGTACAAAAATACACAAAGGAAATCTTTTATTGTAAAATATATATTATAAAATGAATAAATAATACGTATTTATAATTTATATATTATAAAATGCTTATATTTGCATCGTTTTAAAAATTCAATTTATAGCATATGAATATAATTAATCGTGAAATCTATACAGATCGTATAATGCCTTTTGTTGGAAAAGGAATTATCAAGGTACTTACCGGACAGCGAAGGGTTGGCAAAAGTTATATTCTACTCCAATTAATAAAAGAAATAAATGAATCAGATTCAAATGCGAATATCGTTTTCGTAAATTTGGAATTCGAGGAATTTCGCCAAATAAAAAATGATTCAGATTTATTTGCTTATTTACAAGATAAATTTATACTTCAAAAAACCAACTATTTATTTATCGACGAGATTCAGGAAATTACAGGTTTTGAACATGTTTTGCGTAGTTTACATGCTAAAAACACCTGTGACATAATTATAACCGGAAGTAATGCAAAAATGCTTTCGTCAGAATTATCAACGAATCTGGCTGGGAGATATATTGAGTTTCACATCCAGAGTCTGTCATATGCTGAATTTTTAGTTTTTCATAAATTGGATAATAATCATCAAAGTTTAATGTTATATCTGACTTATGGTGGATTACCGTATTTATCCAATTTCCCTCTAAAAGATGAATTCGTATTCGAGTATTTAAGAAATGTGTACTTTACCATTATTCTGAGAGACGTTGTACAGAGGGAAAATATTCGAAACGTTGACTTTCTTGAAACATTATTACATTATACTGCTGATAATGTAGGTAGTTTGTTTTCTGCCAATAACATTAGTAAATATCTGAAATCGCAAAGAACAGACATTTCAACTCCTCAGGTAATAAGTTATTTACGTTATTTGTCAAATGCATACATAATAAATAAAGTTGTTCGCATGGATGTAAATGGACTAAAGAAATTTGAAATTGGTGAAAAATATTATTTTGAAGATATTGGATTGCGAAATTGCCAGGTAGGATTTAGTTTACAACGCGACATACATAAATTAATAGAAAATGCCGTTTTTTTACACTTAAAAAACATGCAATATGATGTTTTTGTAGGCAAAAAAGATGCGAAAGAAATTGATTTTGTTGGAATTAAACAAGGACGAAAACTTTATATTCAGGCAGCTTATTTACTTTCGGATGAAATAACTCAAAAAAGAGAGTTTGGTAATTTGCTTTCAATTCAGGATAATTACCCAAAGTATGTTGTAAGTTTAGATGATTTTTATCGCGAAAGCGAATATGAAGGAATCAAACATTTGAATTTGAGAGAATTTTTATTAAACACAAATTTATAGTAATTTCCCCTTTAGGGGTTAAGGGTCTATGTTATATCCTTCACATTTCGAACAAAAAACAGATTTCTCCGCTATTCGGCTGTTACTGAAAACAAAATGTATCAGCACATTGGGCGAAGAAAAAGTCGATAACATAGCGTTTTCGATCGATTTTGGGGAAATTACTAAATTTTTGAACCAGACTGATGAAATGCTTCGCATCATAACTACCGATGGCGAAGAACTGCCAATTGGCGATTTTTACGATGTTCGTCCGGCTTTGACACGAGTTCGGGTTGAAGGACTGTTTTTGGACGAGTTGGAAGTTTTCGGGCTTTGGCGGGCATTGGAAGCCGTGCGAAAACTTGTATCGTTTCTGACTAAAAAAGAAGATACTCCCTATCCGTATTTATCGGAATTATTGCCAGAAACAGAAATTTTTCCTTTGATAATCAAACGTATTGATAATTTATTAAATAAATTCGGAAAATTAAAAGACAATGCTTCGCCCCAATTATCACGCATCCGCAAAGATCTGCAGCAAGTTCAAAGTTCAATTTCTCGAACCCTGCAAGCTATTCTGCGTCAGGCACAAGCGGATGGTTATGTCGAAAAAGATGTTGCACCCACCATGCGCGATGGACGATTGGTAATTCCAGTATCGCCTGCTTTTAAACGCAAAGTAAGCGGTATAGTACATGACGAATCGGCGACCGGGAAAACCGTTTTTATCGAACCGCAACAGGTAGTAGAAGCCAACAACCAAATCAGAGAGTTGGAAGGCGAAGAGCGACGCGAAATTATTCGTATTTTGGTTGAATTTACCAATTTTATTCGTCCTTTTAGTGAAGAAATTGTTGCTTCGCAACATTTTTTGGGAACAATAGATTTTCTGCGTTCAAAAGCTCTGTTTGCGATTGAAATTAAAGCAATTAAACCACGTATTGATGATATTTGTCAATTAGAATGGACGAAAGCGGTACATCCACTTCTGTTTTTATCGCTGAAAAAACAAAAAAAAGAAGTAGTGCCATTAGATATTGTTTTGAATGAGAAACAACGCATTCTACTGATTTCGGGTCCCAATGCAGGCGGAAAATCGGTTTGTCTGAAAACTGTGGCTTTGCTGCAATATATGTTGCAGTGCGGATTGTTAGTCCCTGTTCACGACAGTAGTCGGGCAGGAATATTTGAACGACTGTTTATCGACATCGGCGATGAGCAATCTATCGAAAACGATTTATCAACTTACAGTTCACATTTGTTGAACATGAAATTTTTCATTAAAAACAGTAATCCGAAAACATTGTTATTGATTGATGAATTCGGAACCGGAACCGAACCCATGATTGGAGGTGCTATTGCCGAAGCTACGTTGGAGCGCTTTAACCGCAACATGGCTTTTGGTGTAATTACAACGCACTACACCAACCTCAAACTATACGCCGATGCTACCGAAGGCATTGTGAATGGCGCCATGCTTTACGACCGGCAACATCTGCAACCGCTTTTTCAACTGAGTATCGGCAACCCGGGCAGTTCGTTTGCAGTGGAAATAGCACGAAAAATTGGGTTACCCGAAGATTTGATAGCCGATGCAGCCGAAAAAGCAGGTTCGGACCGCATGGATTACGACAAACATTTGCAGGACATTGTACGCGACAAACGATACTGGGAAAACAAGCGCAGGGAAATTCGCCTGAAAGAAAAGAAGTTAGAGGATACGCTTGCAAAATACGAAACCGAAATGGCTAATACTGAACGTCAGCGCAAGGAGATTACTCAAAAGGCAAAGGCTGAAGCTCAACAACTTTTAAGCGACAGTAACGCAAAGATTGAGAACACCATTCGCCAAATAAAAGAAGCGCAGGCTGAAAAAGAAAAAACAAAAGAAGTAAGGAAGGAGCTGGAGGATTTTAAGAAAGACCTCTCCCTAACCCTCTCCAAAGGAGAGGGAGAACGCATTGTATTTCAACGCAAAAACATTAATGAAACTCAGTCTCCCTCCCTTTTGGGGAGGGTCGGGGTGGGGTTTCTGGCTGGCACTCACGTTCGCTTGAAAGGACAAACCGCTACCGGAACCATTATCGAAATTCAGGATAAAAATGCCGTTGTAGCTTTCGGACTTATGAAATCGACCGTAAAACTTACAAAATTGGAAATTGTGAGTAATAATCAGTTAAAAAAAGAAAAACACAAATATGAAAACATAGGAAATTCTACCACCGATGAAGTTCGTCAGCGGAAACTGACTTTCAAATCGGAAATTGATGTACGTGGTATGCGGGTTGACGAAGCCTTACAGGCAGTTACCTACTTTATCGACGATGCAGTAATGGTGGGAATTGCGTCCGTTCGCATACTTCACGGAACCGGAACCGGTGCTTTGCGGCAAATGATACGGCAATATCTGGGAACTGTACATGGTGTGAAAACTTACAGAGACGAACATGTTCAGTTTGGCGGAGCCGGAATTACGGTGGTAGAGTTTGAGTGATTTATCATATTCTTTTGTAAAATCTGCGCATAAAAAGAAAATTTATTAAATTTAGTTAGTCGTTAGCATAGATATGAGTATTAGTTATTTACCTATATTTCAACACTATAAAGACAATAATTATCTATGAACTATGCTATATACAACGAATAAATTAACCTGACATAATAATTTGTATCACATTAATCTACTGCTCCCGATAGCTATCGGGATGGTTCTTGATTCTTGCGGTTTATATATTATAGTATCGGCACCACGCTGTAAGTCCGCATTCATTGCATTTGGGTTTACGAGCTTGGCAAATATATCGCGCATGGAGTATTAGCCAGTGATGTGCTTTGGGAATTAATTCGGGAGGAAAATGCTTCATCAATTCAAGTTCAGTTTGTAAGGGATTTTTTGAATGGGTGGTCAAACCCAAACGTTCCGAAATACGAAAAACATGTGTATCGACAGCCATAGCAGGCTTGTTGAAAATAACCGAAGCAATAACATTGGCTGTTTTTCGTCCCACACCGGGTAATTTCTGCAATTCGTCAACATCATCGGGCACAGTTCCGTTAAATTCATTCACAAGCTTTTTGGCCATACCTACTAAATGTTTGGCTTTGTTATTGGGGTACGAAATGGAACGGATAAATTCAAAAACAACTTCGGGTGTTGATGCAGCTAATACTTCCGCTGTTGGAATTTCGGAAAAAAAACGCGGCGTAACCATATTCACTCGTTTGTCGGTACATTGTGCCGAAAGAATTACTGCAACTAATAATTCGAAAGGATTTGTATGTTGCAATTCGGTTTCGGCAACAGGCATATTAATGGTAAACCAGTCGATTATGTATTTATATCTTTGTTTGGAAGTCATTTTTTATTAAAAATAAATGTTGAAACAAAAAACTCAGAAACTGATATTTCGAGTGAAAATTTAACTTGTAAAGAAGCGACAAATCGTGAAACAAAAATCTTTCGCAAATTTATACTAAAAAAAAGATTTTAAGCCTCTGTTTTTTGCTATTTTTGTAAATTGAAATCTGAAAATTCCAAAAAAGCGATTTAATTAGTTTTCAATATGCGATTATTTAATTTCATACATTGATTGTCAATCATATAACTTGTCCGACTTGTAGCGGATTGTAAACAAATAAACAAAATATGGCACCCCGAAAACCTGTAAAAACGGTTCAAAAACCCGAACAAAAACCTCAGAAGAAAAGTTCAACTGCTAAAAATCCGGGATTTTTTAAAAATTTCGCGAAAAATATTTCAGGCGAAAGAATTTTATTTATTCTTGGTTTGCTTTTATTCTTCGTAGTTATTTATTTTACATTGGCATTTGTCTCCTATTTTTTTACTGGGGCTAACGATCAGAGTCATTTTGATTTATCGTGGAGTGAACTACAACAAAAGCGTGACCAAATTCAGAACTGGACCTCTGTAACCGGTGCTTTAGTGGCTCACACTATGATTCATAAGTGGTTTGGCATTTCATCGGTTGCCATTTTGTTTTTTGCTGCCATTTTTGCTTTGCGTTTGATGAGCAAAAGAACTTTCTCCTTGTGGAAAAGCTTTTTTCATGCTGCATTCTGGCTTATTTGTCTGTCTGTAACTTTAGGTTTCGCCGTAAATCCACTTTTGAATGATGTGATTTTCTTTTCGCCCGGAGGGCAACATGGTGAAGCTGTAAGCGATTTAATAGTTTCATACATAGGATATCCGGGTACAATTTTATCATTAATCGGCTTATTTATTGTTTACGGAGTCATAGTATCTGCTCAAACCATACCGTTTATAAAAAATCTGTTTTCGCGAAAACCAAAAACCACAGCACTAAGTCCTGTTATGACAGATGTAGATGATTACGATGATGAGCTTTTTGAACCTTCGGTAGCGGTAGGTACCGAAATAATCCCCGAAGACTGGATAGTACGACCTGCCAGTAATGAAGAAACTTTTACGGTTACGCCTAAAACAGCACCAGACAATGATGTTGAATTTGAAATACAAAATCAGGCAAATTCAATAGAAAACAAACCAGTTGACGCAACAAATATTGAAAACAAAAACGAAGAAAACGATGATCCGTTTTATAATATTTCCAAGTTAGGAAAATATGATCCTAAACTTGATTTGTCGCATTACGTCCCTCCTACCCTCGATTTATTGAAAATCTATGGAACCGATAATGATACACAAATTGACATGGTGGAACAAAATGCCAACAAAGAACGTATTATTCAGACCTTACAAAATTACGGCATCGAAATAAAAACCATTAAAGCAACTGTTGGACCAACAATTACTTTGTACGAGATAGTTCCGAAGGAAGGAGTTCGTATTTCGAAAATCCGCAACCTGGAATATGATATTATGTTGAGTTTGGCAGCCACCGGCATTCGTATTATAGCGCCAATACCCGGTAAGGGAACGATTGGTATCGAAGTACCAAATGCTGATCCTCAGATAGTTTCGATGCATTCGGTTATTGCTTCGAAAAGATTTCAAGAATCTACCTTTGAATTGCCTATCGCTTTCGGACGAACCATTACAAACGAAATATTCATGGTCGATCTGGCAAAAATGCCTCACTTATTGGTTGCCGGAGCTACTGGACAGGGAAAATCGGTAGGGTTGAATGCGATCATCACATCGCTGCTTTATAAAAAACATCCTTCGGAAATGAAATTTGTTTTGGTTGATCCTAAAAAAGTGGAATTTAATATATATGCAGATATTGAAAAACATTTTCTGGCGAAACTGCCTGACGGGAATGACGCTATAATTACCGATGTAACCAAAGTGGTTGAAACACTGAATTCGCTTTGTATGGAAATGGACGACCGCTACGATTTGTTGAAAAAAGCACACGTGCGAAATATAAGGGAATACAACGAAAAATTTTTCAACCGCAACTTGAATCCTGAAAAGGGTCACCGCTTTCTGCCCTACATAGTGGTAATTGTGGATGAGTTCGGCGACCTGATAATGACTGCCGGCAAAGAAGTGGAAATGCCCATTGCACGTATTGCTCAGCTGGCTCGTGCCGTGGGAATTCACATGATTATTGCCACGCAGCGACCTTCGGTAAATATCATAACAGGAGTTATAAAAGCCAACTTTCCCGCACGTATCGGGTTTAAAGTTTCATCGATGATTGATTCACGTACAATACTCGATGCCTCAGGAGCAAATCAATTGGTTGGACGGGGCGATATGTTATTTTCGCAGGGAAATGATCTTATTCGCGTTCAATGTGCTTTTGTAGATACCCCTGAGGTTGAAAATGTAGTTCATCATATTGGCAATCAACGCGGCTATCCAACAGCTTTTTATCTGCCTGAATATATTGGCAAGGATAGCGACTCGATAGAATTGAGTAATGTAGATTTAAGCAAACGAGACCCGCTTTTCGAAGAAGCTGCCCGCCTGATAGTGGCAAGCCAGCAAGGTTCAACATCTTCAATTCAACGTAAGTTTTCCATTGGTTATAATCGCGCCGGACGAATTGTGGATCAACTCGAAGTTGCCGGTATTATCGGTCCGTTCGAAGGAAGCAAAGCCCGTCAGGTACTTGTTATGGACGAATATCATCTGGAGAAAATTTTGAAACACATATAAATGGGTTTGAAAGGTTGAGTGAATGGTTGAGTGAATGTTGACAAAGCCAACCAATTTACAACCCTGTCAGCGGTTATTTACCTTGACAGCGGTTGATGCGAAGAAGTTTGAAAAAAAAATAAAATAAATGGACTGTTATTTGTTTGGTTATCAACTTCATTTATACAAAACAATATAAACTATATTATATTCATTGATTTTATTTAAAACTCATTAAAAATGAACCGATTTACATATTCTATTGTTTTATTAATATTTTCGATATTGTGCGTTCGGGCACAAACAAATGCTGATGCAGAGAAACTTATAACTGACTTGCTGACTAATGCCAAGTCAAATGCCATTAAGACCAATTTCGAGCTTACCGTTTCCGAAAAAAATGCTGTAAATTCGCATATCGGTTCGGGAACATTCATTATGAAAGGAAATAAATTCTTTTTGGAAATGGACGAAATAAAAACCTGGTTCGATGGAAAAACACAATGGTCTTATCTGACTGAAAACAATGAAGTATCAATTACAGAACCGACCGAAAAAGAATTAGGTGAAACAAATCCAATGGCTATATTGGCAGCTTACAAAACAAAATGCCTGATTCGTTTCAGCAAATTGAAATCAACCCAAAATCATATTGTGGAAATGATTCCGAAAGTAAAAAATGACGATTTTACAAAAGTTGAAGTACAGATAAATAAAACGTCCGGAAATCTTTTTTCGATAAAAGTGTTACAAAAAAACGGGACAACCACGCTCCTTACACTCTCAAATTATCAGAAAGGAATTAAGGTAACCGATGATATATTTGTGTTTTATAAAACAAAATTTAAAGGTGTTATGGTGAATGATTTGAGATAGCATTTTATTTTTTTGAAATAGAAAAACTTAAAAGTCATTTAAAAGTCATTTTACGCTTTATAAAAAATAATTTTCTTCAAAAAAAACAAAAAAAATACGACCATACTCTGACTTCTTCAGGGGTTGGAGATTTATATTAACAAATTATGACAGAAAAAGTACGTTGCCTGATAATAGGTTCAGGTCCGGCGGGATATACAGCCGCCATTTATGCTTCACGCGCCAATCTTTCGCCTGTAATGTACGAAGGTATGCAACCCGGTGGACAATTGACAACTACCAATGAAGTAGAAAATTTTCCGGGCTATCCCGAAGGCATTACAGGTCCCGAATTGATGGAAGATCTGAAAAAACAGGCTACCCGTTTTGGAGCCGATATTCGTTTCGGTATGGTTAGTTCAACCGACCTTTCGGCAGCACCCTATAAGGTAACCATTGATGGTGAAAAAACTATTGAAGCTGAAACAATAATTATTTCGACCGGAGCAACTGCCAAATATCTTGGCTTGCCCGATGAGCAGAAATATGCCGGTTCGGGCGTTTCGGCTTGCGCCACCTGCGATGGATTCTTTTATCGTAAACGTAAAGTGGCTGTGGTTGGCGGCGGAGATACAGCCTGCGAAGAAGCTATTTATCTTGCCGGACTTGCCGATAAAGTATTTTTGATAGTACGCAAACCTTTCTTGCGGGCTTCGAAAATTATGCAGGAACGCGTATTGAACAATCCTAAAATTGAAGTTTTATTTGAACACGAAACTCTTGGGTTGACAGGCGACAAGGTGGTTCAGGGAGCTAAACTTGTAAAACGGCACGGGCAAAGTGACGAAACTACGGTTCATATTGAAATTGACGGTTTTTTCCTCGCTATAGGACACAAGCCAAATTCAGACATTTTCAAACCATGGATTGAAACCGATGAAGTTGGTTATATTGTTAACGTTCCCGGAACTCCACGAACCAATATTCCCGGTGTTTTTGCTGCAGGCGATGTGGCGGATCCTCATTACCGTCAGGCAATTACAGCTGCCGGAAGCGGATGTCAGGCTGCCATTGAAGCCGAACGTTATCTGAGCGAAAAAGGATTATAAACAATTTGATGAGTGCAATTTAAAAAAGCCTGCTATTGCTTTAGCAGGCTTTTATTTTTTACGTCAAATATATTTGAAATATTTTTGAAAGACAATAACAAATTCAATCAATTTTCATCTTTTCTCCCATTCCAACATTTTCATTTTAATATCTAATCCCCATCTGAAACCTCCTATGCTTCCATCAGTTCTGATAACGCGATGACAGGGAATCAGAAAAGCGATAGGATTGGCGCCGATAGCAGTTCCTACAGCACGTACGGCTTTAGGACGACCAATGGCTTCGGCAATTTTTGCATAAGTGGTAGTAACTCCCTTGGGAATAGTTTTAAGCGCACGCCACACTGATTGTTGAAAGTCAGTACCTATCGGGTTTAATGCCGGAATCTCATTTTTTTCAAATATCATCGAAACAAATCTTTGAACTTTGACATCATTTTGAGTAAAATCTGTTTCCGGAAATCTTTGTATAATATCATAATAGGCACTTTCACGATTTTCAGGAAATGTCAGCGCACAAATTCCGTCTTTCGAAAACACAATGCAACATTCACCAAACGGACTGTCTGAAAAACCGAACGAAGGTTCTAATTTGGGAGGTAATTGTCTCATGATATTAGAAATTTAATTTTAAAAATAAAAAATCCGTTTTATTAAAAATTTGTTTAAAAGTTGTACACAGTGAAAAAATAACTCAAAAATAAATTACTTTTGTTGCAAAAATAATGAATTTTTCCGACCTTACAACTTTATGACCAAGATTAACACTCAAATTGCAATATTCTTGTTTTGTTGCTATTTATGAATTGAAGTTAAGATAGGATTTTTTGATACCTTGAAATAATGTTTTTATGTGTTTCTCTTAACATAAATCGATTCCTTATGCTTAACTTGACTTACTAATAAATCAGAGAAAAAGGGTGGATTTTTGGTGTTGTTAAGTTCTGAAAAATTAAACAACAGTAAACTGGTACAACAAAGATTATCAATTTTACAAACTAAACTGTCAAAAATTATACGTTTAACATCTTATTATTGTCTTGAAAATTGTCAAAAATTTTTTTGACATTAATTAATTATCTACTTTAAATATTTCAGCAAATGAGAATTACCAAATTATACAAAGAATTTTTTGAGAGCGAAAAATCAGGTGGATTAGTATTAATTTTATGTATATTTTTTTCAATATTCATTTCAAATCAAAAATTCGGTACTGATTACATTAGTTTATGGAATATGGATATAGCAGGTCATTCGTTAATACATTGGATTAACGATGGATTGATGGCTATTTTTTTTATGCTCATCGGCTTAGAATTAAAACGCGAAGTTATCATCGGCGAATTATCGAACTTAAAAAACGCTATGTTGCCCATTTTTGCTGCAATAGGTGGAATGATAGTACCTGCGGCTATCTTTTTAATGTTCAACTATAACACCCCAACACAATCGGGTGCAGGAATTCCCATGGCCACCGACATTGCCTTTTCTTTGGGTGTTTTATCGTTATTGAGAAAACGCGTCCCTGTGGCTCTAAAAATATTTTTAACTGCTTTAGCTGTTATTGACGATTTAGGAGCAATTTTTGTGATCGCTTTGTTCTACTCAAAAGGTATTCTCTGGGGAAATCTATTTATCGCTTTAAGTGCTTTTGGCATTCTTATGTTTTTAAATAGGCTGAGAATAACAAATCTGATACCGTATTTAATAGGCGGAGTTATCATTTGGTATTTTATGCTTAATTCGGGAGTGCATGCTACTATATCGGGCGTTTTATTGGCATTTACAATTCCTTGCCGATGTACAGATGAAAAATCGTCTTTTAATGTCCTACAACACTTCTTGCACAAACCTGTTGCCTTTTTTATACTTCCATTATTTGCATTAGCGAATACTGCATTTTTAGTTCATTCAGACATCGGACAATCGCTAACACAAAATTATAGCTTAGGTATTGCACTGGGATTAGTCTTGGGTAAACCATTGGGAATCTTTCTGGCAAGTTATTTAGCAATCACTTTTGGTCTTTGCAAACTATCGGACGATTTGAACTGGAAGTTAATTTTAGGTGCCGGATTTTTAGCAGGTATTGGATTTACCATGTCAATTTTTATTACTATGCTTGCTTTCGACAGCAAGGCAATTATTAACAACTCAAAACTAGTCATTTTAATTGCTTCTCTAATTGCAGGTATTATTGGTCTTATTATGCTCCAATTAACATTATCGGAAAATCCTAAAGATGCGGAGGAGTAAAACATAAAATTTCAGCACGAAAAAGAAATAATATTATAATGTCTGAATTTCTGTCTTAAGAAGCTGAGATTCAACCAAAGGAATACAAAAGAATGAGGTCTGGGTTTGTCCCGCAAACGACCAAAAAAATTCGATTGTATTCTTTTTTAGCAACTATTTTTGGAAAATTATCTTTCAATAAAACCATTTGCACCACATTTATCAAAGGAGGAAATTTCAATTTTATGCCAATTTGTAAACATTTAATTTAATCCTATCTTTTTATTTTTTGAAATGTACTTTGACAATCTCTTTGATAATTCTAAATTTTAATTGCTTCTTGCTTTCCTAAATTAAAAAACAAATTCTATATTTGCATATAAATATAATTAATATTCCATTTTCACTTTTTTACCTATATTACTACCTCAAATCATAATAATTAGTCATGCAAAAAACACCACCTAATGAATTTCATTATGGCGAAGATATACTGAACATAGGAAAAGCGCTCAACCTTGCCCGTGGTCTCGAAAAAGGCATTCTCACTTCTTCAGTTCGCGAAAAAGTGAACAAAAACCGCGAGGTCGTTGAAAAAATAGTTCGCAAACAAAAAATTGTGTACGGTATCAACACCGGTTTCGGACCGCTTTGCACCACGCTTATCGGCGAGGAAGACACCCGCAAACTGCAATACAACCTATTGATGAGTCACAGTGTTGGGGTTGGTAAATTTATCGACCCCGAAATAGCAACTTTGATGATAATACTCAAAGTTCATGCTTTGTGTAAAGGTTATTCAGGCATTGCCATCGAAACTGTAGAACGAATTATCTGGCACATCGAAAATAAAGTGATTCCCTGTATTCCCGAGCAGGGTTCGGTGGGTGCTTCGGGCGACCTGGCACCGCTTTCACATCTTTTTCTGCCGCTCATTGGCATGGGAAAAGTTTTTTATAAAGGAAGAGTGATTGAAATGGCTGAAGTATTGCAGGTATTGAACATGAAACCTGTAGATCTGGGTCCGAAAGAAGGCTTGGCATTGATCAACGGAACTCAGTTTATGAGTGCTCATGCTGTATTATTGCTCGAAAAATTCCAGAATTGCCTTGATCATGCCGACATTATTGCCGCCATGAATCACGAAGCCATGATGGGTTCGGTGAAATGTTTCGACGAAGAACTACACAGCCTTCGCCCCTACTCCGGCAGCATATATGTGGCAAAACGTATGCGCACTTTATTACATCATTCTCAAATAGTTACTTCGCACAAAAATTGTCTTCGGGTACAAGACCCCTATTCTTTGCGCTGTATTCCGCAGGTACATGGTGCTTCGCGCAACGCCTGGCTTCATTTGAAAGAAACCATACTCACCGAAATCAATTCAGTAACCGATAATCCGATCATTTTTTCAGAAGATAAAACCATCAGCGGCGGACATTTTCACGGGCAGCCAATAGCCATGCCGATTGATTATGCCGGATTGGCAGCTTCTGAATTAGGAAATATATCTGATCGTCGGGTTTATCTTTCGATGATGGAAAGTGTTCCGGGTTTGCCCAAATTACTCATGGAACACACGGGGTTGAATTCAGGTTTTATGATTTTACAATACAGCACAGCCGCATTGGCAAGCGAAAACAAAACGCTTTGCTTCCCTGCCAGTGCCGATAGTATTCCTACTTCACTTGGTCAGGAAGACCATGTGAGTATGGGTGCGGTGGGCGTTCGCAAAAGTTTGCGCATTGTAGAGAATTTAGAAAAAATATTAGCCATCGAAATGATGACGGCTGCACAGGGATTTGATTTTCGCAGACCTTTGAAATCAGGCATTCTGCTTGAAAAAGCACATACGCTGATTCGAGAGCAAATTAGTTTTGCCGATACCGACCGCATTTTCTCCAACGATATTGAAAAAGCGATTTCACTTGTACAATCGAAAACTATTATTCACGAACTCAACCAGACAGCCAAACAACATCAATTGGATTTTAAAAACGAAACAGATGAAATATTCGGAATTTATTGAAAAATACGCCAATCATCCGTATTACAAAGCACCGATTGGAAATGAGTTGCATGCGTGCTCTTGGCAAACAGAAGCACCTATTCGCATGTTGCTCAACAACCTTGATGCCCAAGTGGCCGAAGATCCGGCAAACCTCATTGTGTATGGCGGAACCGGACAAGCAGCCCGTAATGTGGAAGCAGTCAAGGAAATTATCCGCATTTTGCTCGAAATGGACGAAAATCATTCGTTGCTTATTCAATCGGGAAAACCCATTGGACTCATTCGATCTCATCCGCAAGCACCAAGAGTGTTGATTGCCAATAGCAATCTTGTTCCGGCATGGGCAACCTGGGAACATTTCGAAGAACTAAAAGCTCGAGGATTGATGATGTACGGGCAAATGACAGCCGGAAGCTGGATTTATATCGGGTCGCAAGGTATTTTGCAAGGAACTTATGAGACATTTGTCGAATGCGGGCGAAAATATTTTGATGGAAACCTGAAACACAAACTTATTGTTTCGGGCGGAATTGGCGGCATGAGCGGTGCTCAACCATTGGCAGCCACCATGGCAGGAGCCACTTATCTGGGTGTGGATGTAGATCCGGAGCGCATTAAAAAACGACTTGAAACGCGCTACATCGATAAAATGACTTCTGATTACGTAGAAGCTGTACAATGGACATTGGAAGCCAAAGAAAAAGGTGAAGCAATTTCGGTAGGATTAGTTGGAGATATTGGCGATGTACTTGAGAAATTGCTGAACGATAATATTATTCCAGACATTCTGACCGACCAAACTTCGGCTCATGACCCGTTGAACGGCTATGTGCCAAATGGTTTGTCGCTCGAAGAAGCCATTGCGCTACGTAAAACTAATCCGGCACTATACAAAGAAAAATCATTGAAAAGTATGGCGCGTCATGTGGGCTTTATGCTCGAAATGCAAAAACGTGGCAGTATCACTTTCGATTACGGAAATAACCTGCGCGAATTTGCACTTCAAGGAGGCGAAGCCAATGCTTATGATTTTGAAGGTTTTGTTCCCAAATTCATCCGTCCGCTGTTTTGCGATGGTAAAGGCCCGTTTCGCTGGGTAGCACTCTCGGGCGATCCAGAAGATATTTATACAACCGACAGGGAGTTGATGAAGTTGTTTCCCGAAAACGAACATCTCATCAAATGGCTGACCGAAGCGCAAAATAAAATAGCGTTTCAGGGATTGCCAAGTCGTATATGCTGGTTGGGCATGGGCGAACGCGAAAAAGCAGGTTTATTGTTCAACGAATTGGTCAGAACCGGCAAAGTAAAAGCGCCGATTGTGATTGGTCGCGATCATCTCGACTGTGGTTCTGTGGCTTCACCCAACCGCGAAACGGAAGGAATGCTCGATGGTTCGGATGCTGTTTCGGACTGGCCCTTACTGAACCTGATGGCGAATACAAGTGGCGGTGCTACCTGGGTTTCATTTCATCATGGCGGTGGCGTAGGCATTGGTTATTCGCAACATGCCGGCATGGTGGTGGTTGCAGATGGAACTGACCGTGCTGCAAAATGTCTGAAGCGTGTGCTTTACAACGATCCGGCTATGGGCGTTTTCAGGCATGCAGATGCAGGGTACGAAAGCGCAATTGAAAACAGAAAGAAATTGACCCCCAAACCCCCTAAAGGGGCTTAAATACTGCAAATCGATGTGTTTTTGATTTATTCAGAAATAAAAAATGCTAATAAAAAAAATATTGCTTAAAAAAGAAAAATCCTCACTTGTAGAGGAGAAACCCCCCTTTAGGGGGTTGGGGGTTCTTGTTGGTCCGTTTTCCCAACTTCTCACCATGGATAAACTTCCTTTAAGAGGTGCTTTATCCGACGAACAATTAGAAATAATTCCGAATGGAGGCATTGTGCAACACAATGGAAAGATAGTAGAAGTCGGGAATTTTGAACTACTGAAGCAACATTATCCATCAGCAGAAATTGAATTTCTTTCGGACCACTATGTTTGCCTGCCCGGAATGATTGATGTACACACCCATATTTGTTGGGCTGGTTCCCGCTTTAAGGATTATGCCATGCGCTTAGCCGGAAAAAGCTATCTTGAAATTGCTGCTGCCGGAGGTGGAATATGGGACACCGTGACCAAAACACGCGAAGCTACTTTGAACGAACTTGTAACTTTAACTGTAGAAAGAGCCAACACATTATTCAAACAAGGCATTACAACTATCGAGGTGAAAAGCGGCTATGGTTTATCGGTCGAACAGGAATTGAAAATGCTGGAAGCCATACGATTAGCAAACGAACAAACCAAAGCTGAACTTATTCCCACTTGTCTGGCTGCACATATTTTACCAAAAGATTTTGAAGGAGGTGAAAAGGAATATCTTCAATTGATTATCGAAGAATTATTACCAATAATAAAAGAAAAAAGTCTTGCCAACCGGGTGGATATTTTTGTAGAAAAAAGTGCATTTTCTGTTTCGGCAGCCAGAAGTTATTTACTGAAAGCCCGCGAAATGGGTTTTGAAATTGTAATTCATGGCGATCAATTCAGTACAGGTGGTGTTACTTTGGCAAACGAAGTACAGGCGTTGAGCATTGATCATCTCGAAGCGGCGAATGATGAAGAAATCGCTTTGTTAGCAAAAGGAAATGTGATTCCTGTTGTACTTCCGGCAGCTTCGCTGGGATTAGGCGAACCTTTTGCTCCAGCCCGAAAATTGTTGGATGTCGGAACTTCGCTTGTTATTGCCTCCGACTGGAATCCGGGATCTGCTCCCATGGGCGATTTGCTTGCTTCAGCCGCAATTCTGGGAGCGGCAGAAAAACTCAGTATGGTAGAAGTATGGGCTGCATTGACTTGTAGAGCTGCCACTGCGTTAAACAAAAATGACAGGGGAATTCTGAAAGCAGGAATGAAAGCCGATTTTATTATTTTCAAAACCAATGATTATCGTGAAATTTTATACAGACAAGGACAATTGAAACCTGAAAAAATCTGGAAAGGTAGCCCCCAAAATTTCCCACAGGAGAATTAATTTCTAAAACAAAAAATGAATTAAAAACGAAAATATATTAACTTATAAAACATCTCTTTTCCCCGTCAGCTGACGGGTTAGGGGTTTAATTCTATTATGAGGCAACTTATCGAATGCGTTCCCAACTTTAGCGAGGGAAACAACATGCAAATTATCGAACGAATCGTAGACGAAATAAAATCGGTTGACGGCGTAAAAGTCATAGATATTGACCCCGGAAAAGCAACCAACCGCACAGTAATAACTTTTGTAGGAGCTCCTGAACCTGTGTGCGAAGCTGCTTTCAGAGCTGTGAAAAAAGCATCCGAACTCATTGATATGAGCAAACACAAAGGCGAACATCCGCGTTTCGGAGCTACAGATGTACTTCCGTTAATTCCGATTAAAGGCATTACAATGGAAGAAACTGCAGTTTTTGCACGCAAACTTGGTCAACGAATCGGAGATGAGCTGGGAATTCCGGTATATTGCTATGAATTTGCTTCCTCCGAAGAAAAACGCCGCAATCTTGCCAACTGTCGTGCCGGTGAATACGAAGGACTTCCCCAGAAATTGATTGATCTGACATGGAAACCTGATTTTGGACCGACTGAATTTACCGAAACCGTTCGGAAAAGCGGAGCCACCGCTGTGAGTGCCCGTAATTTTCTGATTGCTTATAATGTAAATCTCAACACCACTTCTACCCGCTGGGCAAACGCAATTGCTTTTGACATTCGTGAAAAAGGGCGTGTAAAACGTGATGGTGACCCATTGACGGGAAAAATTGCAAAAGACGAAAAAGGACAACCGGTTTACATTCCGGGATTATTGAAAGGCGTAAAAGGCATTGGCTGGTTTATCGAAGAATATGGAATTGCCCAACTTTCGTTCAATATAACTGACACTACACAGGTTTCGATGCACGAAGTATTCGAAAAAGCCTGCGAACGTGCGGCTTTGCGTGGCATTCGGGTTACCGGATCCGAATTAGTCGGTGTGGTGCCTTTACAGATGATGCTTGCTGCAGGAAAGTATTTCTTGCGAAAACAACATCGCTCCACCGGTATTTCGGACGAAGAAATTCTGAAATTTGCTGTCAAATCGATGGGTTTAGATGAACTCGGACTCTTTGACCCAAAGAAGAAAATCATTGAATATCTGATCGAAGAGAATACACAAAAAAAACTCATCGATTTATCAGTCAAAACATTTACACACGAAACCGCTTCGGAATCGGCGGCTCCGGGCGGAGGTTCGGTAGCGGCTTGCATGGGCGCAATGGGTGCGGCTTTGGGAACAATGGTTGCCAACCTCTCGGCACACAAAAAAGGTTGGGACGACCGTTGGGAAGAGTTTTCCGATTGGGCTGAACAAGGCAAAGCATACCACGATGAATTGTTGCGACTGATTGATGAAGACACGCTGGCTTTCAACGGAATCATGGATGCTTTTGGACTTCCACAACGCAATGATGAAGAAAAGTCCCTGCGCAAACAAGCCATTCAGGCAACTACCCGCCATGCCATGGAAATTCCATTTCGAGTGATGCAAACAAGTTATGCTTCGATGGAAGTAATGATGGTAATGGCGCAAACCGGCAATCCAAATTCTGTTTCGGATGCGGGAGTAGGTGCTTTGGCTGCTCGGTCGGCTGTGTTGGGTGCTGCATTAAACGTAAAAATCAATGCAGTAGGATTACATGACAAAGATTTTGTTTTAGAAATATTGAAACAGGTGGCTGAAATTGAACAAAAAACAATAGAACTTGAAAGACTGATATTGGACATTGTGAATAGAAAAATTGGAGTAGAATAATTAGAAAACTTTTTAAAAAATAGATTGTTTAATAAACCCTTTACTACTTTGTCATAAAAAAAGCAGAAACTGAAATGTAGTAACGACAGCCGATTGCCCTAAAGTCTCAATTGGACTGGTGTGCGTATCCATTGCCTTCGAAACATAAACACTTACCATCGTTTTTTTGCCCGGAAAAATTTCTACAACTTACCTGAACCCAGCGCAAATATTTGACTTTGCTCAAGCAATTTTTTTTTCATATATTATTTTTTTTTCTGCATAAAAAATATTAAATTTGCACTCCAAATGCAATTGAAATTTAAACTATAAATAAAAAAACATGAATGACAAAAAAAGAGTCTATACTTTCGGTAACGGAAAAGCCGAAGGTAAAGCAGGTCTAAAGAATTTGCTCGGTGGTAAAGGAGCAAATTTAGCTGAAATGAATTTGATAGGCGTACCGGTTCCTCCTGGATTTACCATTACTACCGAAGTTTGCAGTGAGTATTATGAACTTGGGAAAGATCAAGTTGTTGAATTATTGAAACCGGAAGTTGAAAAAGCAATAGCCGAAGTTGAAGTGTTGATGAATTCAAAATTCGGCGACATTGAAAATCCGCTATTAGTTTCTGTTCGATCAGGTGCCCGTGCTTCCATGCCCGGCATGATGGACACCATTTTAAATTTAGGTTTGAACGATGCTGTTGTAGAAGGTTTAATTCGCAAAACAGGAAATGGCCGTTTCGCATGGGACTCATACCGCCGCTTTGTACAAATGTACGGCGATGTTGTTCTGGGCATGAAACCCGAAAACAAAAACGATCATGATCCTTTCGAATTAATTATCGAGGAATTAAAAGAAGAAAAAGGCGTACATTTGGATAACGACCTAACGGTTGACGATTTAAAGGAAATGGTAGCCCGATTTAAAACTGCTGTTTTAAACCAAACAGGACATCATTTTCCTGAGTCTGCTTACGAACAACTGTGGGGTGCTATTTGCTCCGTATTTGACTCGTGGATGAACGATCGTGCTATTCTGTACCGCAAAATGGAAGGAATTCCAGCCGAATGGGGAACAGCCGTGAATGTTCAGGCTATGGTTTTCGGAAATATGGGCAATACATCGGCAACCGGAGTATGTTTCAGTCGTGATGCTGCTACAGGTGAAGATCAATTTATTGGCGAATACTTAATCAATGCTCAGGGCGAGGATGTAGTAGCCGGAATTCGTACTCCGCAACAAATTACCAAAGAAGGTTCACAACGCTGGGCTGTATTGGCAGAAGTTTCGGATGAAGAACGTATTGCAAAATATCCATCGATGGAAGAAGCCATGCCGGAAATTTACTTAGAATTGGACGCTATCCAGACAAAATTAGAAAATCACTACAAAGATATGCAGGACATGGAATTTACCGTACAAGAAGGTAAATTGTGGTTTCTGCAAACCCGTAACGCAAAACGTACCGGTGCTGCAATGGTAAAAATTGCCATTGACATGTTTCATCAGGGAATGATTGACGAAAAATCGGCTATTTTACGCATCGACCCAAGTCGCTTGGACGAATTACTTCACCCAGTTTTCGATAAAAAAGCAATTACTGAAGCCAAATTAGTAGCCAAAGGATTAGCTGCATCTCCGGGTGCTGCGTCCGGTCGGGTTGTATTTAATGCCGACGATGCTGCCGAATGGGCTGCCAATGGCGAACGCGTTATCATGGTTCGGGTTGAAACTTCGCCCGAAGATTTGGCAGGTATGGCTGCTGCACAAGGAATTCTGACTGCTCGCGGCGGAATGACTTCACATGCCGCTGTTGTGGCACGCGGTATGGGTAAATGTTGTGTTTCGGGAGCCGGTGCTCTTAAAATCGATTATTCGACCAAAAGTATGGAAGTAGATGGAATGACCATTGTCGAAGGCGATTATATTTCGCTGAATGGTTCGACCGGTGATATTTTCTTAGGTCAGGTAGGAACTTCTGAAGCCGAATTGGATGATAACTTTGCCGAAATCATGGCTTTATCGGATAAACATACCAGAATGAACGTTCGCACCAATGCCGATACACCTCACGATGCTGAAGTGGCTCGTAAGTTTGGTGCTACCGGCATCGGACTTTGCCGCACTGAACACATGTTCTTCGAAGGAGAAAAAATTAAAGCCATGCGCGAAATGATTCTGGCTGAAAATGCTGAAGGTCGTCGCATTGCATTAGCCAAAATTTTACCTTATCAGCAAGAAGATTTCGAAGGTATTTTCGAAGCCATGCAAGATTGCCCTGTAACGGTTCGTTTACTCGATCCACCGTTGCACGAATTTGTTCCTCACGATGAAAAAGGTCAGCAAGAAATGGCAACAGCCATGGGCGTTTCATTGAAAGTAATCAAACAACGCGTGGATTCTCTTCACGAACAAAACCCGATGTTGGGTCACCGCGGTTGTCGTTTGGGAAATACTTATCCTGAAATTACCGAAATGCAGACACGCGCCATTCTGGGTGCCGCTTTAGCATTGAAAGCAAGGGGTATAAAAGCCATTCCCGAAATTATGGTTCCATTGGTAGGAACTAAATTAGAATACATCGAACAAGATAAAATCATTCGCGCAACAGCTGCGAAATTGTTTGCCGAAAAAGGTGACAGCATTGAGTTCAAAGTGGGCACAATGATCGAAATTCCACGTGCATGTTTAACTGCCGAAAGCATTGCCGAAACAGCAGAGTTTTTCTCGTTTGGAACAAACGATTTGACACAAATGACTTTCGGTTATTCGCGCGATGATATTGGTACTTTCCTTCCAATATATATCGAAAAGAAAATTTTAGCACACGATCCATTCCAAATTCTCGACCAGGAAGGCGTTGGTCAATTGGTGCAAATGGCAACCGAAAAAGGACGTGCTGTAAATCCGGGTCTGAAAGTAGGTATTTGCGGCGAACATGGCGGCGAACCTTCATCTGTTGAATTCTGCCACCGCGTAGGGTTGAACTATGTAAGTTGTTCTCCATTCCGAGTGCCAATTGCACGTTTGGCTGCTGCTCAGGCTGCATTGAGAGGCTAATAGGTTAAATTTTTTTATAACGGGGACTTTTTTTCGTCAAGAGAAAAGTCCCCGTTTTTATTATTGAAATGAATAAAATATGAAAGTAAGTTCAGCACTATGCGATTGGAAATGTAAATGGTTTATAAACATGAAATTAGGACTTTCTGGTGTAAATTCGTAATTTATTTCTTATTTTTTGTAATAAAACAAAAATATTTATATATTTTCAAACATTCTTTTCCTAAAAACTATTATAATAAACGTCATATATAACATACACTTTGAATTTTGTATATGTTTGATATATTGCGTTTTGTCCCGTCCCGATAGCTATCGGGAATCGGGATTATTCTTGTCCCGATAGCGTTCGACTGAGCGTTCAACTGAGCTCACGCCGAAGTCTATCGGGATGGTTCTAATGTCTTTTATTATATTTTACATACAACGTGAGAATTATTAAAGTCCAAAAGTAGAAATAATGTAAAATATTTTAAGAACAAAATAATTAGATAGAATACTGGCAGACAAATAAACCAGCAAACACACAATGATTAGTCTGTAAAATTTATTTAAAACAATATGAAAATAAAGAGGTATTACAATAAAACAGGAGGAAAAAGCAGGGGCATGAGTCATTTAAAAAAATACAAATTTTTCAATGAAAGAATGAATGTTTTTTATAAGAACGAACTTTATAATTGGAACACAATTTTCACTTTGTCATTAGGTTGAACATTGTGCAGAAAATAATTCGGAGTTATACAGCGTGGTAGGAAGTAAAAAGGATTGTAATATAAATCGGATTTCTTTGCAGCTAAGAAATCCGACTCGACAAACTATGTATTTTTCAAAGTATTTATTTTGATTTCTTTTGTCCGCGGGTTTTGGCTTTTCCATATTTATTTCGCATGGACTCTGCCCTTCGCACTTTCATATTCACTTTCTTGTTCTTGTCTTTTTTTTCGTGAAAAGCAGCACCACCTTCTACAACTTTCGGTGTTTTAACGAGTACATTTTTCATCACCACCGGTGTAATTTCATATTCGGTCAGTTCAGTCGAAACAACAACTTCTTCGGGCATTTTCATTGCCTGAATTTTACATCCCATCAATTCTTCGATGCTCTTTCTTGTTTCCGCATCGCTCCGGGTAATAAAAGTCAGTGCTACCCCTTTTTTGTCGGCGCGACCTGTGCGCCCGATGCGATGCATGTAATTTTCGGGAACTTCGGGAATATCGAAATTAACTACGTGTGTTATGTCATCGAAATCGAGACCTCGTGCCACTAAATCTGTTGCAATTAACACCCTTGATTCATTGGCATTAAACGATCTGAATGCCTCGAATCGGAAGTTTTGTGATTTATTGGAGTGAATAATTCCGATGCTGTCAGGAAATTGGGGCGAGATTCTTTCATACACATCATCAGCTAATTTCTTGGTCGATACAAAAACCAACACCTTGGCAAATTCGGGATGGGTTTTCAATAGAAATTCGAGTAAATTAATTTTCGTATTGAAATTAGGCACTTTTATGCCTGCTTGTTTAATATTTTCGAGGGGGGTACCGGTACGGGCAGCTTCAATTTCGAGTGGATCGGTAAAAAAATCGGCTATAAAAGTTTTTAACTCATCGGTTATGGTTGCCGAAAACATAAGGTTCTGGCGTTTGGTAGGCAGCAAATCGATGATGCGAACCAACTGATGACGGAAACCCAAACTCAGCATTTCGTCCACTTCGTCGATTATAAATCGTTTTACCGAACGAAGTTTCAACGTTCCGTTTAAAGCAAAGTCGAGTAAGCGTCCGGGTGTAGCCACAAGCACATCCAAACCCGCTGTTAACAGTGGGGTTTGCTGAATCATATTTACACCACCATAAACTCCAGCCACCCTAATATTCATATATTTTGCAAGACTTTCAACATCATCGACCACCTGCAAAACAAGTTCACGCGTTGGTACAACAACCAGAATGGTAGGGGTTTTCTCTTTCGTAAATTTCCACTGACGCAAACAGGGAAGTAAATACGAAATGGTTTTGCCGGTTCCGGTCTGAGCAATTCCAACCATATCGCGACCCGACATAATCACCGGAAAAGCTTTTTCCTGAATGGTTGTGGGCTGAGTAATATTTAAATCGCTGAGAGCATTAAGTAAAGCCGAATTGATATTGAAATCGGAAAATTGCATTGGATAATGATTTGAATTTGAGTGCAAAGATAACCATTATTTACCATCCCGATAGCTATCGGGACATTTATTATTTACAATACACTTATAATCTATTATTTAACATTCTTACTAAAACATAATTGCTTAAGGCGCCAATCTATCTATTTTCCATGTTTCATTTTCGTCTTTTGAAAAATACAATCTATCGTGCAAGCGATTCGGTCTTCCCTGCCAAAATTCAAAAGTCAGAGGACGAACCAAATAACCTCCCCAATGCGGTGGCTTGGGAATGTTGTTACCGAATTTATTTTTAAATTCTTCAAAACGTTGTTCTAACACTTCATGGTTTTCAATTATCCTGCTTTGTGGTGAAGCCCATGCTCCCAATTGACTCTCTATCGGACGTGATTTAAAATATTCTTCAGCTGCTTTTTCATCGCTTTTTTCAGCCACTCCGGTAATTCTGACTTGTCGTTCGACCGTTTGCCAAAAAAACAATAGTGAAACATGGTTATTTCTCGCCATTTGATTTACTTTATTTCCTTCGTAATTCGTATAAAAAATAAAACCCTCATCAGTTAATTCTTTTAGCAAAACAACCCGCGAGTGTGGCTGTAAATGTTCGTCAACAGTTGAAAGTACCATGACCGTTGGTTCAGGTTGTTCTTTTAAGATGGCTTCGTGTAGCCATATCTTAAACTGCTCGAAAGGATTTTGCAAAACATCATTTTCATTTAATGTTCCAAAATTATATTGTTTTCGAATATCGCGTAGCATATTTAATTTGAAGAGTTTGAGGGTTTGTCGATTGACAAGACAAACAATTTTTTTGTTTAAAAGGTTTTATATCTGAAAAATATTTTTTTGTTTTCTTGTGTTTATTTTTCGGAAAACAAAAATTATTTCTAAATCAATACAAATTATTTCATTTTGCAATAATATTTTTAAAAAAATTTCATGTTGAAACCTTAGTGCCATTGTCACGTACAATTGTAATCTTTTAGCTGAGAAACTGCTTGTATTTGAAATGAAAAAGCTACTTTTGTGTTCTTAAATCATATAATTTTCCACTTCATGAAGGATATGTTAAAAGACAGACACATTGGCATTTCGGAAAAAGATGAAGCATTTATGCTTCAAACCATAGGCGTAGAATCGCTCGATGAATTAATTGAACAGACCATTCCACTCAATATCAGGATCGAAAACCCGATAGAACTTCCCGAAGCTCTATCAGAGCGTCAGTATGCAGAACATATAGCCGAAATTGGTTCAAAAAACAAGATTTTCACTTCGTATATCGGACAAGGCTGGTACGACACTTGTACCCCGGCTGTTATTCAACGCAATATTTTCGAAAATCCTTCGTGGTACACTTCATATACTCCTTATCAGGCTGAAATTTCGCAAGGACGGCTCGAAGCGTTGTTGAATTTCCAAACTGCAGTTTCCGATTTCACGGGACTTCCGCTTGCCAATGCTTCGCTGCTCGATGAAGCTACAGCTGCCGCCGAAGCCGCCACCATGATGTTTAACCTGCGCAGCCGCGAACAGGTAAAAGCGGGAGCAAATGTGCTTTTTGTTGATAATAATATTTATCCACAAACATTAGCGGTACTAAAAACCCGCACCAACGTTCAGGGAATTACACTTGAAATAGGAAATTTCGCTACATGCAAATTTACAATCAACCATTTCGGGGCAATAGTTCAGTATCCAAATTCGGACGGAAATATTGAAAACTATGCCGTTTTTGTAAACGCCGCCCATGCTGCCCACTGCAAAGTGGCTGTTGCAGCCGACATTCTCAGCCTTGCACTGCTCACCCCTCCGGGCGACTGGGGTGCCGACATAGCCTTTGGCTCAACACAACGCTGGGGAATTCCTATGAACTTTGGTGGTCCATCGGCTGCTTATTTTGCAACCCGCGATGAGTTTAAACGCGATGTTCCGGGGCGCATTATCGGCATCAGCAAAGATGCAAACGGAAAACCTGCGCTTCGTATGGCGCTTCAAACACGTGAGCAACACATTAAACGCGAAAAAGCAACTTCAAATATTTGTACGGCTCAGGCACTATTAGCTTCGATGGCAGGCATGTACACCGTTTATCACGGAACAGAAGGAATAAAAAAAATAGCGCAACGCATTCATTCCATTGCTACCTATATAAACGAAATACTTCCGGTTTACGGATTTACACAGGAAAACGAAAACTTTTTCGATACATTGAAAATTAGTTTACCCGAAGAAGTTTCGGTGGAAGATTTCAAAAAAATTGCATTAGAATACCAAGTCAATTTCCATTATTTCGAAACAGGTGAAATAAGCATCAGTTTCGACGAAACAACCGATATTGATGATGTAAATACCCTGATTGAAATCTTTGCCACGGCAGCAATAAATAACGCTGTTTTTGCCGAAGAACTCGATATTGAAGGACTACAATCGTTTCATGAAAGTTTTGAACGAAAAACCGATTACCTGACTTACGAAGTCTTCAGCCGTTACCACAGCGAAACAGAAATGATGCGCTATATCAAAAGACTTGAACGCCGCGATATTTCACTTACACATTCGATGATTTCGCTCGGCTCGTGCACCATGAAACTGAATGCAGCAGCGGAAATGCTTCCGCTAAGTCGTCCCGAATTTAACAGCATTCATCCGCTTGCTCCCAACAATCAAACAGAAGGTTACAACCAATTGATTGCTGATTTGGAAAATTATTTATCAGAAATAACAGGCTTTGATGCATGTAGTCTTCAACCCAACTCGGGAGCTGCCGGCGAATTTGCAGGGTTAATGTGTATAAAAGAATATTTTAATTCGCTCGGACAAACCGAACGCAATATTGTGTTAATCCCATCTTCGGCTCATGGCACAAATCCGGCTTCGGCAGCACAAGCGGGACTAAATATTGTGGTAGTGAAATGCGATGAAGGGGGAAATACCGACTTGACCGATTGGAAGGAAAAAGCAGAATCAAACACAAATAATTTGTTGGGCTGTATGATTACATACCCTTCGACACACGGAATTTTTGAAACACAAATAAAAGAAATGTGCGATATAATTCATCGAAATGGCGGACAGGTTTACTTAGATGGCGCCAATATGAATGCACAGGTTGGTTTAACAAATCCGGGAAAAATCGGAGCCGATGTGTGTCATCTTAATTTGCATAAAACTTTCGCCATTCCTCATGGTGGCGGAGGTCCGGGAGTGGGGCCTATTTGTGTGGCAGCACATTTAATCCCATTTTTACCAAGTAAAGAAAATGGGTTGAATACGGTTTCATCTGCTCCTTACGGTAGTGCCGGCGTTTTACCCATTACGTACGGATATATTCGCATGTTGGGCGAAGAAGGACTTACCGCTTCAACAAAATATGCCATACTCAATGCTAATTATTTAGCAGCACGCCTGATGGATAGTTACGGAGTACTTTACAAAGGCGAAAACGGACGTGTAGGCCACGAACTGATTTTAGAATGTCGAAACTTTAAAGCAACTGCAGGAATTACCGAAACTGATATTGCCAAACGGCTGATTGATTATGGTTTCCACGCTCCTACTTTATCGTTTCCGGTGCCGGGTACATTGATGATAGAACCCACCGAAAGTGAATCGCTGGCAGAACTCGACCGTTTTGCGGAAGCCATGTTGCAGATTTATACCGAAATTAAAGAAGTAGAAAACGGAACATCCGACAAAACTGATAATGTACTGCTAAACGCGCCACACCCCGAATATACAATTGTTTCCGATGAATGGAATCATCCGTACACCCGAACAAAAGCTGCTTATCCTACAAGTTGGGTAGCCGAAAATAAATTCTGGGTAAATGTAGCGCGAGTGGATAATGCGTTTGGCGACAGGAATTTGATGTGTACTTGCAAACCAACAAGTGATTGGGAGTAATGAAAACCCCTAACCCCTAATCTGGACAAGCCAGAACCAAAGATGCAGAACGCAAATTACGCAAATTCACACAAATAAAGACTGATATTTCTTGGATTTTTATTGCACTTTAAATGACTGATATTTTGATAGATATTTGAATATTGTGCCAAAAAATACACGAATTTGAAAGATAAGATACTAAAGGGGAATAAGAAAAACCCACTTTGTGTATAGCAAAGCGGGTTTCACTATTTATTTAAAATGGACAATTATCTTATATTCACACGCGATGCTCCACTATCCGATTTATCCACATTTTTTGGGCTACCAACGCAATTAATGGAACTGGCACCGCTTGCATTAGCATCCACACTTTCGAAAGCATACACATTGGCTTTACTTGCTCCCGATGCTTCAACTTTCACTTTCGCAGCCCTCAACTCATCCGCATTTAACTTGCTGGCACCCGACAAATTATATTTACCTGAAACTGTGGTTCCTCTGATTTCGGCATGAGAAGCACCATTAATATCAATATCGGTAGCATTTTTTATGACCACATCCATTTTGGCCTGACTTGCACCACTTAATTTCAAATTAAGTTTCGATGCATAAAAAGGTGTATCAGCAATAATTTTCGATGCTCCGTTGGCTTCAAAGCTAAATACCGAATCTTTGTGAACCGTAACTTTAATAGCATTATCGAAAAATAAATTTTCGGAATAAATTTTTAACTTTCCATTTTCAACTTTGGTAATTACTCCCGACAATACATCCTGTGGCGCATTCACAACAATTTGTTGTACAGAGTCTTGTATTAAAGTAAGTTCAATATTGCCCGAAATTTCTATTTCAGAAAAATTGCCACAAATTCTGTTTTCATCTACCTTAGGTGAATCGGGGTCGTGAAATCGGATTGAAAAAGGATAGTCAGAATTGCGCCAATTGATAATGGTTTTAGCACCAACGCTGTAGAACATAAACAGTCCGGCCATCCAAAGTATAAGCGCAACTATCGAGGTAGTATGCGAAATATCCCGACGTCCCGAAACCAATTGGATAATCCAGTAAATGAGCATAAAAATAGGACAACCAATGACTAAAAGCAAAGAAATAATCAACATAACACCTTTTTCGGGAGTTAGGAAAGCCCAGTTTGCCATTATTTCGGGTGAAAAGCCATTGATCACACCCGGATTAAAAATGAGTACTAATAGCGCAAGAATTAACACGCCAACAATTATCATCCCTATAAATCCAAATATAGCACCGAGAAATCCGAAAATAATCTTGAAAAATCCCCGTGTAAGATCCACAAACTTTTCTCCAAAATTGGAAGCATTTTGTTTAAATTTCTCACTCTCAACGAAATTCTTTACATTTTTAATTTCTTCTTTAATACTTTCAACTGTAACATCTTCACCTTGCATTTCTAAGCGTTGCGAAGCAGTAGTAGCTCTGGGTGCAATAATCCAGACCAATAAATAAATAAGCACCATATTTCCGACACTAATCAGGGTAAGCACCACCAATGCGATACGCACCCAAGTAACATCCCACCCGAAATAAGCTGAAATGCCCGAAGCTACTCCACCGAGAATTGCATTTTCGGGATCACGGTAAAAATGACGTGTTTTCTTTTTATCCGATTTTGGCGATTCGGTTTTTTCATCCTCATCTTCATTTCCGGCAAACTGACTGGGTTTTCCAAGCACGCTGATAATTACTTCAACATCTTCAATATTGACAACATTTTTATTTTTCTGGAGACGTTCAGTGAAAAGTTCGGCAATACGCGCCTCAATGTCGTTCATTACTTCTCGTTTTTCATCTTCCGACAAATGTCGCTCAACATCAGCAAGATAATTTTGCAACTTATCAAATGCATCATCATCGATGTGAAAAACGATGTTGTTTAAATTTGCGGTTAATGTCTTTTTCATTTTATATAATATTAAAATTGTTTCTGTTTGTTTCTCTGTTTGTTTAGCAATTGTTCCAATAAGATTTTTTTACTAATTATTCATTATATTCACTCCTTAATTTTATTCACTACCTGATTTATTTCGTACCAGGCAGTTTCGAGTTCTTCCAAAAAATCATGACCAAGTTGAGTCATTTCGTAGTATTTACGCGGTGGTCCCTGCAACGACTCCTCCCAGCGATAATCGAGCAATTCGCCATTTTTCAATCGTGTTAACAAAGGATATAATGTTCCTTCCACCACAATCAATTTGGCATCTTTCAGTTCCGAAATTATATCGGAAGCATACGCCGGTTTTTTTCTCAGAATAAGCAGTATGCAATATTCTAAGTAACCTTTGCGCATTTGCGATTTAATATTGTCTGCGTTCATTTATTTATAGTTTGAAAAGTTTGAAGGTTAAAGGAGGCATTCATAAATTCTTCCGTTTGCTCGTTTACTACTTCAGGAGTACCTGGGGGCATGCCCCCTTGCTTGCTGCCGTCTACTTATTTCCTTGTAACTCGTAACTTTCCCGATAGCTATCGGGATCGTTTCTTTTGTTTTTCTCTGCAAATATATAATTGATCATAGTACCTTGCAATACATAGTACTTTATTTATTTGAATTTCCTTCATTTAAATTTGTTTATTTATTTAATTATCTGATATTTAAATAACCTTACCAAAATAGATACTTAACTTTATTTAACCTTACAGCCATAATAAAACGATATTCTATGGGCATGAAAACAAAGTTTACATAAATTGAATTGGTAAATGATTGAATAATTAGGGAGCAGAATAACAAATAAAAGTACATTAGTAACTTCATGTCAACAAACGAAAATGGAATAAAAATACTCTTGTTTAAGACTCGCATTATGTCAATATTGATTTTTATATCTAAAAGAATCTGTCAATTAGGATACAAAACAGCGAAAAAACTGTGTACAATTGAATTAAGTGAATTAATTATGGCTATTGTTGTTCAGTAAATGGGGGTAACACAAATTTAGTGTTCGGATAGAAAAAATAATTGAGACGTTTTTTTTTATCGAAAAAAAATAAGAGAATAAAAAAACAGCGATCTTATACCAAAATCTATCTTCTGAACACTCGTATTTCTAAATCCGCTTCTAACCATTCAAGGGATTATCACCCGAGTCTGCCGCTTGCTTGCAAAGCGGCAGATAATACAGGAGCTAAAACAAAAACAGGTCTTCTATTTCTGTTACCAAATTCCTATTTCGTCGATATAAACCGTACTATTTACCTGTTGATTTTTTACATTAATACACAATCCGGGATTTTTCATCAATACTTTCACGAATCGGGCTTTAGTAATTGGGAAAATCAATTCGGGACGCGAAATGCTCCAAATTCCTTTGGTCGATGGCTCGTATTTATCACTTGCAACCGGGTTATAATCAATTCCGTTTACAGAAGTAAAAATAGTTATTTCGGGAGTAATTACTACGCAAAGTGCAGGAGCATTCAGAAAACCGGCTGAGAATCGTTGAATCCACTGCTCGGTTAGTAAATCAAAAACGATTTCAGTGTCATTGTTACCTGTAAATCCAACCCAAAGCGTATTCGTACGTTTGTTTCCGGTAATTCCATCAGTCAGTCTGGATTCATTTATACTTTTGTTTTTAGTAATCTGTTTGTAATGAATTCCGGTTATTTTACTCACTACCAAATCAATATCCAATTCTTTTCCTGTTGCTTTTCCATTGTTGAAATTCTGAGCTTTAACTTTTGTGGATGCTGTCAACTCAAAAGGGTCGGAATATAATGGCGCATTAATGGTAGGAATACTTCCATCGGTAGTATAATGAATTTCAACTTTAGGATCATCCGAAAAAAGTTTAACTCCGAGTTTTCCGGTTTCGGGAATACTTGTTTCGTACCGAAGATCATAAAATGCTTTGGCTGCATTAATTTCAAGCACTTTCAGCCGGTCGAATTCTTTGGGCATATTTTCGCGGAACCTGTCCCAGCTTTTTTGCATCGGATTGGTCCATAGCACTTCAGCCATTGCCGACACACGCGGAAATGCCATGTACTCAACATGAGCTGAGGTAGGCATGTATTCTGTCCACACATTTGCCTGTGCACCAAGTACAAATCGAGCTTCTTTTGCATTAAGTTCAGCCGGCACGGGTTCGTAAAGATACACTTTTTGCAAAGGTATAAATCCTCCGATTGCCGTAGGTTCAGTGGCAGGATCAGCCTGGTAAAAATCGAAATAACAATGCGACATGGGTGTCATGATGACCTCGTGCCCGCTTTTGGCAGCAGCAATTCCACCCTCAGTTCCTCTCCACGACATAACCGTTGCATTGGGTGCCAGTCCCCCTTCAAGAATTTCGTCCCAGCCGATAATTTTTCTTCCTTTCGAATTCACAAACTTTTCGATACGCTGTATAAAATAACTTTGCAGTTCATATTCGTTTTTCAAACCAAGTTCTTTTATTTTGGCCTGACAATCGGGACAGGTTTTCCATCGGGTTTTCGGACATTCATCGCCGCCAATATGAATGTATTCGGATGGAAAAATATCCATAACTTCGGTCAGTACATTTTCGAGAAAATCGAAAGTAGAATCACGTGGACAAAAAACATCATCGAAAATTCCCCATAAGGTAGCCACTTTAATTTTTTGACGCGTACACGACAAATAAGGGTATGAAGCAATAGCCGCCATGGCATGTCCGGGCATTTCAATTTCGGGAATCACAGTAATAAAACGTTCGGCAGCATAAGCCACAATTTCGCGAGCTTCCTGCTGTGTATAAAAACCACCATAAGCCTCACTATCATATCGTTGCGGCATGTTTTCGTAATAATTACCCACAAGCGTTTCGATACGTTTCGAACCTACACGGGTAAGTTCGGGATATTTTTTTATTTCGATGCGCCAGCCCTGGTCTTCGGTCAGATGCCAGTGAAAACGATTCAATTTATGAATTGCCATAGCATCGATATATTTTTTAATAAATTCGACAGAAAAAAAATGACGAGCAACATCTAAATGTAATCCGCGATATAAAAAGCGGGGAGCATCTTCAATTCTAACACCCGGAATTTCCCATTTTTTTATTTTAGAACGGGTTTTACCGTAAATGTCGGCAGGAAGTAATTGATAAATGGTTTGCAGCGCGTAAAAAAAACCGTTTGGAGTAGCTGCTTCAATACGAATAAAACGAGGCGAAACCATCAAACGATATGCCTCTTTATTTGTAAAAGCCGAATCAGTTTTAATAAATTCGATGCGCGTTTTACTATTTGCTATGCGCGATTGTAAATTTATTCCCGAAACTAATTTGAGTTGCGCAGCAAACTGTCCGGCAAGTTTTTTCACCACTGTATCGTTGTCAGAAACTGACAAAACTGTTTTTTTGTCAAATTTAAAATTTCCATTCTGGGGAATTAATATTTGAGGAAAAGGAATAATATTGAATCTGTCAGCAGCCTTTACTTGTAATATCAATGCCAAACATGCCATAAAACAAAAAAGAAATTTTGGAGAAGACACGAATATTTTCATAAAACTTGGATTAAATTTATTATCAGCACAAATATACAAAATTTTACGATTCAGCAAGTGTGTATCAAATCAAAAAAAAATGTCTGACGAGTCATAAAACTAAGCGCAAAAAAAAATGTTATATAACTTATTATCTGTTAATTATGAATATTGCTTATAAGTATTTCAAAAAAAAACAAAAAAAACACCTCATCAAAAAAAATAAATACGTATTTTAGTGCTCTGAAAACCAAGAAAAACAAACATTATGCTCATCATTGGAATTGCCGGAGGAACCGGATCAGGAAAAACCACAGTAGTAAAAAAAATTGTCGATAAGTTGCCTGAAGGCGAAGTTGTCATTCTTCCACAAGACTCTTATTACCGCGACAGCAGCCACCTTCCGCTCGAAGAACGACTTGAAATAAACTTCGACCATCCCACTTCGATTGAATTTGAATTGCTGATAAAACATTTGAAAGAATTAAGAAAAGGTCATGCCATTCAACAACCCATCTATTCGTATTTGACATGTACACGTGCTACGGAGACCATTTCCGTGAAGCCATGCCACATTATTATTGTAGAGGGAATTTTGGTACTTACAAATCCTGACTTGAGAAAAATGATGGATTTGAAAGTTTTTGTGGATGCCGATGCCGATGACAGATTAATTCGGGTTATTAACCGCGATATTGTGGAACGCGGACGGTCGGTGAATAAAATTATGGAACGTTATGAGCAAACGGTTAAACCCATGCATCTGCAGTTTATTGAGCCGACCAAACGCTTTGCCGATTTGATTATTCCGCAGGGAGGAAACAATCATATTGCCATTGATATTCTGACAAAATACATAGAGAATAATCTAAAATTAACCGATTTGTAATATATGCAACATTATGCTGTTAACCGAATTAACCAAAATCATGTTTTTAGATATAGAAACGGTTCCACAAAAATCTGATTTTTCGGAACTTCGTGATGAATTATCGCATTTGTGGGAAGAAAAATTCAAATTGATTCAGAAACGGATGCCCGAAAAATACAGTGCTGAAACTACTGCCGCCCAAGCTTTCGGAAACAGCGCTGGTATTTACGCCGAATTCGGCAAGATTGTATGTATTTCGGTTGGGTTCATACATCTCAGAGGTTTAGAAATGCACTTTCGTACCAAATCGTTTGTCGGTGATGATGAACAAACAATCCTGACCGACTTTTCGCAGCTCATTTCTAAATTTTGTACTACCCACGAGCAAACGTTTTGCGGACACAACATCAAAGAATTTGACATTCCGTATATTTGTCGCCGGATGCTGATAAACAGAATACATCTACCTTCAATTCTACAAATTTCAGGGAAAAAACCCTGGGAAATTACTTTCATCGACACCCTTGAATTATGGAAATTCGGTGATTACAAAAATTACATTTCATTGAAATTGCTTACTGCTATTTTTGAAATTCCGACGCCAAAAGACGACATTGATGGAAGCCAGGTTGCACAAGTGTATTATCAAGAAAGAAACATACATCGCATAGCGCTTTATTGCCAAAAAGATGTGGTGGCAACAGCACAGGTTTTTCTCCGCATGAATGGGTTAAATCCTATCAAAGAGGAAAATATTGAATTCATTTAAAATCGGCGTATGATTAAAAAGAAATCTTATATCGTTTTGATTTTCATTGTATTTGTTTTATTATCGTGCAAAAAAACATTTGTAAATGAAATTTCAAAAATGTTGCCAACTTTCGATTCGGCTAAGATTTCGACAACCGACACATTAAAAGTCGGCATTATTTACGGCTCAACCTCATACTTTTATTACGATGATGAAATTTTGGGTTACGATTATGAAATGGCTCTTCATCTTGCTCATTTTCTAAATTTAAAAATGAAAATTCATGAAACTGCAAGCGAGGAAGAACTTATTAAAATGCTTATTAATAAAGAAATAGATATTGCAGCGCACAGTTTTTTCAAAACAAAAGAACTTAAATCCATTTTCAGTTTTGTTTTTCCGCAACCCGAAAGCCATCTTGTTTTGGTACAAAACATTGGAATCAGAACTATATCTGATGCTACCGAACTGAATGGAAAAACAGTTTATATAAAACCAAAAACTATTTATCAAAAAAGATTAGAAGCGTTAAACAAGGAGATAGGCGGAGAAATAACTCTGAATTTAGCCCACGATACTGCCAGTATTGAAGATTTACTCGAAATGGTTGCTGAAAAAAAAATCGAATTTACAGTGGCGAATCATCGAACAGCAATGCTGCATAAAAATCATTTCAAACGGTTAGATTGCCGAATGGCTCTGAGTTTTAAACAAAAAATCGGATGGATAATTAACATAAAGAATACAGTACTTCAAAATAAAATTGAAACATGGCTTCGCAAACCTGAAACGAAAAAATTTGAAGAAAATATTTTTGTTAAATACTGGGGGAAAAGTCCCTATTTTGCTGCTAAAAAAGTGAAAATTCCGAAAGGTGCTATTTCGCCATACGATGAATATTTTAAAAAATATGCTTCAAATATTAACTGGGATTGGCGTATGTTGGCTGCTGTTTGCTTTCACGAATCGGGATTTGACAACGAACAGGTTTCGTGGGCTGGAGCAGCAGGTGTTATGCAACTTATGCCTCGAACAGCAGCCGTTTTTGGGCTCGACGAAAAAACAATTTTAGACCCCGAAAAAAATATTGAAGCCGGCGTTCAGTATATCAAAAGTTTAAATCTTTCGTTCCGAAAAGTAACCGATAAAGAAGAGCGCATAAAATTTATACTTGCTGCCTATAATTCAGGTCCCGCACACATTCTCGATGCCATGGCATTAGCCGAAAAACATGGTAAAAATCCATACATCTGGTTTGATAATGTGGATTTGTTTTTGTTAAAAAAGAATGATCCTGAATTTTATAACGATCCTGTTGTAAAATATGGTCGTTTCCGTGGTAAAGAAACTTATGCTTACGTTACCAACACACTCGAAACATACTACAAATTTCTGAGTAAGCATTAATTGCTAAGAGTTTGAGGGGTTGAGGGGTTTGTCCCGATAGCAATCGGGATTGAATATTTGAATATTGATGGTTCACTAATCCAATCCATTTTCAACCCTGTCAGCAGTTATTTACCCAGAAAGCGGTTGATGTAAAGAAGTTTGATGCTTTGAGGCTTTGAAAGTTTGAAAGTTTGAAAGTTTTGGTTCATATTTTTTTTCCAATAAGATTGCACAAAAAAAAATCTAACAGTAGTTTATAAAACCTGACGAAATTAAATTAAAAAATGAAAGCAATTGTTATCGGCTCTACCGGAATGGTGGGTACTGAACTTATAAAATTATTAATCAAGTCGGATCAGTATTCTGAAGTTGTCTCGTTAGTCAGACGCAAAACCAATATCAATCACCCGAAACTGTCGGAACATGTAGTTAATTTCGATTTACCGTTGAACTGGAGCCACTTAGTTCAGGGCGATGTGCTATTTTCGAGTATGGGAACAACCCTTGCTCAAGCCGGCAATAAAGCCGCTCAATTTTTAATTGATTTCACCTATCAGTACAATGTGGCAGAAGCGGCAGCTAAAAATGGAGTTAAGCGGTATGTGCTCATTTCGTCGGCAGGTGCAAACGAACTTTCTCCAATTTTTTATTCGCGCATGAAAGGTAAATTGGATGCTGCAGTTCAACTCCTTCCATTCGAAAAAATCAACATTTTGCGTCCTGGTCAGTTATATGGTGAGCGCGAAAATAACCGACCGTTTGAAAAAATAGCTGTTGATTTAATGTTTTTTCTGAATAAGCTACATATATTCACAAAATATAAACCGATACATGCAGCCGAGGTAGCCAAAGCTATGATCAATATAGCCAAAAAAGATATTTCGGCAATCTACACATTGAACCAACTGTTTGAATTAATTGAGAAATAATCCATGATGTTCAATTGTTTAATACATTGAAAACAATCAGGAATAAAACTTACTCCATCAATTGATTTTTGGTATAAACAATAAGTCGTAATTTTGCGTTAAGTTTTAAATTACAATTATTCTACATTTGGCATTTCACATCAATAATTAAATTAAAAGAAACACTTAATAACAAAAAAATAAATGAAAAAATTATTTATTCTGCTTTTTTATTTCTTGTTCATTTCATACTTTGTATCGGCACAAAACTTCACAATAAGCGGTTATGTAACCGATGCAAAAAGCGGCGAAACACTTATCAGCAGTTCCATTTACGATGCTAATACCCGCAAGGGAACAGTGAGCAATAATTATGGATTCTATTCACTCACGCTGCCCAAAGGCGAAGTTGACATTCAATATACCTACGTTGGATTTGGTACCCAACGCCGCATTTTCAAACTCACCAAAGACACATTAATCAATATAAAATTAACCGAATCGATCGAACTGAGAGAAGTTACAGTTATCGGTACTCAACGTGAGCTTGGAGTAAAAGGTTCGCAAATGAGCGCCATCGAAATACCGATAAGCATGATAAAATCAGTCCCCACACTTTTTGGCGAAGCCGATATTATTAAAGCCTTACAATTATTACCCGGAGTACAAGCCGGAACCGAAGGCTCAGCCGGTTTTTATGTGCGTGGTGGCGGACCGGACGAAAATTTATTTTTGCTCGATGGAGTACCCGTTTACAATGTAAATCACATGGGCGGATTCTTTTCAGTTTTCAATCCCGATGCCATCAAAAATGTAACGCTTTATAAAGGTGCTTTTCCGGCACGCTTCGGCGGACGGTTGTCGTCGGTATTAGACATACGTATGAACGATGGAAATAACAAAGCCATTCATGGCAATTTTTCTGTTGGCGTTATTTCCTCGAAATTCAACCTCGAAGGTCCGCTGTTCAGCGAAAATACTACTTTTAATATTTCTGCCCGCCGCACTTATTTGGATGTTTTAATGCAGCCACTCATCAAGTTAGTTGCAGCACAGCAAAACAGAGATTCTGAAAATCAGGATGTAAATATGACTGCCGGATACTATTTTTATGATATGAATGCCAAAATCAGCCATAAATTTTCGGACAAAGACCGACTTTATTTAAGTGCTTACATAGGCGATGATGTGGTATATGCCAACTTACGGCAAAGTTACAAAGATTTACAAAACAGCACCGAGGAAACACGATTTAAACTCAATTGGGATTGGGGAAATATTATTACCGCACTCCGTTGGAATCATATCATCAACAACAAATTGTTTATGAATACAACCGCTACTTACACCCGATACCGATTCAACATGGACGTGGGAACTACCATGAAACAAGAAATAAAAACCCCCCCGAGCAAAATCAATTTATCCACTACGCTCGGCTATCGTTCTGGCATTGAAGATTATGGCGCAAAAGTTGATTTCGATTATGCGCCCAACCCTAACCACGATATCAAATTCGGAGGCAGTTACACCAATCATACTTTCAGGCCCGGAGTATCGGTGGCTCAATACAAATTGCAAAACGATAGTGCTATTCAGAAAATGGATACAACGATTGGTGATCAGAGTATTTTTTCGCACGAAACCTCACTTTATATCGAAGATAATATCAATATCGGAAGTTTTATTAAAGCTAATATAGGATTACACTATTCTACATTTTATGTTCAACAGGAATTTTATCACTCCCTTCAACCCCGATTAGGCGTTCGTGTTTTGCTTACTGATCAACTTTCGTTGAAAGCTGGTTATGCAGCAATGAATCAATATATTCATTTATTGTCGAACAATACCATCAGCTTACCCACCGACTTGTGGGTGCCTGTAACCAAACGTATCGAACCCATGCGGTCGCACCAATACTCGGCAGGAGTTTTTTACAATTTACTGAATATGGTCGATTTATCGCTCGAAGGTTATTATAAATCGATGCACAATCTGATTGAATATAAAGATGGCGCAACATTTTTAGGAACAAGTACCGGCTGGGAAGATAAAGTGAGCATGGGCGATGGTTGGGCGTATGGAGTCGAATTCCTGGCACAGAAATCAATAGGGAAAACGACCGGTTGGATTGGTTACACATGGTCGAAATCCGAAAGATTATTCAACCGCGAAGGTCAGGAACTGAACAATGGTGAAGTATTCCCTGCCAAGTACGACCGGCGGCACGACTTTAGTTTGGTTGTTTCGCATAAGTTCAGCGATAGGATTGATATTTCGGGAACCTGGGTGTACAGCACCGGCAACGCAGGCACATTAGGATTACAAAACTATAATGCTTTTCCCATTCCCGGGAATGAATATAGTTATATAAGTTCATTGCCGTACATTAATAAACGTAACAACTACCGCTTCCCCGATTATCACCGATTGGATGTGGGCGTAAATTTTCACAAACAAAAAAAACATGGCAGACGAACTTGGAACATAAGTGTTTATAATGCTTATAATCAAATGAATCCATTTCTGATTTACACCTCTACCAAAACAGATCATAATATCAGTACAAATACATTTACCAGTCGGAAAGTGTTGAATAAATTAACACTTTTCCCTGTCATTCCTTCAATAAGTTATGCCTATAAATTTTAAAATAAAAATGAAAACAATGAATATACATCTTGCAGTTTTGATGCTCATCAGTCTTTTGGCGGTTTCGTGCGAAAATGAAATTAAATTTAATGGTGAAGAAACCAGCCCGCTCTTAGTGGTGAATAGCTTCTTTACTCCTGACTCACTTGTTAAAGTGCATGTATCGAAAAGCAAATTCTTTTTAAAGGATGATTCAAGTTTTGATGTAGTAAACAATGCTGTTGTAAATTTATGGATAAACGATGTGAAAATTGAGAAATTGAAAAGCATCGGTGAAGGATATTACTTGGGAACATATATGCCGTCAGTAAATAACCGCATAAGAATTACCGCCGAGAACACTGATTTTAGCCAAGTATCGGGCACTACCGAAATAATACGACCCGTAAATATTTTATCGGTGGACACCACATCAAGAATGCTTGAATCTACACCCATTACAATTGTTTCGAGTAAACCAACAGGAGGCTTAAAAATTGATACTATTGGAAAAATTAATACGAAGCAATTAAATTTCAAAGTCAATTTCATGGATCTGCCTAACGTTAAGAACTTTTATCGTCTTATGGTAACCGTTCGTCAATACTTTGCAGACGGAACAAATAAGGACGCTCCGTTTTATTTCTATTCGGAAGATTTAGTATTCGGCAAAAACTCCGAAAGGGGGATTTTCAATGAGGGTAGCAACAATGATTATTTTGTTTTTACTGACGAACTTTTCGAAAGTAAAAAGTACGGTTTGAAATTCTACAGTAATTTTTACGAGTATATTTATTTTAATGAAGTAGTTAACAGAATTGACAATCCTAAATTTGATTTCAATACTCCTATCAAAAGTGAACTACACATCAATATCCAAAGCATTTCAAAGTCCTATTTTATGTTTGCCAAGAGTCGTGTGGCAAACTTAACGGTGAATGAATTTTTTTCGGAACCGGTACAAATATACAGCAACGTCATTGGAGGTATTGGCATCATTGGCAGCTACACAAATTCTCTTTATTCAATCGACATTCCGCTTACAGTAGAACAAAAATATTATTAACTTACAGTATAATACTATAATTTATTTATTTATAGCTTTTAAACTATAAAACGGTGAAAAATCAACAAATTTACACCGTTTTAGTAATTAATTTACACCGATTAATATCAAATTAATAGTTGTATTAAACTTTGATTTTCATATATTTAT
>JAURYY010000272.1 GCA_030653695.1 Paludibacter sp. | reverse complement strand
GCAGAAGCAGAAAACAAAGCCACATAGTAAGGTTTATTTAATGACTTCATCAAATCATCAATAAACAAATGTGGAGGTAACATCCCCTGATTCGAATACTCTGGAGGAATAATGGCATAAAAACCTTTTCGAATCTGGGCAATTTGCTTTTTAGTTTTAGACCGATACAATCCCTGCAAAAGAGCTTCCTCCGAAAGTTCAAAGCTTTTCCGCAAATCATCGAATGTAAATGTATAGCGACCTTGAGCCCGCAAATTAACCAGGAAAGTATCCCAGTTGATGCTTTTTGTTTTTTCTTTTGATTTCTCCATAGTTTCTATTTGCAAACCATTATGAAATGTGTAGTGGTTTGCAAATGTACACTTTTTGATTTATTCTGCAAACATACTGCCTGTTTTTTAGCAGTAAAAGTTCGTCAAAAATGAAAATTCGGTTCATCTGCTTTGAATACTTCAATCGGCGGGTTCTCCCAGGGTAATCTGTCGATAACTGTTGAAGCTATATTTACAGGGTTTTGTTCCAGCCTGTTTAATAACTGATTTTGAATTTTATTGGCTTTCACATCTGTATACCATTTACCTCTATATTCTCGGCTTTCATTTTTAATCAAATGAGTATGGAAAAAACAAATATATTACTATTAACAATTGGTTTTTAAGATATTACTGAAGTTTCGCAGCAAAATAAATTACTGATAATGAGGGGTTAAACATTATTAAAAAGAGTGGAATTTACGATTAATTTACTATCTTTGAGGTAGTTATAAACAAAGTCGTAAATACACAAAAACTCCACTCTTATGGACACAAAATTAGCAAAAATAGATGAACTACAAAGCGTTCTTTCAAATGAAGTTGCAACGATAAGGGGAATACAGCAATTTATGCAACCTTTCGCTTTAGGTACTACCTTAAAGCATTATATCCAGATAAAACAAAAAGGATATAAGTTAACAGATGTATTGATTTGGTTATGTACGATCCAGACATTAGGTTTAAGCATTTATCAAGCCACTCGTCAAGAGCTAAGCAATGTGATACTATGTGGAGAGAAGTGTGTATATTATCGTTTAATGGAAAACCCTCTAATTAACTGGCGCGGTCTTTATCGCAGGCTTTTGCTCAAGTATTACCAGATAGTAAAAATCAAGGGCGAAGAACCGGAAAAAGGAACTATACGCTGTTATATCATTGATGATACGCTGATACAGAAAACCGGAAAGTTTATCGAAGGAGTAACCAAAGTGTTCGACCATGTTACGCACAAATCTGTATTAGGTTTAAAAATGCTGGTGTTAGGATATTGGGATGGCATGAACTTTTTAGGGGTTGACTTTTCGGTACACCATGAATTAGGCAAGAATAATAAAGGCGGACTGACCAAAAAAGAACAAAGATTACAGCATAAAAAAGTGCGTGAAAAAGACAGTTGTACCGAACAACGGAAAAAGGAGCTGGATGAAAGTAAGATTGATTCTGCCATAAAAATGCTGAAAAGGGCAGACAGATTGGGCTTCCTTGTTGATTACGTACTCACAGACAGTTGGTTTACCTGTATTGAATTGATAAAAGTAGTGAGAACTATGCTAAAAGGAACAGTCCATTTTTTAGGTATGGTTGTAATGAACAGACATAAGTTCGAGTACAAAGGAAAGTCATATACTACCGGCGGATTGGTAGCCCTATTGGAAAGAAAAACATCACATTACTCCCGCAAATTCAAGTGCAGATACATGGATGTACGGGTAAATTATCAAGGTGTTGAGTTAAGGCTATTTCTCATTAAATACGGCACTAAAGGAAATTTCAGAGCAGTTGTCACCACCAATGTGAAACTTAAATTCGTTGAGATGATGGATATTTACAAAATCCGGTGGAGCATAGAAGTCTTTTTCAAGGAATGCAAACAGTACTTGAAGTTGGGAAAATACCAAAGTACAAATTTCGATGGACAAATTGCTTCCCTGACAGTAACCATGATAACGCATACTGTCCTTACATTGGAAAAACGATTTAGTTCCTATCAAACAATGGGAGAGCTATTTCGGGAAACTCAAAAGAGTCTTTTAGAATTTACATTGTGGGAAAGGTTGAATGTGGTTATCATTGAATTAATCAATTTCCTTATGGATTTATGTGAAATAGACATTGATGAATTGATGGAACGTATTCTTAACAACGAGCAATACGAAAAACAATACAATGTAATGCTGATGGCATTAAAAGCAATCAAACAAGAGAATGTCCTAAAAATGGCTGTTTAACGTTTTTTTGTCATGTGACGTAAAGTCTTTAAAATAAAGGGACGTTGATAAAAACCGCAGAAGTTTATCCCCTTCTATATTGAGCTTAAACTCCTGCGAAACTTTAGTGATATTCTTTAAAAACACTAACAACCCATTCCTGAATTATAATATTTGTTAAATATTTCCTGGTCGAAAAAAAACATGAAATTTTAAAATACTTTAATACAAACAATTAAATAAGATAAGTAAAGTTTGATAAAACTTTGATAAAGTTTTGATAAAAGATTTTAATTATTTTTGACAACTAAACTGTTT